>NZ_JASPJT010000007.1:7078-153718 GCF_030232425.1 Corynebacterium sp. MSK019 | reverse complement strand
GCTATTCTTTGGTGATTTGTGGTGTGTGGTCTGGGGTTATGGTGGCATGCGGACACACTTTTCTTTACTTAACCCTCACTTTTTTGTTTTTCTAGACGTGAATCGTCTCCACAAGATCTCACCCACTTTGCCCCACCCCGAGTCCCCACTTTCCTCCACTTAGCTATTGGGGTGAGGGAATTCTTATCTTCGGTCGTTGCTGGTATTTCCGAATGTTTGGCTCTGGCGACACAAAATTGCAGGTCAACGCGCTAATTCTGGCGATCAGGTTCAATCTGGATAGTTTCTAGCAGGTAGGTGGTGGGTAGTGGGGCGTAAACTGCTTTCTGTTAACAATGTGGTTGGTGTGGCGTCGTTGTCGGCGTGGTCGCGGGTGGGTGCCCCACTTTTTATTCGCACTTTAATTGTCGAGAGGATTCTTTAAAGTCCCAGGTCAATTGGGTTAAAATGGATGTCCTGGCGGTGGGGTTGCGCTGATGCTGTGACTATTTTTCTCCTTCTTGTGTTGATAGTGGCAGATAGTGGGGTAAAGTGGGGCGTGATGTTGATTGAGGTTGGTCAACATTGCAGAAGTGAATATCCGATTTGCGCTTAAAGTTTGGCGAGATTTTGGCACAGCGGGAAAGCACAGCCCTCTGGCTCTGCTTGAAGGCAACGCCTAAATCCCTGAATTCGGTAAGCGTTTGTGCGTTGACATTGAGGTTGACACGGGGATAGGAGGCCAGTGACGCATGTTTCTGGGCACCTATACGCCGAAGCTTGATGACAAAGGGCGCCTGACGTTGCCGGCGAAGTTCCGTGAGGATCTCGCAGGTGGCCTGATGGTCACTAAAGGGCAGGATCATTCTCTGGCGGTGTATCCGAAAGAGGAGTTCGTCAAATTAGCTCAGCGGGCTACTAAGGCCTCTCGTACGAATGCCAAGGCGCGAGCTTTCATCCGAAATCTTGCGGCGAGCACAGATGAGCAGCGTCCTGATGGCTCGGGGCGAATCACGTTATCGATGGATCACCGTCGGTACGCGAATCTCTCCAAGGAGTGCGTGGTTATCGGCTCTATTGACTTTCTGGAGATCTGGGACAAAGAGTCCTGGGAGGCCTACCAGGCGGAGCATGAAGCTGATTTCTCCGAAGGTGAGGATGACTCGCTGTTCGGCGTTTTATAAACCGCTTGGAATAACCGAAAAGAGGGAATGTCCGCATGGACTCTGCCTGATAGCCCCTGGTGTACTTCCCCGATACCAGGTTCTGTCAGGCGGGGCCCTGTGAACATCCCCGCTTTTTGTTTTAAGCACCGATAGCAGCATTCCCAGTAGTGCTCATGAGGTGCGGTCTGGTTGCTGGCGCGGCACTCGTCGTTAAGCAAACCGGGAATACACTCGATAGATTCTCTGACCAGTGCGAACATACCCGGTGAGGAGGGGAAATGAACGGATCGGCACCTGCGGATGATCGCAAGTCCGGCGAGTTTGGTCATGTCCCCGTTTTGCTTCACCGAGTAACTGATTTATTGCGCCCGGGCATCGAGGCACTGGGTGACGACGCAGTAGTTGTCGACGGCACTCTTGGTGCCGGTGGACACACGGAATACCTGTTGGAGCAGTTCCCGAAGCTCTGCGTTGTTGGACTCGATCGCGATGACAATGCATTGCGAGGGGCAGAAGAACGTCTCGCGCGCTTCGGTGATCGCTTTGTAGGGTTCCGTGTGCGTTTCGATTCGCTCGCCGAGGTGCTCAGTGGTGAAATTTCTGCAGCCGCTGGTGGAAGTGGCGCGGAGGACATTCTCGCCCGCGCCGCTGAGAAGGGCATTGCAGGTGCGCTTTTCGACCTCGGTGTTTCCTCGATGCAGCTTGACCAGGTCAATCGTGGATTCGCCTACCGAGTCGACGCCCCGCTGGACATGCGCATGGATGCAAGCCAGGGGATTACCGCAGCGGATGTGCTCAATACCTATTCGCACGGTGATATCGCGCGCATCCTATCGACTTACGGCGACGAGCGCTTCGCCGGCAAGATCGCCTCGGCAGTCCTGCGTGAGCGGGAGAAGGAACCGTTTACGACTTCCGGTCGTCTGGTTGAGCTGCTCTACGAAACCATTCCGGCGGCATCTCGTCGTAAGGGCGGACACCCGGCCAAGCGTACGTTCCAGGCTCTTCGTATCGAGGTAAATCGTGAGCTTGAAGCTCTGGAAAATGTGCTGCCGCAGGTCTGCGATGCACTCGCAGTCGATGGGCGTGCAGTGTTCATGAGCTACCAGAGTCTGGAAGACCGCATCGTCAAGAAGGACTTTGCGGAGCGCGTGAAGTCGACAACCCCACCGGGGCTCCCGATGGAGCTTCCGGGGCATGAACCGCACTTTGCTCTCATCACGAGAGGTGCGGAGAAGGCGTCGGCAAGCGAGATCGAAGACAACCCCCGAGCCGCACCGGTGAGAGTTCGCTGTATCGAGCGAATTCGAGCCGATTGACCCAAACCTTTCAACCGCACCAAACGCACCCTTAACGATCTAAGTACTGGGAGAACTTTCGAGCATGGCAACGACAATCACGGAGCACGCCCCCACCCGGCGCACCTCCCGCGGCGCATCTGCAACCGTCGCCGGTGCCAAGACGAAGACTCGTCAGCGCGGTCGCAGCGCCCGCACGAAACAGGATCTTTATCAGCGCCGGCGGTTTGGGCGCACAGGTTCTCAGCAGGTCATCTCGGTGCGTGGGCGTCGCGTTACGACGTCCTCGAGGGATAACCACAAGTTTGCCGGTGCGGCCGTGATGATCATTCTCGTCGTTGCCGGAATCGTGGCGGCGATGTGGCTGTCGGGTATTTCGACCTCGACATCCTTGCAGCTGGATGCTGCGCAGACCAAGGAAAAGGAGCTGCGTAACCAGCTTGAAGTGCTCGAGCGGGATGTTGCTTACATGAAGTCAACCGGTGCTATCGCGCAGCGTGCTGTGGAAGAGGGCATGGTCAATCCGGAGCAGCCTGCCGTTTTGACGACTGATCCGGAAGGCAAGGTCGTGGAAGTGCGACCGGGCGATGAGAAGCAGCAGAAGATTGTCGACCTCAACAGTGAGTCGCCGAATAATCCGCATGCGCCGTCGTCGAACCCGAAGGACACCGAGAATGTTCCGGGGATGCAGGCACCGGCTATTGAGGAAGCGCATCCACGTCCGAACGGGTTGCCGGCTACTGCTCCGTATGCGCCGCAGAACCACGCACCAGCACCAGCACCAGCACCTGCGCCGGCTCCGGCACCCGCGCCTGAGGCTGAAGCGCCAGCGCCAGCTCCGGAAGCGCCCGAAGCGCCAGCCGCGGCGCCGGAAGCACCGGAAGCTCCGGCACCCGAGCCAGCTCCAGCACCGTAGGAACTTAGAAAACAAACTGGGCCAAACTGGCCAACTGTCCGATATTCTGGCGGTTCCACTGTTTCTGGTCAGTCGACTGTAGACTAATTAATTCAGTACTCGCGATGGCAGGGAATACCGCCTAACGTTATCGCGCGCGGGAGAATCGACTTAGTAGAAAGCACTAGCGCATGATTCGATCTGAAGACGACTACCCCAACCGTGGAGGGGGGTATGACTTCGGCGAACGTGCTTACCGAATTACATCCCGTGAGCGCAGAGGCCAAAGTCGCGTTCGGGATGGTCAGCGCAGCCGGGGGCTCGATGCTAAAACCAACCGAAGCGTGCCCCCGCGCGAAAAAATGCGCATTAGTAATAAGGACTTCATCCGACGTCGCAACTGGCTGCAGTTTATAGGCGCTATCGCAGTTGTAGTGCTGGTCTCCCGTTTGGCTTGGGTGCAGCTCGTCGCAGGTCCTGACCTGTCGGCGGCGGCGCAGAATCAGCGCACGGTGGAAGTTGTTGATGCAGCTCGGCGCGGTGCGATTCTCGATCGTAACGGAGCTCAGCTTGCCTTCACTATGGAGGCACGCAGTATTACCGTTCACCCGAACACTTTGCGCAAGTGGATTGGGGACGCCCATAAGCAGCGCCCGGATGATGTCGCTACCTACGATGAACGCCTCGAGCAGATCGCCAAGGATTTGCCGAAGCTACTCGACGTGGCCGACATCGACGCGGAGAAGTCGGGAAGCAGTCGCCGTCGTCAAGCGGAACCCGAAACCGAGGAGAACTCGGTGATGAGCGCGCCGTCCCGGGTGAGCTCGAAGGACATTCTGGAGAAGCTGCGCAATGAGGACAGCACCTATGAGGTGCTCGTGCGTAATGTCGACCCGGACAAGGCCGCTGCCATCGTGGAAAAGTATCCGGAACTGGTGGCGGAGCGTCAGGATATTCGCCAGTACCCGAATGGGGCGACGGCGGCTAACGTCATCGGCAAGATTGGCATGGATGGCGTCGGCCAGTTCGGCTTTGAAGCCTCTCGTGATGCCACTTTGCAGGGTATTAACGGTGGCAAGACCATTGATATCGCCTCTAACGGTGTGGCAATCCCGGGATCCACGCGCGATGTCCACGCAGCTGTGGACGGTACGACTTACGAGCTGACCCTGGACCTCGACATGCAGTACTTTGTCCAGCAGCAGGTCAACCAGGCGAAGGCCAACTCGGGAGCGAAGGATGCGTCGGCAGTCGTGCTCGACGCGAAGACCGGCGAAGTGCTTGCAATGGCGCAGGCGGACACGGCTAACCCGAATAAGGATATGGGGGCCGAGCTCGAAGAGGGGCGCACTATCGGAAACTCCGCTGTATCGAACCCATTTGAGCCGGGCTCTGTAGCAAAGATCATTACCGCCGCGGCCGCTATCGAAGATGGCAAGACCACACCGGATGAGGTTCTGCAGGTCCCGGGCACGATTGATATGGCGGGTGTCACCGTGCGCGATGCATGGGAGCACGGCACGGAAGCTTTCACGACGACCGGTGTATTCGGCAAGTCCTCCAATGTCGGCACCCTAATGCTGGCAGAGCGTTTGGGTCAGGACCGCTTCGCTGAGATGCTGCATCTCTTCGGGCTGGGGCAGTCCACGGGTATCGAGTTGCCCAGTGAATCGTCCGGCTTTGTGCCACAGCGTCCGCAGTGGTCCGGCGGTACATTTGCGAACCTGCCCATTGGTCAGGGTATGGCCATGACACTGCTGCAGATGACAGGAGTTTTCCAGGCAATCGCCAACGATGGCGAGCGCATCCCGCCGCGTATGATTCGTTCGACAATTTCCCCGGACGGCACGAAGACGGCAACAGAGCGCCCGGAAACAGTGCGTGTGGTTAGCCCGGAGACCGCCCAAACTGTGCGCGCTATGTTTGAAGGCGTTATGCAGTCTGATCCCACGGGGCAGCAGTCGGGTACCGCGGCCGGCAATAGTATTGAGGGATACTCGCTCACAGGCAAGACAGGTACGGCGCAGAAGTTTGACCCCGACACCGGCGCGTACTCGAATTCCAAGTACCACATCACGTTTGCAGGCATCGCGCCTGCCGACGATCCCCGTTTTGTCATTGGCATTATGCTTGACGAACCCCAGCGTGGTGTCCATGGTGACGGCGGTCAGTCAGCAGCCCCACTGTTTAAGGACATCGCCGCTTGGGCGCTTAACCGCTACAACGTACCGCCGTCGCCACCCCGCGAGGGCAAGTTGTTGCTGCAGCCGTAACGAGGTCACCACCACAATGAAGTTACCGCGACAGCACTAATACACAGACTTTTATTACTTTGGTTTCTGCAAAGTGAATCTCTTGAATTTTTCCAATTTGTTGTACACCAACGACTGACTTGAAAGAGGGAACAGCCAATGACCGCCACCCTTGCGAAATTGTGTAACCTCGCGCATGGCCGACTTGACGGCATTACCGAATCCGCGGCGGCAGGAGCGGATATCGCCGCAATCGAACTCAACGCTGCCGAAGTGCCTGAAGGCGGAATGTTTGCTGCCGTCCCAGGTACTCGCACGCATGGTGCGCGCTACGCGCAGCAGTCGGCTGCTACAGCGATCCTGACTGATGAGGAAGGTCTGAAAATCCTGCGGGAAGCAGGGGAGACTCGACCAGTCCTGGTTGTCGACGATGTCCGGGCCGTCATGGGGCACGTTGCTGCAGAAATCTACGATCACCCCTCGGATTCACTGACCATCATTGGGGTTACCGGCACCTCTGGCAAGACCACCACGACCTACATGCTGGAGGGCGCGCTCCTGGCAGCTGGATGCTCGACAGGCATCATTGGTACTACCGGCACGCGCATCAATGGCCGTGCCGTTCCGTCGAGCCTGACTACCCCAGAGGCTCCAGCCCTCCAGCGCCTGTTCCACCAGATGCTCTCCGAGGGTGTGACGCACGTTGTCATGGAGGTTTCTTCCCACGCACTGTCGTTGGGACGTGTAGACGGAGTCAGTTTCGACGTCGGCTGTTTCCTCAACCTCTCGCAGGATCACCTGGACTTCCACAAGACCTTGGAAGAGTATTTCCAAGCCAAGGCCAAGCTCTTTGATCCTGAAGGTCCGACACATGCACCGAAGGCTGTCGTGTGCATCGACGACGACTGGGGTGTCCGCATGGCAGATATCGCTGCCGGCGACCCGGATGTCCAAGTCACCACTGTCCATACTCAGCATCGCGTAACCGACAAGACGCCAGCTGCCGAGGTCTTTGCAGAATGGCACGCCGCTGCAGCCACTGTCGCCACTAACGGTGTCCAGCATGTGGAGCTAACGCGAAACAACACTGACACAGTTGAGGTGGAAGTTCCTCTGCCGGGTGCTTTCAACGTTGCCAATGCCGCAGTCGCATGGGCTGTGCTCGATGCGATTGGGCATGCCAATGACGCGGCCAAGAGCGGTCTGGCACAGGTGCGTGTGCCAGGCCGCATGGAGCGCATCGATCGCGGACAGGACTTCCTGGCTGTGGTGGACTATGCCCACAAGCCAGCCGCAGTAGCTGAAGTGTTGGCCACCTTGCGTGCACAGACCGAAGGTCGCGTGCTGGTTGTCGTCGGCGCCGGTGGCGACCGCGATAGTGCCAAGCGTCCAATTATGGGAGCTGAGGCTGCATGCGGTGCCGATGTCGTCATCATCACCGATGACAATCCACGCTCCGAGGTGCCCTCTGAAATCCGTGCGGCCGTGGTCGCCGGTGCGAAGGAAGCGGTTGCCAGCAGCAAGGCCAGTTCTGACACGGTTGTTGAGGAAATCGGCGATCGCGGCCAGGCAATTCGCCGTGTCGTCGAACTTGCCCACAGCGGCGACAGCATCGTGGTGGCAGGCAAGGGACACGAAACCGGCCAGGATATCGGTGGCGTGATTCACCCGTTCGATGACCGTGAGCAGCTGGCCGAAGCACTCACACAGCGACTGGAGGGATCCGCTGATTGAGATTGCTGAAATCGCTGAGGAAGCGCACCACCTGACATGCCTACCGCGAACCATTCGCGGTAAGCGAATAGAATCAAGAAATCATCCTTTACTAGGCGCCTGGAACTCTAACCAACAAGGACTATAGACATCATGATTGCCCTGACCGCCGCGGAAATCGCTCACATCGTGGGAGGTGAACTCGCCCACGTCAATGATGACGCCACAGTGACTCAGCCCGCAGAATTCGATTCCCGAAAGATTCGCGAAGGCTCGCTCTTCCTCGCCCTACCGGGCGCGCGTGTCGACGGCCACGACTTCATCGATCAGGCTGTGGCAGCTGGAGCGACGATGGCACTGGCGGCACGAGATGTTGGGCAACCTGCGGTCGTCGTCAAGCCCCTTGGTAAGCAGGACTCCAATGCCGACGCATTTGCACACGATCCGGATGGTTCCGGGGCGGCGGTGCTGGAAGCGCTTGGTAAGTTGGCGCGTTACGTCGTCGACGAGCTGAAGAAGGATCAGCTGCATGTCGTCGGTGTGACGGGTTCGGCGGGAAAGACGTCGACGAAGGACATGATGGCGACGCTGCTGCGTACCGACGGTCCGACGGTGGCGCCGAAGGGGTCGTTTAACAACGAAATTGGACATCCGTACACGGTGCTGCAGTGCACTTCGGAGACGAAGTACCTGGTTGCGGAGATGAGCGCACGCGGAATTGGGCATGTGGCCCACCTGGCGCGCATTGCGCCACCGACTATTGGTGCGGTGCTCAATGTTGGCACGGCGCACCTTGGTGAGTTTGGCTCGCGCGAGGCAATCGCGCAGGCTAAGGGCGAGCTCGTGGAAGCGCTGCCGGCTGCGGAGCAGGGCGGTGTGGCCGTACTTAATGCCGACGATGACTACGTCACTGGCATGGCTCCGCGTACCCAGGCGAAGGTGGTGTTCTTCGCTGCAGATGAGAACTCCGAACGCCACGCAACCGCGGATTACCGCGCCACGAATGTGCAGCTCGACGATCTTGCTCGTGCATCTTTTGACCTGCATGTACCGGACGGGCGTACATTCCCGATCCAACTGCAGGTCTATGGTGCGCACCAAGTGGCCAATGCCCTGGCGGCGATTGCGGTGGCAGTGGAATCCGGTATTGATGCTGAGCAGGTCGCAAAGGCGATGGCCGCGCATGTGGCAGCGTCAGAGCGGCGCATGGATGTCCAGCAGCTCACTGGCAACATCGTCGTTATTAACGATTCCTACAATGCCAACCCTGATTCGATGCGTGCGGGGATTGATGCTCTGGCACGTACAGCAGCTGGCCCAACGCACCAGGACGCCTCATCGTGGGCCGTGCTGGGACAGATGGGTGAGCTTGGTGATTCCGCTGAAGATGAGCACTCGTCGCTTGGCGAGTACCTTGTGGGCCGCGGCATCGATCGACTAATTGCAGTCGGAGAGAGTTCTAATGTGCATGCCCTGGCCGACAAAGCGGAAGAGTTGGGGTTAAATACTTCTAGGGTGCCGGATACATCCACTGCCGCGGATTTGGTGGCGGCCGAGGTGCGTCCGGACGATGTGGTGTTAGTCAAGGCCTCCTATGCGGACGGTATGTGGCGGGTCGCGGACTCGCTGGCTGCCAAGGTTGGGACTACGCCCGAAGGTGAAAGCGGAGAGGAAAAGTAAGTGATTCAACTTATTCTCAGTGGTGCGATTGCATTTCTGGTGAGTGTCTTTTTAACACCAGTGCTTATTCGCAAATTCTCTGCTGAAGGTCTTGGCCAGGAGATCCGTGAAGAAGGGCCGAAGAGCCACCTGCGCAAGCGGGGAACTCCGACTATGGGCGGCATCGCCATCATCGCCGCAATCGTCGCTGGTTATTTCCTCTCACACCTCGTTACGTATATCCAGACTGGCGTGGGGCCGTCCGCCTCCGGTCTGTTGGTGATGTTCCTGGTTCTGGCGATGGGCGCATTGGGTTTTGCCGATGACTTCATCAAACTCTACAAAGGACGCAACCTGGGGCTGAACAAGACAGCGAAGCTGGTTGGGCAGCTGGCGGCAGCGCTGATTTTCGGCGTGCTGCTGCTGCAGTTCCCGGATGCGTCTGGCTTGACTCCCGGTTCGACGAGCTTGTCGCTGATTCGAGATATTCCGTTCCTGAATCTGGCACCGGGGCCTGTGTGGTTCGGCATGATTGTCTTCCTGGTATTTGTCTTCATCGTCATTGCCGCATGGACGAATGCCGTCAATCTCACTGATGGCCTTGACGGCCTGGCCGCTGGCGCCACCGCGCTGCTACTGGCCACCTACACGCTGATTTCCTTCTGGCAGTTCCGTAACTCTTGCGAGGCTTCGCTGGGCAGCGGTTGCTACAACGTCCGCGATCCGCTGGATATCGCCGTTATTTCCGTCGCGGGTCTGGGCGCCTGTTTGGGCTTCCTGTGGTGGAATGCAGCGCCGGCAAAGATCTTCATGGGAGATACCGGTTCGCTGGCTCTTGGCGGTTTGGTAGCGGGTCTGTCATTTGTCACCAAGACTGAGCTGCTGATGGTTATCATTGGCTTCATCTTCGTGATGGAAGTTGCTTCCGTGGCAATCCAGATCGCGGTTTTCCAGACGACTGGCAAGCGCGTATTCCGCATGGCTCCTCTCCATCACCACTTCGAAAACGGAGGTTGGGCGGAGACAACTGTTGTCGTTCGCTTCTGGCTACTCGCAGGCATTTTCAACATGATTGGCGCAGCCATCTTCTACAGTGACTGGCTCTCTCAGGTAGGCGTATTTCAATGATTAACTCACCAGACCCGACCAACCTCACCGATATCCGAAATCTCGACTTAGTCGCTACGGTGCGCTCTGGTCGAGTTCTGGTGGCAGGAGCCGGAGTTTCCGGTCGCGGTGCCATTGCGATGCTCAAGGACATCGGCTGTCCGGAAGTTGTCGTCGTGGACGATTCCGCTCTCGGCGCACTGGTTGCCGCTGACTTTTCGGTTCGGCATGTCACGACCGCAGACGCTCGCGACGAGCTTGCCGACGCGGTTGCGATTGTGACCTCGCCGGGGTGGCGTCCGACCAGTCCGCTGTTCGGCGCCGCCGCTGAGGCCGGTGTCCCGGTATTCGGCGATGTGGCGCTGGCTTTCGCCGGCGACTGTGCCCAGCTGTGGGGGCCGAAACGTACCTGGCTGGTAGTCACCGGCACTAACGGCAAGACCACAACCACCTCCATGCTGGCCGCCATGCTCGGGGAGCAGGGCGCAGCTGTGGGCAACATTGGTGTGGCTCTGTACGACGCACTGACTGCTGAGCCTCGTATCGAGGTCTTGGCCGCAGAGCTGTCCAGCTTCCAGCTGCACTGGGCTCCAAACATTCGCCCAGATGCGGGAGTACTGCTGAACCTGGCGGAAGACCACATCGACTGGCACGGTTCTTACGAAAACTACGGTCTGGACAAGACCCGTGCGCTGCGCGGTACTGTCGCAATCTACGGTGCGGATGACGCAGATGTCGTCGAGCACGTGGAAAAGATGCTGAAAAACGACGAGCTCGGCAACTCCGTCGTGGGCTTTACCGATGGTCCCCCGGAGGCACACCAGGTCGGAGTTCGCGACGGCATGATTGTCGACCGCGCTTTTGGCGGCGGCGATGCCGCAGCTGACGACTCTGGTCCGGGCATTGTCATCGCACCGGTAGCGGGAATTTCTCCTCCCGGCCGGGCAGGTGTTCTCGACGCGGTGGCCGCCACTGCGATGGCGCGCAGTATCGGTACCTCACCGGAGCAAATTGCAGCGGCATTGGAGACTTTCGAAGTTCGCGCACACCGCGGTCAGATTGTCCATAAGGCAAATGATGTCGTGTGGATTGATGACTCCAAGGCCACCAACCCCCACGCTGCCGACGCTGCACTGTCCGGTCATGAGCGTGTCGTTTGGATCGTCGGTGGTCAGCTCAAGGGCGCGGAAATCTCTCCGCTAGTGGCGAAGCATGCTCATCGCCTGCAGGCCGCCGTGGTTCTGGGCGTCGATAGGCAACTAGTCAGCGATGCGCTCTCCCGCATCGCACCTGCTGTGCCGGTCGTTGTCATTGATGACACCGATAAGGTCGATGCCATGGCAAAGGTCTGTATGGCAGCTAGTGAATATGCCAACCCTGGGGATGTGGTGCTGTTGGCACCAGCTGCCGCCAGCTTGGACATGTACTCCGGTATGGCTGAACGTGGCGACTTGTTCGCGCAATGGGCGCAGAAGGTGACGTCAACTGATGGATAACTCCCGCAAGGCTCGTAATTTAAGCGCTAGCGCCGCGACGGCACAAAAGGGGACGAAGGCTACCAGTTCACAGCGGCCTTCGTCGTCAAGCTCTAGTGCTCGAGAACGGCCGGCGTGGGTGGAGCGTTTCAACGACTGGAAGTCGCGTCCGCTGTTCGACTACCACCTACTGATGATCATCGTCGCGCTGCTGACGTCGATAGGCCTGGTGATGGTGCTGTCGGCATCCATGGCCAGCGCGGGTAACGACTCGGGCAGCGTGTGGTCGGTGTTCATCCGTCAGCTGGTCATGGTGGTGGCGGGTCTTATCTCCATGTGGATCGTGCTGCGAATGCGGGTGGAATTGATTCGCTCGCTATCGACAGCAGCGCTGATTTTGTCCTTTGTGCTGCTGGTTTTGGTGATTATCCCTGGTATCGGCATCGGCCTGGAGGAAACCGGTGCGCGTTCGTGGCTGAGTATTGGTGGTATCACCATGCAGCCGTCAGAAATCGCGAAGATCGCGCTGGCACTGTGGGGTTCGAAGCTGCTGGCTGAAAAGGTCCGCACTGCTGTGTCCTATACCGATTTGTTCGGGCTGTTCGGTGCGGTCAGCTTCGTGGTATTGGCACTGGTGATGCTGCAGCGTGACCTCGGCATGGTTGCTTCCATGGCGTTCGTCGTGGTGGCGTTGGCGTGGTTCGCTGGCCTGCCGCGCGTATTCATCACCGGGCTGCTTGCCGCTGCGGCTTTCGCCCTGGTGATTTTTACCGTCACCGCGGGTTTCCGTTCGGCGCGAATCAGGGTCTACTTGGACTCGCTGGTTGGTAACTTCAACGACGTGCAGGGCGATGCCTACCAGTCCTACCAAGGCTTTCTTTCGCTTGCCGACGGCTCTCTCACCGGTGTCGGTCTCGGTCAGTCGAGCGCGAAGTGGGGATACCTACCGGAGGCGAAGAATGACTTCATTTTCGCCATTATCGGTGAGGAGACTGGTTTCCTCGGCGCGCTGATGGTTATTTTGCTCTACGCAGCGCTCGGCTGGGTGGGACTTCGTATCGCCGGTCGTCAGAACGATCCGTTTCTCCGTCTGCTCGCGGGCACGATTACTGCTGCAACCGTGGTGCAGGCTTTCATCAACATCGGCTACGTCGTTGGTGCGTTGCCAGTGACTGGTCTGCAGCTGCCGCTGATTTCCGCCGGTGGTACATCGGCGATGGTGACGTTGTTCTCGATGGGTCTGCTGGCCACATGTGCCCGCCACGAATCGGAGGCAGTCTCTGCAATGCAGACTTCGGGACGTCCGGGGCTGGACAGGTTCCTGGGTATTCCGGAACCAATCCCGTATGACGAATCGCGTCGCCACGCGCCGAAGGTGCGTGCCCATCGCGATCCGCAACGCTTCGGTCCTCCCGTGGTGACCAGTGGAGCGCGTACTCCACGCGGCGAGGGGGCGCAGGTGCGGGAAACCTACAGTGGCCGAGCTGACCGACCCAATCGGCCCGGCCGTAGTGGAGGCAGCCGCAGTGGTCGAGGTGCCGCCCCGCAGCGTGGCTCCCGAACCTCCGGCAGCTCCGGAAACTCGGGCAGCGTTCGTGGCCGCGAAGTGGATTATTCCCCTCGCAGTGACAACGGACGGACGCGGGGTTTTACAGCGAGGTCGCCGCGGACTGGACGGTCACAGGGCTCCTGGTCGTCGTCAAGCTCAGGCCGGGGCAGTAGGATTCGGGGCGAAGGTCGTGGCGGACAGTCGCGTTCGCGCCAGCGCCCGGGCCGAAACAATAGGAACGGCGGTTCAGCACCGCGGAGGAGGAATCGATAACACCATGGCAGACAAGAATCTGGGCGCAGCCGCTGGGGCGAAAGGCGCTTCGGAGTCTGAGCAGTTTCTCAAGGAAGATGGCTCTGCTCCGACCATTGTGGTGGCCGGCGGTGGTACGGCTGGCCATATCGAACCTGCACTGGCAGTAGCGGATGCGATTTTGAAACTGCAGCCGGATGCCCGCGTCATTGCACTCGGTACGAATCGGGGGTTGGAGTCAACCCTCGTACCGGCGCGAGGCTATGACCTAGAGCTGATTCCGCCAGTGCCGGTGCCGCGCAAGCCGACTGCGGATTTGTTCAAGCTGCCTCTCAACGTCGCTCGTGCGGTGCGTGAGACCCGCAAGGTTTTCAAGCGCATTGACGCTGATGCGGTCATCGGCTTTGGTGGCTACGTATCGGCACCGGCCTACATGGCGTGCCGTGCGGGGAAGAAGATTCCGTTCCTGGTTCACGAGGCCAACGCCCGTGCGGGCCTGGCCAATAAGCTCGGTGTCGCACTCGGGGGCGTCGGTTTGGCTGCCGTGACTGGCTCTGGCCTGAAGGCCGAGGTTGTTGGCAATCCCGTGCGTGCCAGTCTCGCGGCGTTGGACCGCGACGCCAAGCGTGCCGAAGCCCGCGAGTTCTTCGGTTTACCGCAGGAGGGTCCGGTGCTCTTTGTCACCGGTGGTTCGCAGGGGGCACGTTCCATCAACGAAGCTGTTACCGGTGCAGCCGCAGAGCTCGCCAACGCCGGTGTATCTGTACTGCATGCCTACGGCAAGAAGAATCACGTCGAGGTCGAGGCTATCCGCGAGGACGCCCCCTATGTCGCTGTGCCGTACATCGACCGGATGGATCTGGCGTACTCCGCCGCCGACCTGATTTTGTGCCGTTCCGGTGCGATGACGGTGGCTGAAGTCTCAGCTGTCGGCTTGCCTGCGGTGTACGTTCCGCTGCCACACGGAAATGGGGAACAGGCGCTCAACGCCACCGATGTCATCGATGCTGGTGGCGGTATTCTCATCGCCGACGAGTCGCTGACTGCGGCATCAGTTTCGGATATCGTGATTCCGCTGGTCACGTCCCCAGAAAAGCTTGCCGACGGGCGCCGCGCCCTGGCCAACATTGGACATGGTAACGCTGCGGAGAACATCGCCCGTCGGGTGCTGTCTGCGGCTGTGAACTCTAAGAAGTAAAGCGAGCATAAACATGAACGTTAATTTCGATGACTTTCAGCCGGTAACGGGAGAGCTGCCCGCAAGTGTCCACATGATTGGCATTGGCGGTGCCGGTATGTCCGGTATCGCTCGCATCCTGTTGGCGCGTGGCATTCGTGTTACCGGTTCCGATGTCAAGGAGTCCCGCGCGGTGGTGGGACTACGTGCGATGGGAGCCACCATCGCCATTGGGCATGACCGTGCGAATCTCGAGCTTGCTGGCGAGGGAGAGCTGCCGGACGCAGTGGTCATTTCCTTCGCTGCTATCCCGAAGACGAATCCGGAGCTGGCCGGTGCACATGAGCTGGACATTCCGGTGCTCAAACGCTCCGATGTGTTAGCGCTGTTGATGCAGGACTCCAAGGCTCTCCTGATCGCCGGTACTCACGGCAAAACCTCGACTACATCGATGACCGTCGCCGCTTTGCAGGCAGCTGGTTTGGATCCGTCTTTTGCCGTTGGCGGTCTGATGAGCAAGGCCGGTGTCAATGCTCACCAGGGCAGTGGCGATGTCTTTGTTGCTGAGGCCGATGAGTCGGATGCCTCGTTGTTGACCTACCAGCCGGAAGTGGCCGTAATTACCAACATCGAGCCCGATCACCTTGACTTTTTCGGTGACGACGAGACCTACTACGCCGTCTTTGACGCTTTTGCAGAGCGCATTAAGGATGGCGGTCATCTGGTCATCTGTGCTGAGGATCCGCATGCGGCCGCATTGGGCGAGCGCGCGGTGGAGCGCGGCATTAACGTGCTGGCTTATGGTGGGGAAGAAGCCTTGGCTCAACACCCGACGCTGCCGGTCGGTGCCGTTTTGCACGGCTGGACTCCGGTCGGTGGTGGTGCCCGCGTGGAGGCCACTGTTGGCTCGACATCGGTGAGGTTTGAACTTCATCAGCCCGGCCGTCACATGGCGCTCAACGCGCTGGCTGCAATGGTCGGTGGCGACTGCGTCGGGGCAGATTTGGGGCGTATGGCGCGCGGTCTCGGTGAATTCACCGGTGTCCGTCGCCGCTTTGACTACCACGGCAGTATCGGCGAGGGGCCATTTGTTGGCGCTCGTATCTACGACGACTACGCGCATCACCCGACCGAGGTCTCCGCAGTTCTCGGCGCAGCTCGGGAGTTGGTCACCGAGGCCGGTCGTGGCAAGGTCATCGCTGTGTTCCAGCCTCACTTGTACTCGCGTACTCGCAGCTTTGCCGACGAGTTCGCTGCCGCCCTGTCTCTGGCGGACAAGGCCGTATTGCTCGATGTCTTCGGCGCCCGCGAGGAGCCACTGCCGGGCGTCGACGGCGCGCTCATTGCCAACAAAATGACCATCCCTGTGACGTATGAGCCGCATTTCACCAGCGTCCCGGCTCGCGTTCGCGAAATCGCCGAACCGCACGACGTCATCCTGACCATCGGCGCTGGCTCTGTGACGATGCTTGCCGACGAAATCGTGCGCGAGCTCAGCGGAGACAACGACGAACAGGTGGAGTCGTAGCACTGTGAAAACCAGCCGAAAGCAATCTCAGCAGACCGACGGTGCAGGCCGGGGCGCAACAGCGTCGCGGCGTCGGCGTTCAGCGCGCGCCCCGCGACGCGGCTGGCTCGTCGGCGGTGGCCTGGTCGCGATTATCGCCATCGTTGCAGCGGTGGTGTGGTTTTCGCCGTGGCTGGTTGTGAAAAACATCGATGTTGAGGGCGTCGTCCACGGGGATAAAGACGCGATTGTCGAGGCCAGTGGTATCTCCGAGAATCAAAAGCTCATTCGCTTGGACACGGATGCCTCAGCGCGCTCCGTGGCGGGGCAGCCGTGGGTCGATAGCGTGACTGTCAGTCGTTCGTGGCCGCAGGGCGTGACTATTTCGGTACGAGAATTCACCCCGGTGGTGTTTGTCCGTGCCACTGACGGAGAGCATCTGTTTTCCGCAAATGGTCAGGAGTTCGTCACGGCAGCCCCGCCGGCGGGTGTCATCGAGGTTGTTGATGCACCTCGTGTGGATGAGCCAACAGACGGCAAAGTTGACCCCGAACCGCGCGTTATCAAGGCGGTTTTGAACGTCGTCAAGGCGTTGCCAGAGCCCGTTGCACACCGTGTGGAGCGGATTAGCGCTCCTTCCGAGGCAGAGATCAAGCTATTTCTGACCGATGGATACGAGGTGTACTTCGGGTCCTCGGATAATGCGGCAGAAAAGGCACGCGCGACGGAGATTGTGCTGAACCGTGGCGAGAAGATTTGGAATGTCTCCAACCCCCGACTACCCGCTGCTAAGGGAGAGTAGAGAATGGTGGTGTCTGGAGTGATTTCTGTGGCTAAACACTATCCCTCAAGTGCAGGTTTAAGGTAGCGACACGCGCTAAAAGGTCGCTGAATTATTTGCAGTTTTCGACCACAATGGGGTCAACAGCTTTTCGGCCATGATGCACTTCTTCCGTGCGGTGTCATGGAGAGCTGTACTGCCCGGCGGTGCCAATGCTGTCGTGCGGCCCATGTGCAACGTGGCTAGATGAAATTATTTAGGACCTATAGGAAAGGGCGAGAAACGCGCAATGACCTCCCCGAATAACTACCTCGCCGTTATCAAAGTCGTCGGTGTCGGCGGCGGTGGCGTCAATGCTGTCAACCGCATGATCGAGGAGGGGCTGAAGGGTGTCGAATTTATCGCAGTCAACACCGACTCGCAGGCCCTGATGTTCTCCGACGCTGATGTCAAGCTCGACATTGGGCGTGAGGCAACTCGTGGTCTGGGAGCTGGCGCTAACCCCGAGGTTGGCCGCACTTCCGCGGAAGACCACAAGGACGAGATTGAAGAGACCCTCAAGGGCGCCGACATGGTCTTCGTTACCGCAGGTGAGGGCGGTGGAACCGGTACCGGTGCAGCTCCGGTTGTCGCGAGCATCGCCAAGAAGTCCGGTGCCCTGACTGTTGGTGTCGTAACCAAGCCGTTCGACTTCGAGGGCAAGCGCCGTGCACGCCAGGCCGCCGAGGGCATTGAAACCCTCAAGGAGGTCTGTGACACCCTTATCACCATTCCGAACCAGCGTCTGCTGCAGATTGGTGAACAGGATCTGTCCATGATGGACGCGTTCCGCTTCGCCGACGAGATTCTTTACAACGGTGTCCAGGGTATTACTGACCTGATTACCATTCCGGGCATGATTAACGTCGACTTCGCCGACGTCCGCTCGGTAATGGCTGAGGCTGGCTCGGCTCTGATGGGCGTTGGTTCCGCACGCGGCGACGACCGTGTGATGAACGCCGCTACTCAGGCCATTAACTCCCCGCTGCTGGAGTCCACCATGGATGGTGCACAGGGTGTGCTTATTTCCGTCGCCGGTGGCTCCGACCTGGGCTTGATGGAGGTCAATGCCGCCGCGTCCATCGTGGAGGAAAAGGCTGACCCGGATGCCAACATCATCTTCGGTACCATCATCGACGACAACCTCGGTGACGAAGTTCGCGTCACTGTGATTGCTACCGGTTTTGAGCAGGGTAACGGCAACCCGCTGGACAAGCCAGCCGCAGGTGCCGCTGCACGTCCGGCTGCACAGGATGCCGAGGCGCGTCCGGCCGCTGAGCAGGCACCGCGACAGGGCAGCGCACTGCCGGGCGGTGACAACCTCGGCGCTCCGGCCCCGCGTGTGGAGGAAGAGCGCCCGGTCGCACAGCCGCGCGAGCGTGAGGATCGCGACCGCTTTGTCCCGCGCACCAACCCGAACAGCGGTGGTCTGTTCACCGATAACCCGACACCGCGTACGCAGGAAAACCGCAACTACCGTGGTGCTCACCGCGATGACCGCGACGACCGTCGTGGCGGCTACCAGGCTTCCAGTGACCTGCCGGAGTGGGGCTTCTAAGAAATCATGACTGAATCCCGCCGCAGCCGAAAAATTCTGACGAATCGGCGCGGCGGGTTTTCGCTGCCACCATATGATTCCTTCAATCTTGGAGATCATGTCGGCGATGACCCGTCCGCAGTCGAACGCAACCGCCAGCGCTTGGCCGATTCTCTGGGAATCGACCGTGCCCGCTTCGTCTACATGGAGCAGCTTCACACCAACACGGTCACCGTCGTCAACGAACCACAAACTGAGCCTGTCTCGGCTACCGACGCCATCGTCACGACCACGCCGGGTCTCGCGCTGGTAGTGCTCGTTGCCGATTGCGTTCCCGTCTTGCTTTCCGACGATTATGCGGGTGTCGCCGCTGCGGTACACGCAGGGCGGACCGGTGCCCGCAACGGAATCGTTCGTAAATCTGTCGAGAAGATGATTGAGCTCGGTGCCACGCCCGAGAATATCCATGCGCTTCTCGGTGCGGCGGCTTCTGGCCACAATTACGAGGTGCCTGAGTCGATGGCCGATGACGTCGATAAGCATTTGCCCGGAGCGAAGATGCGAACGAAGCAGGGGACTGCCGGTGTCGACGTGCGCGCCGGCCTGATGCGTCAGCTCTATGACCTCGGTGTACGGCATGTCAATGTCGAGCCCAGCTGCACTATTGAAAATGAGCAGTACTTTTCCTACCGGCGGGAGGAGAAGACTGGCCGTCAGGCGGGCATCGTAATCTTGCCTGAGCAGGGCTAAGTTTCAAAGTTGTAATTTTGGCGCGCCAAATTTGCGCGTGTCTATGCGATATTGCCAACCCAGCCGGTAGGTTGTGGGTAGCACAGACTTAAATTCGCACACTAAGAAGGACGTAGCAGAAGATGGCTGATTTCTTCCGTGGGGTTTCAAATTTCTTCGGTCTTACCCCGACTGATGACGCGGCTTACGACGAGCACTACGACGAGTTTGACCGCCGTGACGAGGAGCGTTTTGATGACTCCTATGCCGACTCGCGTCGTGCGGAGCGTCACCGCTACGAGCTGCGCGAAGAGGCTCCACGTGAGGCTGCAAGTGTGAACTCCCGCGAGGAGGACTACCGCTACGGCAACCTGCACTCCGTTGCTGATACCAAGGAACCGGAGCAGGTCTTCATCAAGCCGGAAAGTGGTTTTCAGGACAAGTACTCCAAGGCTCCGGACATCGGTTCGCACTTCCGCGACGGTGACATCGTCACCTTCGATCTGAGTGAGCTTGACCCATCTGAGGCTAAGCGCTATGTCGACTTCGTTGCTGGACTGGTTTTCGGTCTGCGCGGCCGGATCAAGGCTGACGGCTCCGTGTTCACCCTGTACCCGCATGGCTGCGATGTCAACGAGGGCCAGTTCGACCGGATGTCCGGCTAGTCAGCCGGCTCGCATGGCTTGTTAGTGTTTCGTATTTCGATTAATTAGCTAGACTGTTTATTCGTGTCTTCACTACTGCTAGTTCTGCTAATCCTGCTGAAGCTTTTCACCTATCTGCTGTTGGCTCGCATTGTGATTGAAATGATTCAGTCATTTTCTCGCTCTTGGCGACCAGGCAGGGTGTTTTCGTCGATTGGTGAAGTTGTTTTTGTCATTACCGACCCGCCGGTGAAGCTGTTGCGCCGACTCATCCCGCCTATGCCGATGGGCAACGTGATGGTGGACATGTCTGTGCTTGTTTTGTTCTTCATCCTTATGATTCTGCGAATGGTGCTGCAGGTAGCTCTCGGCGCGGTGGTGTAAATATCGCTAACTGTTTGCTTGGGGTCCACAATGTGGATTTCGGTGGAGCTGTGTTGTTTTGACTGTCCCGAATGTGATGTTCTCGGGCATTGAATTGCTACCGGGGGTGTTAATCGGGGGCAATAATAGGAACCCGTTGGGGAATGTAATCCCCAATGGGTTTTTATTGTGTCGGGGGTAAAGTTCTGTGGCTAAAGGTGCAGGGTAAGGGCGAGGTTTAACGTTTTACTAGAACTTTGCCATTGGTTAGAACGTGGGGGATAGAGTCCTGCCCAAAATAAATGGGGTGAGGACTGTGACTAGAGCAGGTAGGATTGGCCGGGTAAACAGTACTACTGGAAATAATTCTCTTAAGATTTCTTAAGAACTGTCCGCTCAAAGTGTTAGGGGAACTCACCATGCCGTTGACTCCGGCTGATGTGCATAATGTGGCTTTCAGCAAGCCTCCGATTGGCAAGCGTGGTTACAACGAGGACGAGGTCGATCAGTTCCTCGACCTCGTAGAGGACGCACTGGGTGAGCTCCAGGATGAAAACGCTGAGCTGCGCCAGCGCGTTGAGGACCTTGAAGGTCAGCTAGAGCAGGGTGGCGGCGCAGACTACGCTGCTTCCGGTGCTGCCGCTGCGGCGCCGGCTGTCGATGAGGACAAGCTGCGCAAGGAAATTGAGCAGGAGCTGCGCGCTGAGTACAACGAGCGCCTGAGCGCTCAGCAGCAGGAGATTGAGGCTCACTACCAGGATCGTCTGGATGCTCTTGAGAAGCGTGCTTCTGAGGCAGAGGCTTCTGCACAGCAGGCTTCCTCCGCAGCTGCGGAGCAGCCGCAGGCAGTTGCAGCAAGCACCGGCACCGAGTCGCAGGAAGTTAGCCTCCGCGCTGCTCGTATCCTGCAGGCTGCTCAGGACACCGCTGATCGCGTCACCACTGACGCCGACGCTGAGGCCAACAAGCTTGTCACCGAGGCTCGTGAAAACGCTGACCGCACCGTGGCAGAGGCCAATGAAGAGGCCGAGCGCACTATCACCAACGCTCGCAATGAGGCAGAAGCAACTTTGGCTGATGCCAAGGAGCGCAGTGAGCAGCTGTTGGCTGATGCCCGCAACGAGTCTGAGTCGACCCTCACTGACGCTCGCCAGCGCAGCGAGCAGATGATCAGCGACGCAGACGCTCGCTCTAACGCCACCATCACCGCAGCGCAGCAGAAGGCAACCGCGCTGCAGGACGATGCAGAGCGCAAGCACCACGAGATCATGACCACCGTCAAGGAGCAGCAGACCGCTCTGGAGGGGCGCATCGAGGAGCTGCACATCTTCGAGCGCGAGTACCGCACCCGCCTGAAGACCTTCCTGGAGTCCCAGCTCGACGACCTGAACTCTCGCGAGTCGGCTGCCCCGGCCGACGGCTACAACAACTAATTACGTAGCCAACACGTAGAAAACCACCACGCTCGGCTCCCCAGAGAGGGGAGGCAGAGCGCGGTGGTTTTTGCTATCTTTCCCTGCGAACCAATCGCATTCTTTGTTCCGGTCAGGGTTGTAGTAGTTGCCTGAGACACTGCTATACTGACACCCATACGCGCAATGAGCCGGCCATCACCGGGGAGCGTTTCGGAAGAACAGTCCAGTAGAAAATGGGCCCAGTAGAACCGAACGGTTTGGCACCGTTACAAAGCCTTATTAAATAAGCGGGCTATCGCGTGAAACCGCATGGTTCTTGTTCGCAAGAACCGTCGTAAAGCGTGATGCCAAGCGGGGTGGTACCGCGCGAGACTCCTTTTCAGCGTCACCAGTAACAACGCTGAAGGGGCTAGGCATGCGTCCCCGTGGTGAGTATTAATGATGTTCGACCACGGAAGTGACGTAGAAACGGTGTCTAATTCGAACGATGTAAATGCCTCTGCTGAGGCCACTCCGGCAGGTGGCGCGTATCCGCGCACTGCTGACTTTGGTAAGTACACCTCCAGCCCGAAGTTTCCGGAACTGGAGGAAAAGGTTCTGGAGTACTGGGGCAAGGACAGCACTTTCCAGGCCTCTATCGATCAGCGTGATGGTGCTGACGAATACGTCTTTTATGATGGCCCGCCGTTCGCCAACGGTCTACCGCACTACGGTCACCTGCTGACCGGTTACGTCAAGGACATCGTCCCTCGTTACAAGACCATGCGTGGCTACCAGGTTGGTCGCGTCTTCGGCTGGGACTGCCACGGTCTTCCAGCTGAGCTGGAGGCAGAGAAGCAGCTCGGTATTAAGGACAAGGGCCAGATCGAGGAAATGGGTCTGGCTAACTTCAACAAGTACTGCGCTGAGTCGGTGTTGCGGTACGCGGGCGAGTGGAAGGAATATGTCACTCGTCAAGCGCGTTGGGTTGATTTCGACGGCGGATACAAGACCATGGACATGAGTTACATGGAGTCCGTGATTTGGGCCTTCAAGGAGCTCTACAACAAGGGCCTGGTCTACCAGGGATTCCGCGTGCTGCCGTACTCCTGGGCAGAGCACACCCCGCTGTCCAACCAGGAGACCCGCCTGGATGATTCCTACAAGATGCGGCAGGACCCGACCCTGACCGTGACCTTCCCGTTCACCGGCGCCAAGGCGGGCTCGGCAGCGGAGAAGACGCTGGCGGACAACCCGGTGCTCGCTGACACTGCGGCTATCGCTTGGACCACCACGCCGTGGACGCTGCCGTCCAACCTTGGTCTGGCCGTGAACCCGAAGGTCACCTACGCCGTAGTTAAGGTCGGCGAGGATTCCTCCGTGCCGGAGTTTGCAGGTAAGACCTTCCTGCTGGCAGAAGCACTGATTGGTGCCTACGCCAAGGAATTGGGCAAGGAACACGAGGTCGTGGCTACCTTCGCTGGTGCTGACCTGGAAGGCCTGACCTATCAGCCGATCTTCGACTACTTCGCAGATCACCTGAACGCTTTCCAGATTATGGTGGCGGACTATGTCACCACCGAGGACGGTACTGGTGTGGTCCACCAGGCGCCGGCCTTCGGTGAAGACGATATGAACACCTGTAATGAATACGGCATTGATGTCATCATTCCGGTGGACATGGACGGTAAGTTCACTTCGCAGGTGCCGGAGTACCAGGGCAAGTTGGTCTTTGACGCCAATAAGGACATCATCCGTGACCTGAAGGCCGCTGGCCGCGTCGTCCAGCACCGCACCATCGAGCACTCCTACCCGCACTCCTGGCGTTCGGGCGAGCCGCTGATCTACATGGCACTGCCGAGCTGGTTTGTGTCCGTTACCAAGATCCGCGAGCGCATGGTGGAGCTCAACCACAACGAGATTGAGTGGATGCCGGAGCACGTCCGCGACGGTCAGTTCGGCAAGTGGCTCGAGGGTGCACGTGACTGGAACATCTCCCGTACCCGCTACTGGGGATCGCCTATTCCGGTGTGGGTTTCCGACAACGACGAGTACCCGCGTGTCGACGTCTACGGTTCCCTCGATGAGCTGGAGGCGGACTTCGGCGTTCGCCCGACCACACTGCACCGCCCGGAGATTGACGAGCTGGTGCGCCCGAACCCGGACGACCCGACCGGCAAGTCCATGATGCGCCGCGTCCCGGATGTCCTGGATGTCTGGTTCGACTCCGGTTCCATGCCGTTTGCGCAGTTCCACTACCCGTTCGAGAACAAGGAGTGGTTCGAGTCCCACGCACCGGCCGACTTCATTGTGGAATACATCGGCCAGTCCCGCGGCTGGTTCTACCTGCTTCACGTCCTGTCTGTTGCACTGTTTGACCGCCCGGCGTTCAAGAAGGTCGTCGCCCACGGCATCGTGCTGGGTGATGACGGCAACAAGATGAGTAAGTCCAAGCGCAACTACCCGGATGTAAACGAGGTCTTCGACCGCGACGGCTCCGACGCCATGCGCTGGTTCCTCATGTCCAGCCCGATTCTGCGCGGCGGCAACCTGATTGTCACCGAGCAGGGCATTCGCGAGGGTGTGCGCCAGGCACTGTTGCCGATGTGGAACGCATACTCGTTCCTGCAGCTCTACGCTTCCAAGCCGGCCGAATGGTCAGTGGACTCCGACAACATCCTGGACAAGTACATCCTGGCCAAGCTTGCAGCAACTGTCCGTGCTGTCACTGAGTGCCTGGACAACACCGACATTGCTGCTGCCACCGATGAGGTCCGTCAGTTCTGTGACGCACTGACCAACTGGTACGTGCGCCGCTCCCGCGACCGCTTCTGGGCCGGCGATGTCAAGCACCCAGAGGCGTTCAACACCCTGTACACGGTGCTGGAGGTTCTCACCCGCGTGGCTGCTCCGCTGCTACCGATGGCCACCGAGGTCATCTGGCGCTCGCTCACTGGCGGCCGCTCGGTGCACCTGGAGGATTGGCCGGACGTCGACAAGCTGCCGACCGATGACGAACTCGTTGAGTCCATGGACATTGTCCGCAATGTCTGCTCGGCAACATCGCGCATCCGCAAGGCCAACCAGCTGCGTAACCGCCTGCCGCTGAAGAAGCTAACCCTGGCATTCCCGGATGCCGAACGTCTGCGTGATTACACCGACATCGTTTCCTCCGAGGTCAACGTCGACAAGGTGGAATTCACCTCCGACGTGGACTCGGTGGGACGTTTCGAGGTCTCCGTCAACGCTCGCGTGGCCGGTCCGCGCCTGGGTAAGGATGTCCAGAAGGTCATCAAGGCTGTGAAGTCTGGCAACTACGAGGTTGTCGACGGCGCGGTTGTCGCCGATGGCATTCCGCTGCAGGAGGGCGAGTACACCCGCAACCTGGTCGCGATCTCGCCGGATTCCACCGCTGAGGTCGACGGTGTCAATGGTCTGGTTGTGCTCGACACCGAGCTCGACGAGGACCTGGAGTCCCGTGGCTGGGCCGCTGACCGTATCCGTGGTCTGCAGGATGCCCGCAAGAACGCTGGCCTCGAGGTCACCGACCGTATCTCGGTGAAGCTGCAGGTCCCGTCCGAGCGTGAGGAATGGGCCAACCGCCACGCTGACCTCATCGCCCGCGAGGTTCTCGCAACTGCTTTCGAGGTCGTCGCTGGCGGAGAGTCCCTGAGCTACGACGTGGCGGACGGCTGCTCGGCGGATATTGCCAAGCAGTAGGGGAGAGTAATCTCTATGCCGACTTCCGGGCGGTGGGTTCTGCACATCGACATGGACGCGTTCTTCGCGTCGGTCGAGCAGCTCACTCGCCCGACTCTGCGCGGGCGGCCAGTTCTCGTCGGCGGACTGGGCGGTCGAGGTGTGGTCGCCGGTGCCTCCTATGAGGCCCGCACGTACGGCGCGCACTCGGCTATGCCGATGGCTCGCGCACGTCGTCTCATGCCACCGACCGCAGTGACGGTCAGTGCGCGCAAGGGCATCTACGGGCCGGTGTCGCGCCGCGTGTTCTCTGTAATCCGCGAGCGCGTGCCCGTGGTCGAGCAGCTTAGCGTCGACGAGGCTTTCATGGAACCCGAAGAGCTTCAGGGAGCCTCGAAGGAGCAGGTCATTGCCTGGGCGGAGCAGCTGCGGGCAGATATCCGGCGGGAGACCGGCTTGGCCTCGTCGATAGGCGCGGGCGCGGGCAAGCAGTTCGCGAAAATTGCTTCCGGCCTGGCGAAACCCGATGGCGTGTACGTGCTGGACCCCGCACGCAATCACGAGCTTCTGCACCCATTGCCGGTAGAGAAGCTCTGGGGCATCGGCCCTGTCACCGCTGCAAAACTGCACACGCTGGGCGTGGAGACGATTGGTGATTTTGCCGCCATGTCCCAGCGCGATGTTGAGGTTTCGCTGACATCCAAAACCGGTGTGATGCTGTGGCAGCTGGCGCAGGGGACAGACGATCGGCCGGTTAAGGAGCGCGATGTCGCCAAGTCTGTATCGGCGGAGTACACCTACCCTGAGGATCTGGAGTCGCAGGCTCAGCTCCACGCCGCCGTCGATCGTGCAGGTGAGTCCGCTTTTCGACGGCTCAAAAAAGATGGCCGTGGTGCCCGCACCATCACTTGCAAGGTGCGTCTGTCCGACCTGAGCATCCATACCCGATCTGAGACGCTCGCCTACGCCACACAGGATTTCGACACTCTTATGGCTGTGGCGCACCGAATCGCGTTCACGCCCGCGGAGGTCGGCCCAGTGCGACTGGTGGGGGTCGGTTTCTCCGGGCTGGATTCGCACATACAAGAAGTCCTGTTTCCTGAGCTCGACCGCGCAATCACCGTCGAAGATCGAGTACCAGCACCTGCGCTTTCCGACGCTCCCGCCGGCCTGGTCGAGCTATCTGGAACCGGTGCGTTGCCGACCGTTCGGCTTTCCGACTCCAAGTGGGCACCCACCTCGGACGTACACCACAGCGAGTACGGACATGGTTGGGTGCAGGGTTCGGGGCACGGGATTGTGACCGTCCGCTTTGAAAGCCGCACCAGTGGCCCCGGGCGCATGATTACGTTGAAGGAAGACGACCCGGAGCTGCGTCCGTGCTCCGCGGTGTGCAGTTTGGACTGGCCGGAGTGGCTGGCATCCGACGAAGCAGCAGCTCTCGACTTGCCGCAACCTGAGCGGGAAAGCGAAGACGATCTCGGCCCCGACGCGGATGCTTGATATGGCTGACTGCCTCAGTGCCGTTCGCGGCTCTCTGTTTATGCGCTGTCCGTAAACTGGGGCACTATGACTACCGCATCCCGCATTGCAGAGCTCGAGGCAGCTCGCCGCGCCTCGTTGCGCAACACCGATCGAGATCCGAATCCGTCGACCACACTTCCCGACGACGGTCTGGATAACCGCCAGCGCATGCTGAACGGTCAGTGGTATATCGCCGATCATCCGGAATCACAGGCTCTGAACGTGCGAATTGGCCAGGTGGCCGCTGAATTTGAGGTCGCATTCCGCGAAGACCAGCAGGCAGCACAGCAAGTGCTAGCACCGGCACTGGGGTCTTTCGGAGAGAGCAGCACCGTTCGCCCGCCGATCTACCTGGACTACGGCGATAACATCCACATCGGCGACAACGTTTTCATCAACTTTGGGCTCACCGCACTTGACGTGGTGAAGGTGACAATCTGCGACTATGCGCAGCTCGGGCCCAACGTACAGCTGCTTCCACCAGTACACCCACTGGGAGCTGAGGCCCGCGCCGCTTATCTAGAGTCTGGAGATGAAATCATCATCGGACGCAATGCCTGGATCGGTGGCGGAGCCATCATCCTCGGCGGTGTTCACGTCGGCGACAATTCTGTGGTCGCCGCGGGTGCCGTGGTGACTAAGGACGTTCCCGCGGGCGTAGTTGTGGCTGGAAACCCGGCGAAAATCATCCGCATCATCGAGGCGTGAATTAGAACAGCGTCTGCGGATGCACATTCGCAGCCAGCGCGGCGGCGAGAATGATGCGCGCCTGCGGTGCATGCACGCAACCAGCGCTAATCACACCGTGCCGAGCCAGCGTCGCACCGCCACCGGCACCGCCGTAGGCGGCGTGGACATCACCGCGCGGAACGCGCGTTGCCATCACGACGGTCACATCAGCCGCAATGGCCCGGTCAATGGCAGCGGCAAACTCATCGGAGACATTGCCCGACCCCAGGCCCTCTACGACAATGCCGCGTGCACCGGCGGCGACTGCCGAATCTAGCAGTGATCCATCTGCACCCAAGTAGGCGGGGATAATCTCTACCTTCGAGCCCGCCAAAGCCGCCAGAGGCAGCGGATCTGGACGAACCGGCTCCTCCGGTGCATTAGTGGCAAAAGCCAAAGGATCGGTTGTGTGCCACTTCGTCGCACCTCGTACCGGCAAGACTGCGTGGCCAAAGACAATAAGAACGCCAATTCCCTGCGCAGAGGCATCGGAAGCAATGGTCACGGCCTCAAAGAGGTTCCCCGGTCCGTCGGTTTCCGGATGATCATAGGGAAGTTGTGCACCAGTAAAGACAACCGGACGCGAGTCAGCATGGAAAATATCGGCAGCCATGGCCGTTTCCTCCATCGTGTCCGTGCCATGAGTTACGACGACACCGTCCACGGAGTCGTCGTCAAGCACTTCGTGAATAGTGGCGAGAATACGGTCAACGTCGGTGAACGCGAGATTCGACGAGTCCAGCATCCCGAGCTCACGAACCTCCAGCTCTAACATGCCCTCTGGATAACGCTGCGCGACCGCTGCGACAAGCTCCGTGCCCGAGATGGTCGGGGTTAGCGCACCGCTGTGATCCGTGGTGCAGGCGATGGTGCCGCCGGTGGTGATGACAACGATTCGGCGAGGGGAGGCCGTGCTAGACGAGGTCGAGCTAGCCGGGGAATGATCCTGAGTCGACATGTCCACCATCTTACCCAGGCGATGTTTTGGCCTTGTGTAGGATTATGGAAGGCGTGAAGCCAGCGAATCTTCATGCAGATTTTATTGGAGTAGTGCACATATGAAAGTCCCCTGCAACCAGCGCGTTAGCGGAATGCGTTGGCGCACAGCGCGTGGTGTGACAGTAGCGGCGATGGTCTCGGTCAGCGCACTTGGGCTAGCTGCCTGCGGTGGTGGCAATACTGCAGCGCCGACGACTGAATCGAAGACATCCAGCTCGGCGGAACCCGTCATCATGCTGCCGACGCGCGCAGAGCTTAACGACGTCCTCGCACGCCTTATCAACCCCGATTTACCTATCGAGGAAAAGGCGCTGACCATTGAGGACGGCGATACTGCCGGCGATTTCTTCGACATTGTCACCAATAGTGCCAATGAGCAGGAAATCAGCTTTGATGTCATTGATCCGATCACGCCCGGCTTCACGACGAAGCAGGCCGTAGCCGGTGTCAATATCCTCCGCCCGGAGGAAGATCCGATGCTCGTGGATCAGGTGGACTTCATTTACAGGGATGGCCGTTGGATGCTGAGCAAGGAATGGGCCTGCAACCTGGCATCGACGCTTGATCCGGAGCACAAGCCTGGGTTCTGCCTCGCGCCGGGCGAAACCCCTCCGCCGCCACCTGAGCCGGAGGAAGAAGCCCCAGTTGAAGAGGCTCCGGTTGAGGAGGCCCCAGCACCGGTCGAGGAGCCAGCCCCGGCTCCGGTGCCCGAACCACCCGCTGAGGAAGTTCCGCCTCCTGCACCTGAACCGCCGGCTGAGGAGGTCCCGCCTCCTGCGCCGGCCCCGGCTCCGGCTCCGGCGGAGGACGCGCCTCCTCCGCCTCCACCGGCTTAGGTGCCGTTGGCCCAGACATCACAGCCTAGCCCGGTCGGGTGCACTGGGCAGACAAAAGAAAGTGTCTAGGTTTATGACAGTTCCGCCCATTTTTTGGGAAGAAAAGTGACATAAACCTAGACACTTTCTCGTCTTCTAACCTTGCGCTGGCCAGAGCTATTTCTTCTGGGCTACTTCTTCGACCCGCTGCCGTCCTTAAACTCCAGCCCGCGGTGCGTCTGCTGAGTGATGCGCACATCGGAGTTGCCGTCGCCGTAGGTCACGGAGGTCACAAAGTCGATGTTGCCCTTCATCGGAAGCGGCTTAGTCAGGTCGATGGTGACGCGGTCGGCAAGCATGTCAGTCGTGGCCTCGACAACCTTCAGTGCACCCTCGCCGCCAGTGTCCAACTCCGTGACGGTCGGCACCTGCTTGACATCGACCTTCAAATTAACAATGTCGCCCGCACGGCTGAGCAGGGTATAGGTCACCTTCTGCGTCATCGTGGTCTGGCCTTCGACCTCGCTTTCGACCGTCCAGGTTGCATCCTTTCCGATGTCCTCGGAGGGGAAGACGATAGGTACGGAATGCAGCTGTTGCAGCGCCATCTCCACACCAGCGCGAGCGGTGTCGGTCGCCTTCTCCGGCGCTCCCAGTTTGAGTTCCTTGACCTCACCAGTGGCCGTTGTTGACCAATCAGAGATAAAGCCCCGTGCGGTAGCGATATCCTCATTCAGCTCATCGTTGGAGCCGTGGGGTTTACCCACCTCTGACGTCACCACACGAGTATCGTTATCGCTGGTAACAGTGCTGGTCAGGGGGATTTCCAGGCGGGTGTCCGGGAACGTCTGGTCGCTATCGGCGTTTCCGCCACGCTGCGCGAAGCCCTGCGTCACCGCCACGGTCGACTCCTGCTCTGCACCGTCGTCCTTCCAGCGCACGCTCGCCAGCTCACCGCTACCAGCACTGGTCAATTCGACCTTGGGTTGTGCAACGTCCACGGGTTGCGTTTCCACCGAGCTTTCCGACGAGCACGCGGCCAATGACACCACAGTGGTAGCGGCAACAACAGCGGTGCCGACCCTCGCCAGCAGGCCACGCTTGGTGTGACCAGGCTGGTCGCTGCGGCTAGGTCGACGGAACCACGAGGAGGTGGTGCCTCCTGCACGTCGTAAAGCAGAGGAGGCCGGAACAAACTGAGATTGGAAACGTCGAGTCACACCGGTTAGCGTACCGGTTTCGTGGTGGATATGAACCACCCGGGCGGTGTCAGTTGGCTGAATATGGGTTTGTTAGGCCATTATGGGACAGTGACTAAGAAGGAAACGAGGACATATTTCCCGCGGCGGGGGATTCTCGCTGCGGTTATTGTGTCAGTTGCGATCATTGATCAGCTGACCAAGATTATCGCTTTGAAGACTCTCGATGGCCGTCCTGCGGTGCAGGTGATCGGCGATCTCTTCGAGTTGCGGCTCGTTTTTAACCCTGGTGCGGCCTTTTCCTTTGGCACGAACGCCACCTGGGTTTTTACCACGTTGCAGCTGGTTTACATCCTGGCTGTGATGTGCTTTTCCCATTGGCTGCGCAGTCCTATATCGGCGACTGCAGCGGGGCTTATTGCTGGTGGTGCGCTGGGCAACCTCATCGATAGGCTGTTTCGGGAACCCGGTTTCTACGTCGGCCACGTCGTCGATTTCCTGTCGGTGAAGGGTTTTGCCGTATTTAATATCGCGGACTCCGCGATTACAGTGGGCGTTATTATCCTCGTTATCTGGATGGTTTTTTCCAAGGAGCCGGATCTCTTCGCTGATCAGATTGCAGCGGAGAAGAAATCTTCCCAGACGGATCAGAAGCAGTCGGCGGAGGGAGGACAGCAGTGAACGACAATGCAGTAAATACCGGTGCAGCACTCGGGGGAGCGCACCAGCCCGACCGAGAAACCCGGCAGATGCCCGTTCCACCGGGCTTGGCCGGTATGCGGGTAGACGCCGGTGTGGCTAAGTTGCTGGGACTCTCGCGCACAGCGGTGGCTGATTTGGCAGCGGCTGGGGACATCACGGTCGATGGCGTGAGCGTTGGTAAGTCCGACCGATTGGAAGAAAACGCTTTCCTCTCTGTGTTGTTGCCGCCGGTGGAAAAGCCATTGGTTCCCAAAGAGGAACTCGTCGAGGGCATGGACGTGCTCTACCACGACTCCGATTTGGTGGCTGTTCACAAGCCTGTCGGTGTGGCCGCACATCCGTCGGTCGGTTGGGAAGGCCCAACGGTTATCGGCGGACTGGCGGCTGCTGGTTTCCGCATTTCTACCTCCGGTCCGCCCGAGCGAAAAGGCATCGTGCATCGCCTCGATGTTGGCACCTCTGGCGTGATGGTTGTCGCCTGCTCCGAACGGGGCTACTCCGTGCTCAAGCGGGCGTTCAAAAACCGTGAGGTGTCCAAGACCTATCACGCTCTGGTTCAGGGGCATCCGGATCCGCTGTCGGGGACAATTGATGCGCCGATTGGCCGTCATCCTTCGGCGGGTTGGCGCTTTGCCGTCCGCCAGGATGGCAAGCATGCTGTGACGCACTACGAAACGCTTGAGGCCTTCGCCCCAGCAACGCTGCTGAAGGTGAATCTAGAGACTGGGCGCACGCACCAGATTCGCGTGCACTTCTCTGCGCTGAATCACCCATGCTGCGGCGATCCCATGTACGGTTCCGATCCGGCATTGGCCAAGCGGCTGGGGCTCAACCGCCAGTGGCTTCACGCGGTCTCGCTTGGTTTCCACCATCCGGCAGATGGGCGCTGGATGGAAATCGAATGTCCATACCCAGATGATTTGAACCACGCATTGGAAGTTTTGAGGCAGAGCGCATGACGCAGACCCCATCGGGATCCAAGAACCCACCACGCCGTGAAACTCGTGCGAAAAGCACTGGTGACGGCAGTATTTCGCCAGTGATGGCACTGATCTCTGGTTTCTGTGTTGTCATATTGGTGATTGTTTTAGCAGTCGCTTCGACTTCCGATCGGGTAAGCAAGCCGCAAAATCTCAACGGCGATGCGCTCGGCCCGGACCCGTGGGAAGCAACCGAGCAGTACGTAGAGCGTGCCGACGAGTCCCTCGCGAATATGAAGAAAGAGGACTACCGGCTAAAGACCGGCCAGCCAGTCGTGGAGGACCCGAAGTTCTGGGCGATGGTGACTTTTGACCGGCTGCTCGATGCGCAAGAAGCGGCACAGGTCTATGAAAAAGAGCCCTCTCTGCGAGTGTCGACTGCAATCATCGGCGGTGTGAGCACCCGGTATTTGCCGCAGCCGAGTAAAACAGCGAGCGAAGAAAAGCTGCTGCAAGATCAGCTGGAGTTAGCAGCTGCTTACGCAGACGTCGCGATTGACGACGAACGGCTCGGCTTCAACGGGTTACTGGTCTATGGTGACGCTGAATCGTTGATGGATGTCAAGAAAATGCCCGATGTGAAAGCTGTCGAGGCGCTGCCATCAGATGCGGCGCGTGGCCGTTTTGGTATTCGCCCGGTGCTGAGTTCCGGCTTCACGGATAAAGATCCGCTCTTTGCGCCGGGGCTGAGCCAGAACTAAGCGGTCAGAACTAATAGAAGCCAGAACTGAGTGCCCAAATCCAAACGACTAGGATGAAGCGGCTAGAACTCTGCCGCCAGTACGCAGTCAGTTTCAACGAGAACGAAAAGGAGTCAGTCAACAGTGATTCAGGCATTCGGTGCGTACCTTTTGTGGGCGCTGTTTCCGCTCTATTTCCCCTTGCTGGAACCAGCAGGGGCCGTAGAGATTTTGGCGCACCGATTCGTCTGGACCCTTGTCTTTATGGTCATTGCCCTCAGCTTCATGCGCGCATGGCCAGAGCTGAAGGCCGCGAGTGCCAAGACCTGGGGCACTATTTTTATTGCCGCACTGTTGATCTCCGTCAACTGGGGTGTGTACGTCTACCTGGTCAACAATGGGCAGGTGGCGGAGGCTGCGCTCGGCTACTTCATCAACCCGCTGGTCAGCGTTTTGTTGGCGATGATTTTCTTCCGTGAAAGCATCTCGCGGTTGCAGCTCGGCAGTGTCATCCTGGCAACCATTGCGGTCATTGTTCTCACAATTGGTGTGGGACATCCGCCGTTGGGTGCGCTGGCGCTGGCGTTCAGTTTCGGTTTTTACGGACTAATGAAGAAGCGGGTATCGCTTTCCTCTGCAGCTTCGCTGACGGCCGAGTCCGCCGTAATCACACCGATTGCGCTGGCCTACATCCTCTGGTTGACCTACAACGGGCAGAGCACCTTTACCTCCGAAGGAACTGGTCACGTGCTGCTCATGATGAGCGCCGGTGTTGCTACCGCCATTCCGTTGCTTCTCTTCGGCGAAGGTGCCAAGCGCCTGCCGTTGGCCACATTGGGCCTGATGCAGTACCTGACTCCAGTTCTCCAAATCACCCTGGCAGTCACTGTGCTGGGCGAGCAGCTCGAACCGGAGCGCTGGATCGGATTCTTCATCATCTGGGGTGCCGTCGCGCTGTTCATCTGCGACCTCATCCTGAAGATGCGCCGGCAGCGTCGGGTACGCCGGGAACTCCACAAGGCCGGTGTTGAACCGGCCGCGGTTTCCGACGATGCCGCCGACCAGACGGATGGGGCGGTTACCCGGGACGTCGTAAAGCCGGCAGATAATTAGCAGAAAAGTTCGCGCAGGTGCTCGTTGAGGAAGATTCCCTGCGGGTCGACCTTTTCCCGTAGTGCCTGGACCTCGCCGAACAGCGGATAACGTTCCGCGAAATCCTCCGCGCGGAGCGTGTGCAATTTGCCCCAGTGCGGGCGACCTTCGTGGGCCTTGAAAATCGGCTCGATGAGGTTGAAGTACTCTCGATAATTTTCCTTCCAGTAGCGGTGGATGGCGATGTAGGCACTGTCGCGACCGTACGCAGTGGATAGGGCCACATCATCGGCTTTCGCGGAGCGCACCTCGATGGGGAAGGAGACTTTCATCCTCTTGCGGGCAATCGCGTCGCGGATTTCCCCGAGGACATCGGAAGCGGCCTCGAGCGGGACGGAGTACTCCATCTCGGAAAAACGCACTCGGCGCGGCGAGACAAAGACCTTGTGCGCCTCATTGGAGTAGCTGCGCTCTGGCACGGTGTTGGTGGCAATCCGGTTGATGGTATCGGTCGTAGCGGGAATGGCCTTAGCAATCTCGCAGCACGCCAAGAGTCCCATGTTGTTGACGACTTCGTCGTTAAGATACGTACGCGCGCTGCCCAGGCGCTGCTTCAGGCTATTGCGGCTCGGGCGGCGGTGGCGCTGCGGTTCAATGCGAGTATTGTGCTTGACCAGCGTCTCGCGCTGTCCCGGGAACCAGAAAAACTCCAGGTGGTCAGCTTCTTTGCAGCGCTCGGCGAAACTCTTGCGCAGGGAATCAAACTCTTCGCGGTGCTCGTCGGCGTGCAGATCAAACGCTGGCACGACGGACATCGTGACCTCCGTAAGCACGCCGAAGACACCCAGTCCCAGCCGTCCGAGGCGGTAGAGCTCGCCGTCGATTCCCTCAGCGTCCGGATGGCAGTGCCTGACGACGCCATCCGCGGTGACAATCTTGAATCCTTTCACGGTGCCTGCGAAGCCGGTGAATCCAAGCCCGGTGCCGTGTGTGCCAGTAGAGATAGCACCGGCCAGCGACTGCGGATCGACATCGCCCTGGTTGGGAAGTGCCCAACCGAGCGGGCGCAGAATACCTGGAGTGTCGCGCAGGCGAGTGCCGGCACGCAGCGTGGCGGTCTGGTTGGCGGCGTCGAGTTCGACCAGACCAGAGCAGCGGTCGAGTTGAATGCGGTGCCCATCGGTGGTGGCCACGGAAGTAAAAGAATGACCGGCCCCTAGCGGGCGCACCGTAGTTCCTTCGGTCTTCGCCGCTTTAATTACCGAGATAACGCCCTCATCATCGTGCGGCTGATGAGTGTAGGACGGGGTGCACGATTGCGTGTGCGCCCAATTGCTCCAATGAGAGTTGGCGACGGCTTTTGCCTGCGCACGCCGACGTACGCGTGGTACGCGGGACTCAACTGTAGAGACTGTGAAGCGGGCGTTGTTGCGTGAATTGCTCATGTGAAGATCAATCCCTTTCCTCGGTACGTGGGCCAGTGGGCGATGATGGCGCCATCTCGAACTGCAATGACTTCTTGTGTGTGCTCGGCTATTTCGCCGGCCTTGGCGTGGCGGAACCACACGGGATCTCCCAGCGAAATTGCGTCGGCGGTCTTGCCGAGCAGCGGAGTCTGCACCTCACCTGGTCCTTCCTCTGCCGCGTAGCGCAGGCCAGTGGGGTACCAGGGGGTTGGCAGCCGGTCAGCTCCCGCCGGTCCAGAGGCAATTCGACCACCGCCGGACACCGTGACCACGCCCTTCTTAGGGCGTCGCGTCGCCGGCAACACAAACCAGGACGCCGGGCGCAGATTGAATGCGCGATAGTTATCGAAGAGGGTTGGTGCCAGGAACCCCGACCCCGCCGCTGCCTCGGTGACTGCGGCCTCGGCGCACGTCGACTCCAGCGACCCCGTGCCACCACCGTTGACAAACTCCAGCGGCCCCGCCACTTTCTCGACTGCAGCGACAACCTTCGCGCGGCGCTTTGCCAATTCCTTCTTTGAGACGGCCTGCATCACTCGAATTGCGCGCGCACGCAGGGAGTTTCCGGCATCGCCCACTCCGGCAATGTGTCCCTCATACATCATGATTCCGGCCAGCTGCAGCTCCGGGTGGGCAATGATCTGCTTGGCAAACGCCGCTGCCTGCTTCGGCGAGAACAGGCTTGAGCGCAGCGTACCGATATGCACGCCGGGGAGGGGACGAAAGGATGCGTCGACGTCCATGCACACGCGGATTGGCGCATTTTCGCTTGCCGACGACGCCAGCGCCTCCAGATGCTCGGGACGGTCAACCATGACGCAGATGGCGGCACGCGCTGCATCATCGTCGGCAAGCTCTGAGATAGCGCGGGCGTCAAGAGTTGGGTAGGCGACGACGATGTCGTCGCTAATGCCTTCTCGGAATAGGTACAGCGCCTCTGCCAGTGAATATGCCAGCACGCCCTGGAAACCGGGGAAGGCCAGGACGTGCGAAATAAGCTGTGGAATGCGAATCGATTTCGAGGCCACGCGGATAGGCATCCCGTTTGCACGGCGGAGCATATCGCGGGCATTGGCTTCGACCGCCGCGAGGTCGACGACGACTGCAGGAAGGGAAGTGCAGTTAAGCAGCGTGTCGGTAGCTAGTGGCGGGCGGGCTGTCTGGGGCGTCTGCGGCGGCAGCGCTTCAGGCAGGTGAGACATCGATGTCGGAGCCGGGCGGGATGTGTCCGAGGACTCCGGGGCAGAAGCTCGAGAAAGTTTCATGCCCTAAAACGTAATCATTGAAAACCTGTACTGTCTTTGATTTTGAAAAGAAAGTCAGAATTTTCCAGGTCTGCGCCCTTTTAGACCAGCCAGCTGTAGCGGGCGGCATCCATGTTGGAGGTGATGACATCGCCATCGATGAGGTAGCCGGCGGCAACTGGGCGGCGGTCGATGGTTGCAAGAACCTCGTCAAGCTCGGGCTTGGGGAAGTAGGTGAAGTGGCCATCGGAAAGTGGTGCGAACACTGTATTGCTCCTTTGGTTCTTTGCTTGAGGGCAGTGTGTTTCTCTATGGCCGCGAGGAAATATGAGGACTTCCTCACGAACCGTGGTGTTGAGTATTGTCAACTGGTTTTGAAAAGTAAAGGAAAAGTAAGAGTGATGTTGCACACGTCTTTAGCTATAACTGTGCAGGCATAAGGGGCTGCTTCATTTTGGGTGTTCGAAGGAATCTTGTTCAGTCCGGGGGATTGTCTACAATCTGGACTCATGGCTAACTCCTCCTTCGTGCACCTCCACAATCACACCGAGTACTCCATGCTCGACGGTATGGCGAAGATTGATTTGCTTGCCGACGAGGTTGCGCGACAGGGAATGCCTGCGGTCGGTGTCACCGACCATGGCAATATGTTTGGCTCGAATGCGTTCTATCGGCAGATGAAGTCCAAGGGCATCAAGCCAATCATCGGCATTGAGGCATATATGGCGCCGGAGAGCCGTTTTAATAAAAAGCGCATTCAGTGGGGTGAACCGCATCAGCGTCGAGACGACGTCTCGGGTCGTGGCTCCTACTTGCACCAGACCATGTTGGCTGCGAATGCGCAGGGCCTGCGGAACCTGTTCTACCTGTCGTCGATGGCGTCGTATGAGGGACAAATTAGTAAGTACCCGCGTATGGATGCCGAGTTGGTGGCAGAACGCGCCGAGGGCATTATCGCGACCACTGGTTGCCCGTCGGGTGATGTGCAGACGCGTCTGCGCCTGGGGCAGTTCGACGAGGCTCTGCAGGCCGCCGGGATGTGGCAGGACATCTACGGCAAGGAAAACTACTTCCTTGAGCTGATGGATCACGGGCTGGATATTGAGACCCGTGTGCGCAGTGAGCTACTGGAGATTGGCCGGAAGCTGAACCTGCCGCCGCTGGTTACGAATGACTGCCACTATGTCACCCGTGACCAGGCCAAGGCTCACGAGGCCATGCTCTGTGTGCAGACGGGTAAGACGCTCAATGACCCGGACCGTTTTAAGTTCGACGGTGACGGCTACTTTATTAAGTCCGCCGAAGAAATGCGCGCGACCTGGGATCACCTAGTCCCGGGTGCCTGCGATAACACGCTGCTCATCGCAGAGCGCGTCGAGGACTACGACGAGCTGTGGGAGGAGCACCCGCACGATCGCATGCCGAAGGCGGACGTTCCGGAAGGGGAAACGCCGACGACATGGCTGCATCACAACGTGATGGAGGGGCTGCGCAAGCGCTTTGAGGGGCGCGAAGTACCGGAGGAGTACATCCGGCGCGCGGAGTATGAGATTGAGGTCATTGACGGTAAGGGATACCCGTCGTACTTCCTCATCGTGGCGGAGCTGATTCGTCATGCCCGCGAGGTGGGCATCAAGGTCGGTCCGGGGCGTGGTTCCGCTGCCGGTTCCCTGGTCGCGTATGCGACGTGGATTACGAATATTGACCCGATTGAACACGGTTTGCTCTTCGAGCGATTCCTGAACCCAGAACGTCCGTCCGCGCCGGATATCGATATCGACTTCGATGACCGCCGCCGCGATGAAATGATTCGCTACGCTGCCGATCGCTGGGGCGAAGATAAGGTGGCGCAGGTGGTCACCTTCGGTACGGTGAAGACCAAGCAGGCTCTGAAGGACTCGGCGCGTGTGCAGTTCGGTCAGCCGGGTTACCAGATTGCAGACCGCATTACTAAGGCGCTGCCACCTGCGATTATGGCTAAGGACATTCCGCTGAGCGGCATCGTCGACCCGGAGCATCCACGCTACGGCGAGGCAGCCGAGGTCCGACAGCTTATTGAAACCGACCCGGATGTGGCTCGAATTTACGAGACAGCTCGTGGTCTCGAAGGCGTCGTTAGGCAGACCGGCGTGCACGCGTGTGCCGTGGTGATGGCGTCGGTGCCGCTCTTGGATCACATCCCGATGTGGAAGCGACAGGCTGACGGCGCGATCATCACTGGCTGGGACTACCCGGCATGTGAAGCCATTGGTCTGTTGAAGATGGACTTCCTGGGTCTTCGAAACCTGACGGTTATCGGTGACTGCATTGAGCACATCAAGTCCAACCGGGACGAGACAATTATGCTCGATGATCTTCAGACCGATGATCCGAAGGTCTATGAGCTGCTGTCGCGCGGTGACACCCTCGGTGTGTTCCAGCTCGATGGTGGCGGCATGCGTGAGCTGCTTAAACGAATGCAGCCAACGGGCTTCGACGACATCGTGGCATCGCTGGCGCTATACCGTCCGGGTCCGATGGGCGTGAACGCGCACTTTGACTACGCAGATATTAAGAATGGCCGCAAGCCCTACAACGCCATCCACCCGGAGCTGGATGAGCAGCTGAAGGACATCCTGGAAGAAACGCACGGCCTGATCGTGTACCAGGAGCAGATCATGAAGATCTCGCAGAAGCTGGCGAACTACACGGCGGGTCAAGCAGATGGTTTCCGTAAGGCCATGGGTAAGAAGAAGCCCGAGGTGTTGGCCAAGGAGTTCGTGAACTTCGAAGGCGGCATGTTGGAAAATGGTTTCTCCAAGGATGCTGTCCAGAAGCTGTGGGACATTATTCTGCCCTTCGCCTCGTACGCGTTTAACAAGTCCCACGCGGCGGGCTATGGCCTAGTGTCCTACTGGACCGCGTATCTGAAGGCCAACTACACCGCTGAGTACATGGCGGCGCTGTTGACCTCGGTGGCGGATGATAAGAACAAGCTGGCTATTTATCTGTCGGACTGTCGCCACCTTGGCATTAAGGTGCTGCCGCCGGATGTCAATGAGTCGGGTATGGATTTCGAGCCGGTCGGTGAAGATATTCGCTTCGGCCTCGGCGCTATCCGTAACGTTGGCCATGATGTGGTCGCGTCGATTGTGAAGACGCGCGAGGAGAAGGGCAAGTTCACGTCCTTCTCGGACTACCTGGACAAGATTGAAACGCTGCCATGTAACAAGCGCATCACCGAGTCGCTGATTAAGGCTGGCGCTTTCGACTCGCTTGGGCACCCACGAAAGGGCCTTGCGCTCATTCACGAAGAAGCCATTGACTCGGTGCTGTCGACCAAGAAGGCTGCAGACAAGGGACAGTTCGACCTGTTTGCGGGCTTCGGTGGGGAAGAGGACACCGGTTCGGAGAGCATCTTTGAAATCCGTGTGCCGGATGAAAATTGGGATCGCAAGCACGAGCTGACCCTGGAACGAGAAATGCTGGGCCTCTATGTCTCCGGTCATCCACTCGATGGGTTCGAAGAATCGCTGGCCGCGCAGACCGATACCGCTTTGACCACGGTCGTCGGTGGGGAGGTCGCTAACAACACCGAAATCACTATTGGTGGCATTGTCTCCAGCGTTGACCGTCGCGTGAATAAGAACGGTCAGCCCTGGGCGATTATCGGTATTGAGGACCACAACGGCGCGCGCGTGGAGGTTATGGCTTTTGCGAGAACCTACGCGATGATTGCCACCAGCATTGCTGAAGATGCCATCGTGCTTATTCGTGCTCGCGTTCAGTACCGCGATGACCGCATGAGTGTGGTCTGTGATGACCTGAAGCTGCCGGATCTTGGCCGCAATGGCTCCACTTCGGCGCCGCTGCGTCTGACCATGCGCACTGATCAGTGCACACCGGAGATGATTGCCAAGCTGAAGTCAGTCCTGTTGGATAACCCCGGCGACTCCGACGTTTATCTCAAGCTTGTCGACGGCGATTCCCACACCACTTTGGTTCTCGGCGAGCACTTGCGGGTCGACCGGGACGCCAGCTTGATTGGTGATTTGAAGGCGACGATTGGGGCCAGTATTTTGGGGTAGCTTATCGTGGCCCTGATTGTCGCAACCGATTGTATGACCGAGTAGAGTCATAGCTCATGAGTGAGAATTCTGTGCCTGCTTCCCAGCCCGAACGCCGACTTGTCCACGCGGCCGATATTCAGATTGCGCAGGCACGAATTTCTTCGGTTATTGCGGCCACTCCGCTGCAGTTCAGCCCACGTCTTTCCGAAATTACCGGCGCTAAGGTATTCCTCAAGCGGGAAGACCTCCAGGACGTGCGCTCGTACAAGATTCGCGGTGCCTACAACGCCATGGTCCAAGTCACCGACGAAGAGCGGGCAGCAGGCGTCGTTGCGGCATCTGCAGGAAACCACGCTCAAGGCGTGGCCTACGCATGCCGTCAGCTGGGTATTAAGGGGCGCATCTATGTGCCCAATGCCACGCCGAAGCAGAAGCGCGACCGTATCGCATACCACGGCCGCGATGCCGTTGAGATTGTCGTTGTCGGAGACTCCTTCGATGAGGCCGCCGCTGCTGCTCGTGCCGACGCACAGCGCACTGGTGCAACCATGGTGGAGCCATTCGACTCCTTCAACACCATCGTCGGACAAGGCACTGTCGCAGCTGAAATCATTGCGCAGCTCTCCGGTCAGGGGTTGACTCTGGATACCATCTGCGTACCGGTCGGCGGCGGTGGCCTGCTCAGCGGTGTCACCTCGTACCTGTCGGATATGTCGCCGAACACCCAGGTCATGGGCGTGGAACCTGCGGGCGCAGCCTGTATGCGAGCAGCCCTGGAGAACAACGGCCCGATCACGCTGGGGCACACCGACCCGTTCGTCGATGGCGCCGCGGTGGCCCGCTTTGGTGATCTGCCATGGCACATCCTGGAGGCCAACCGCAATCGTGTCCATCCGATGATTGCGCCAGAGGGCGCGGTCTGTGAGGCGCAGCTGGATCTCTACCAGAACGAAGGGATTATCGCTGAGCCGGCCGGTGCGCTGTCTGTGGCAGCTCTGGAGCAGATGCAGTTCGAGCCAGACGAGGTTGTTGTCTGCATCATCTCGGGTGGCAACAACGACGTGCTGCGCTATGCCGAGATCATGGAGCGCTCGCTGGTCTACCGCGGCCTCAAGCACTACTTCCTGGTGAACTTCCCGCAGAAGCCCGGCCAGCTGCGTATGTTCCTCAGCGAGGTTCTCGGCCCGGATGACGACATCTCGCAGTTCGAGTACCTCAAGCGGAACAACCGCGAAACTGGCGCGGCGCTCGTCGGTATTGAGCTGCGTCATGCTTCTGACCTCGAGGAATTGCTGGCACGCATGGATGCCTCGCCGCTGAAGTGCCGCCGACTAGTGCCCGGCACACCAGAGTATGACTTTTTGACCTAGACTTGCTGGGTCCAGCTGGGAAACTTCCGAGGGAGTCCTCCCAGGTCCATTAATTAAATGAATCTTTTCGAGCAAGCTTTGTAGCGAAAGGGAGCGTCCACCCATAATGACTGGGGCAAGCAGTGTCGACCAGGGTGTCCGAGTGGAAAATACCGTGATTGTCGAAATGTGGCTGGCTGCCGCAGAGCAGGATCTGGCCACCCGGATTCCAGGGCTGCTGGAATCTGCCACACAGGCCAAAGTTGAGCCATTGTTTGTCTGGTCAGGGCTGTCGATGGACGAGGTTGAGCGTATCGACCGCTTCTTGGGAACGCTCCTGGCCCATCATCTGGCTGGTGGTACCGCTGCCGATATTGATGCTGCGAAGAGCGTCGTTGACAATCACCCGCTGGTCACCCTCGCCTCGCTGGTAGGGCGCGCCGCGCGTGTTGCGTCGGCAAGCGAAATGTGGCTGGACTGGCCGGCGGCTCTGCAGCTGAATCCAGACGCCGATGCCACCGGCGCGCTCATCTCGCACCTCGCCGCCGCAGTGCCGACAATGCTAGCCAATGCCGGTTTGCCTAACGACGTCGACAGCAACCAGGCCGACTCGGATGAGCTGCAGCAAGCGGCACAGGTGCTTTTGCTGCACGCGGGAGTTCAGCTGTCAGTGATGCCATTGATTATCGAGCGCTGTGAGGAGCTTGCGGGCGTATCGGAGCTGACCAATCCTTCGGCCAATGACCTGGTACAGGCGTTGTCGAAGGTACATCCGCTGCTCGAGGGGCTGCTGACCGAAATCGCGGAGGCGGAAGATGGTGCCTACCCGCTGGCGCTGCGTCAGTTGGCCAGGACGGCACCCCGCCAGGCACACAAGTTGTTTAAGGCAACCCTCGGTTACGCCATTGCCACCGCCGCTGATCCGGCCAACTGGGAAGCTCGGGAAGAGCTGGGCCAGCTCGACGCGGGGCTGCCGCCCATACTGGTGGCCGCTGCGCGTGAAGAGCTGCGTATGCGTCCGGCGGGTACTGCGAACCGTCGTGAAGCCGTGGGCGTGGTGGCAACGACCGGCCGCCCACAGCTGTACTTCGATGAGCTGACACAGACCGTTGGCGTACAGCTACCGACGCCGCTGGACCCGGCGGGGCGGACCTGGCGCGTCACCTTCGGCGGCACGGTAGCAACGACGCCGGTGGTGGGCCTGCAGGATTCGCTGCCACGTCCAGTGGTGACCATTGATGAGCCGGTGCGCGATGTGCTGGTGGAAATCGGCGATGAGAAGCACTGGCGAGTCCCGGCGATTAGCACTGAGGACCCGATTCTCATTTTCGGTGCCGACGGTCAGTCGGTCACAGACAAGGTCTCGCTGCACTCGACTTCCGCCACGGTGGTCTACCCGGTTGATGCCACACTCGTTGACCCCGTCACCGGTGCTGAGGTGCCATTGCTATCGGACCCACGCCCATTCAACTGGGAGCTGTGGCAAGTCGCTGAGATCGATCTTCGCGATGTTCATGCAGTTCAGGTTCGTCGGTCCGGGGCGGCTGGCGAGGTTCGGTCGGCGTCACCGCAGCGTCAACCGCGAATGACCATGCCCCACGCGCGACTCGACGGCACGGTGTCTGCCTACGGCACCCCGGTTTACGCTGGCGGTCCGGTTGCCGTGTTTCCGCCGACGCTGTCCGGGAAGGATGAGTCCTGGCGTGCCATCGTCACCGATTTTGGCGGTTACGGTGCGTTTACCACGGATTCCGTCATGGTCTATGACCTCGAGGTACCCGCCGCGGGTGGCGAGGTTGAGATCCTTACCGATGATGATTACCCGTGGGTCGGCGAGTTCGTGGTTCGCCTGGTCAATCCGCGTGGCCGCAGCTTCCAGAAGCACTTCGCCATTGCGGAGCAGGCTGACCTCACTATCACTTACAGCGGTGGTGGTGACGGCTTCCGCATCCCGACCATCGATGGTCTGAGCCCCGCTGACATTCGCGTTGTCTCCGGTGACAAGCCGCTCGACGCCGAGCCCGCTATCGTGCGCCTCGGGGCGGACGAAGTCACAGGTACCGTCGAGCTTTCCACCGACGAGGGCGCATGGCTGCAGTTGCAGGTCACGCCAGGCACTCTGCAGTTTGAGGTTCCGCTTGCCGACGAATCCGTCGCCCGCCGCACCACTACCTTGGTCACCCGCCCGAAGCGTGTCGATGCCTTCGGCAAGATTGTCGTCAATGCCCCGGGCGAGCTGCGCCATGCGCATGTTGCAGTTTCCAGCGGTGAGCGCGACATCTGTCGCGTCCCCATCAAGCGTTTCGGCGATACTGGCTACGCGGAGTTCGGCAAGTTTGCCGACCGTATCTCTCTGCTGAAGGCCTTGCGTATCAGCTTGGACTGGACTCGTGTGACGGGACGTAAGCGCCTGTCTGTACCGCTGGTGGAGGCTTCCTCCCGCGATGCCATCCGTCAGATTGCCTTCAACGATGAAGCCACTGACATCATCGAGGTTGATGTCGCTGACGATGTTTCGCATTTGCCGATGACCCTGTGGCTCTGGGCCGCCGGTCAGCCGTGGCGCGAACCCGTCGCCCTGGAAGTCGTGGAGGGTGAATGCGAGCTTCCCGACGAGCTCCGCGGCCTTGGCCCATTCGTCGCGCAGGTGACTCTCGGCGTAGAAAAGGAACGCCATCCGCAGTGGCCGGCGGCCGGGTCGACCATTTTGCATCATGTTGATGATGCCGAGGCTGTCGATCTCGACAGCGAGGACACCAATCCCGTTGCTCGCGCGCAGGAACTGTGGGGCGAGCTAAATCAGGATCAGCTCGCACGTTTGTGGACGCTACTGGCGACCTTGCGCGCCGGTCGTGCAACCGACATGGCGCAGGCGAATCCGCTGCTGGCCGCGCCTAGGTTGGGTGCGATCTTGTGTGCTGAACCACGCGCTGGTCTGGCAGCGTTGAACCGCTCAGTCATCGCGTTGGACGATCAGCCGGGTATGTTTATCGCCTCCGGACTCGTTCTGGGAGACTTCAGCGCTACTAAGCCAGTGCCGGGGCGTCGCCGTGTGCCGTGGCTCGGTGCCTTGGCAGCATTGGCGGATCTCACTGATGAGAGCGTGGACCGTTCTCGTCAGCTGGATTACCTACGTACGACTGGTGGCCAGGGACTGCTGGACATTGCCGCCAGCGGCCAGGACACCACTCTGGAGTCCGCCACTATCGACCAGAGCTCGGTGCAGATTACCTCGCTGCCGGAAGCGCAGGCCAGCGCTATTTTGTCGCAGGTCTTTGATTCCTACCGCATGGTCCCGGGTCCGCTGACCGACGATGACGCTCGCTTCACCGCAATTTACGAAGTGGTACGCAATCGCGCTGAGATTGTGGAATCCGGTGTGATGACCCAGCTTGCCGCTGCCTCTCGGGTGTTGTTTAAGACGGTGTCGAAGGCGTCTCCACGACTGCGCAAGGCGGTCAATGTGCGCTTCCACAAGCTCGATGGCATCGATGCGGATGATCCTTCGCTGCACTGGACTCTGGTGCCGGGAACGTCACTGCTTATTGCAGTGGCTGCCCGCGTATTGGCCCGCACTCAGGCTGAGAATTCTGATGCCAGTGTCGCCGCTGTCCGTGAGCTGATTCCGATGTGGGCTCAGCTGGCGGACCTGGTTCCGACGTTGGTGATGAGCGATATTCTCATCGCAGACGCGTTGGTGGCTCACGCCCTCCACGGTGATGTCACCGAGCTGCCGTGGCCAGCATCCGAGTCGGGTGCGGCGGATGAGGAAGAGTCCGACACCGAGGCTGAAAATCCGGCTGACTAGCTGAGCGAGACGACAGCGTAGCCCCACGCTGGAAGCGAGATTTCGGGACCAGCAGCTTCGTCATTGATGATGCTGGCTGCTGCGTCCTCAAAAGTGTGTAGCAGGTGGGCGGAACCGAACTCGGAATCCAGGCTGACGCTGGTTTCGGCGTCGGAGAAATTCGCAACCAAAGCGACAGTTTCAAAGGCATCCGAGTTTCGGGCACCCATTTCGCGCTCATCCTGGCTGCGCACAACGACGAGGCAACGATTGTCCTCGTCATACTCAGTCACTACAGATGCCGACCACGGAGTGCGAAGCGACGGGTGTGACTTCCGCAGCGCGAAGAGATCGCGGTAGGCCGCCAGAATAGTGGCGTGCGAGCCCTCCGAGACCTCCTGCCAATTGAGCTTCGAGCGGTTAAAGGTCTCTGGATCGGATGGGTCGGATACCTCCTTCGGATCCCACCCGGCACGGGCAAACTCACGTAGGCGTCCCTCGCGCGTGAGCCGCTGCAGCTCCGGATCTTCATGGGAACAGAAGAAAGCAAACGGGGTAGAGGCGCCCCATTCCTCACCTTGGAAGAGCATCGGGGTGAAAGGACTGCAGGCGATAACTGCTGCCTTTAAAACCTGCTGCGCCGGGGTGAGGTTCATCGACGGACGGTCACCGACAGCGCGGTTTCCCGTTTGATCATGTGTGGTCGTGTACGTTACGAAAGCATGCATGGGCTGTACAGACAGGTCGAAGAGACGACCATGAGTGCGACCACGGAACGTCGACATTGTGCCCGTATGCCAGAAGCCAGTTTCCAAAGCACTAGCTAGCGCTTCCACCGACCCAAAGTCTGAGTAGTAGGCGTGGTCCTCGCCAGATACTAGCGTGTGCAGTGCATGGTGGACGTCATCATCCCACTGAGCGTTGAGGCCAAAGCCGCCGGCAGCGCGCGGGCGGACCAAACGCGGATCATTCTGGTCGGACTCTGCAATCAAAGAACGCGGAATACCAGTCTCGGCTGCGACAGTGTCTGCGACAACCTGCATCTGCTCCAGAATGTGGAATGCCCCCTCGTCATGCAGGGCATGGACTGCGTCCAGACGAAGACCGTCGACGTGGTAATCCACCAGCCATTGGCGCACTGCATCCAAAATATACGCACGCACCTCATCAGAGTTGTCGCCAGTGAGGTTGACAACCTCACCCCAACCCGTCGAGCCACCAGCGGTGTAGGGGCCGAAAAATCCCACATAGTTGCCGTCTGGACCAAAGTGGTTAAAGACCACATCCAAGATGACAGCCAAACCCTTTCGGTGGCACGTATCAATCAGCTTCCGTAGACCCCGCGGGCCACCGTAGCCCTCGTGCACGCTGTGCCAGGACACACCGTCATAGCCCCAATTACGGTCACCACCGAAAGGCTGCACTGGCATCAGCTCAATATGTGTTACCCCCAGCTCAATCAGATGGTCTAGATGTTCCACCAAACCTTCGAAATCACCAGAATCGCTGAAGGTGCCCACATGCAGCTCATAAATCAGACCTCCTGGCAGAATCCGGCCCGACCAGGCCGAGTCCTTCCACTTATAGGCACCCAGGTCAACGACCTCGGAGAAACCATGCGGACCATCCGGCTGCGACTGGGAACGCGGATCTGGCAGCGGTATTGTCCAGTCACCGACAGCGGGGGAGGAGTGGTCCCCCGATTCGTCGTCAGGCGCGCCGTATCCCGCATGTGCCCGCAGCGAAAATGCGTAGCGATCCCCCGGTGTGCGAGCCACATCAGCTTCAAACCAACCAGAGTTGGCGCCGTAGTCATCGGTCGCGTCAGCGATGGGATGCATATCCAAAATCGCTGGCGCGTCAGGATTGCCCAACAGCAGACGGACTTCGGAAGCGTACGGGGCCCAGACTCGGTAGTTGCTCATGGGCACCATGGTAGGTCAGTCAGCGGATGGGCACAGGGGAACCGTTTTCGAACACCGCGGATTCGAGGGGAGTCAAAGGTGAGGTCGAGAAAAGTACCGAGCGGCGGTGATTGGGTGTGCACTAAGCCCATAGGCAACAATGGACACTATGACCACCGAGCCATCCACTTCGACCGAAGCGACGCAGAATCAGCGTGACATCGAGCTGATTGTCCCCGCCGGCGGTGACATCGTCACGAATGAAATCGAGATTAAGAAATCTCGCTTCATTACGTGGATCGCGCGTGCTGACGACGAAGACAGCGCCCGAGAGGTCATCAATTTGGCCAAGGCGGAGTACCCGGATGCTCGCCACCACTGCAGCGCATACATTCATGAGGTCGTCGGAGGGAATCGGGTGGAGCGATCCTCAGATGACGGTGAACCTGGTGGCACGGCAGGGCGCCCAATGCTCGATGTGCTCCAGGGCTCTGGAATGACGAATGTCACCGCCGTAGTGATCCGCTATTTTGGCGGCATCAAATTAGGCACGGGTGGGCTTGTGAGGGCCTATTCAGATTCGGTCTCAGAGTGTCTAGAAAAAGTCACGCGCATGCGGCGCGTGCAAAGAGCCTTGAGAGTAGTGAGTGTCTCCGCCGCAGATGCCGGTCGCATCGAAGCGGAATTGCGTGCTCGTGGTTATGAGATCGTGGAAACGCGGTGGGGCCAGAACGTGGAGTTTTCCATCGCGGTGACTGCCGATGGGATTGCCCAGCTTGACGGCGAAATGCAGGCGCTGACTAAGGGAGCTAGCGAGCCGTCTACGGACGGTGGCGAAATCTGGTGGGAGCTGCGCGCTTAACAGCCACTAACCCTGGTTCGGGGATTCCTCGCCGTTGTGTGCGCCGCGATGGCGCTTGAGAATTTCCACCAGCTCGTCCTTATTTTCCGCAATCTTTTCTGGCCGACCGAAGACGCAGACTGCCGCGACAGTAGCACCGTCTTCCTCCACTGCGATAGAGACACCGTCAACGCCACCGCCTTCGGCAATACCCGGGGCAGCACAGACGCCGGTCTCTGCGATTTCCCCGGCCTGGCGGAGGAAATCATCCACATAGACCTGGTCTTCCGGCCGCGCGGAGTTCAGGTAGGACCACAGTTCGCGCTTTTCAAACCGACTCATCAAAACCCAACCTGCAGAGGTGCGCAACAGCGAGCGCGGCAGGAAGTTCTCCGTCAGGTACTGGTAGCGCATGGATTCACCGACGGTTTTGAGGTAGAAAAGCTTGCCACCAACCGGCAGTGCCAGCACGGTAATCAAGCCAGTTTCGTTGTGAATCGCCTCGAGCTCAGCCGTCGGAACGTTGACCATGCGACGACCGGCCATGACGTTGAGCAGAAACGGTGCCATGCCGAGCGTGTAACGCTTGTTGGACTCGTCGAGGTAACCTGTCACAGTCAGACCGTTGACAAGGCCCTGCGTGGTACTGAGCGGATAGTTCAGCGTGTGAGCGATGTCAGTGAGGGTTAGACCTTCGTTAGAGCGCGCAACGAGTTCGAGGATCGCCGCAACGCGGTCGACCATGCGGTGGCGGGGGCGGACAGTTTCTGTCATAGGACTAACACTAGCAATCAACCTACGCCATTGTGTTAATTACCTACCCAAATAGGAATATCTAGCAGGTTTGCTATAGCTGTAGAAATTTTTCCCGAATTGTACGCCCTATCGACCTATGCGATGCGTCAGGGCGACCAGAACGCTCTAATATGTACTCCATGAGCTATCTTCAGCCCCAACCTCAGAACCCCATTGAGCTCCGCAAGAACGCGGTGCGAAAGTACTCCCGCAATGCCGTTGTATGGGCAGGCAGTGGTGTCGTCGGCGGTGCAGTGCTCGGACTTCTAGCCGGAAGCATGTCTCTATTCCTCATCCTGGCAGTAGTCGGCCTGGTCGGTGGTTTTCTCAATTGGCAAAAGGTTCAGCGGATTGTGAACTACAAGGATCCGCAGTAAATGCCTGCTCAGCAGCAATTGTCTACCGAGCCAGTGCGTATTGATGCCTGGATTTGGGCGGTCAGGTTGCTGAAAACTCGCTCATTGGCCGCAGATGCGTGCCGTGGCGGCCACGTCAAAGTCAACGGCGAAGCCGTGAAACCCTCAGTTCTGGTCGTTCCAGGGGATAGAGTGCGACTGTGGGCAAACCACCGCGAACACATTGTTGAGGTCACCAAGACGGTGAAGAAGCGGGTCGGAGCTCCGGTGGCCAGGCAGTGCTATATCGACCACTCTCCGCCGCCGCCCCCTAGGGAGATTCTCGCATCGATGCCGACGCGCGACCGCGGTGCCGGGCGGCCTACGAAGCGCGATCGCCGTCAGCTCGATCGTCTTCGGGGACGTCGCTCATAGGCATCCCGGCCTCCGCTAGTTGCTGCAACCGTGCGCGCAAACGGGCTGGTCGACGCTTCGGGTTATGGCTGGTATCTGCAGTGGCCTTGATGTGCTTTTCACCGCGAGCCGCTAGTAGTAGGTCATCGATAACACGCACATGGCCTGGGTTAAAGCGGTACTTCATGGCCTTGCTTACCGCACTGAGGCGCTGTGGATTAAGTAGCTCTCGCAGCTGCCCGACAGTGCGAATGCCATTGCGCTCCAGCAGTTCTTCTGCCCAGCCGTAATGTTCTGATTTCGATCGGGGCGCATCTGGAAGCAGCATCGTCAGCACGCCGGGTAGGGTTTCCTCAGTCACCACAATGTCATCGGCTGTGGTCTTTGCCGGAGCTGAGGGCTGTTTGCCCTCTCCCTGCGCGGAATCGTCCGGCGTGGATTCCTCCAGCACGGCAACGACTTGGTCGAACTGCTGATCCGCGAGCTCAATAAGGCCAGCGGCCAGCGCAAAAGCTCGATCAATCCGCGGGTCTGTCGCTCCCTCAGGGGCCTTATAGCGAATATCGTGCTCAAATTCCGCCCACGCATGCTGCAGCACAGTGCGCAGTTGCACCTCAAACTGCATATCCGCATATGGAGCTAGCTCTGACGGCGCCGCCGTCGACACCTTGCAGATCAAGTGCTGGGAGCCGTATCCCAACCGGCCGCTGATTCGTGTCTCCGCGGTTTTGTCAATCCTACGCAGCACAGTCAGCGAATCTCCCAGCGCATCCATGATCGCGGGAATCTCCGTCGAATGGTACGTGGTTACACGCACACCGATGATGTCGTGGATACCGTGCCACGGGTCAGGGTAGACGTAGTTGCCGTCCGCTTCACGACGCAGGGCCTTCTGCCGCAATGAGCGGAAAGACTTCACCCGCGCCGTGACATTGTCAAAGGCCAAACCGGCATCGGAGAGAATCTCTTTAATCGCATCGACAAAGTCCTGTGCGGCAGTGGGGTGCCGAGTTGCCCACGAGTCGTACTTCGACTGCAGCGCACGTGTAACCTCTCGATCCTCCGCCAACTGAGCCTTGCGGGTCTGCTCGCGGGAATCGTCGGCAAGCGAATCCTTCATCCGATTAGTCGTCATCGTCCTCGCGTACCAGCAGTGCTACTGGGAAGGAGCTGAACAGAGAAGCCACGGCGATGGTGCCTGACCAGGTATGGCCGGTGAAACGGTCGGTCCAAAACCCCTTGGGAAGTGTCACTGTAGTGTCGCCCCAACCGCCTTCGCGCTGCAGCCCCAGCGGACGGCGCGTCACCAGCGCGATAACATCTTCCGGCTCGCCCTTCGGTCCACGCGCCGCGCCGACCAGATGACGCTCGCCCACACCAACGGCGAATACTGGCTGGTAGGCACCGCCGACGAAGGACTCCGGGCGCTCCGCACGTAGCTTCACGCCGTGGTGAGTCACCATCAGCTTTGCGACGTCCGCATCGGCATCCGTAAAGTCCTCCGGCAGCTCAGCTGGGTGCTCTGGACTCTTAGTTACCGACGTGACCTCATCGCGGGCAACCTTATCCAGCGCCGCGACGCGCGCATCGTAGTCGACGAACCGGCGGTTGTCGGGATCAACCAGGGAGTCCTCTGTGAACTCCGTCCCCTGGTAGGTATCGGGGATGCCGGGGCCGACAAGCTGGAGGAGTTTGCGCGACAGAGACGTGGTCAGGGCAGCTGGCGCAATGGAGCGGACGAACTCTGTGATGGAGTCGGTCAGGGGGCCGTCGAGAAGCGCGTCGATCCAGCTGCGGATGCCGAGTTCGAACTCCTCGACCGGCTCCGTCCAGGAGGTGTGAACATCTGCCTCACGGATGGCCTTAATGGCGTAGTCGTGGAGGCGCTCGCGCAGTTCATCGGTAATTACGCCGTCGGTCGGCCAGACTCCGATGATGTTCTGCAACAGGAAGTAGCCGGTGGCATCGTCCGGGGCGGGGGTGATGGCCATCCAGTTGCGGACATTTTCAGCCCAGTCGCCGGAGACATCGGAGAGCTGGAGAATGCGGGCTCGGACATCTTCGCCGCGCTTGGTGTCGTGCGTGGACAGCGTGGTCATGGTTCGTGGCCAGAGGCGAGCACGTTCCGACTGCAACAGGTGGAACTCCGCCGCAGACATGCCGTAGCGACCCAAATCACCGCCGACTTCGTTCAGGCTGATCAGGCGGCAGGCACGGTAGAAGGTCGTGTCTTCGACACCCTTTGCCATGACCGCACCACAGACCTGCGCGAACCGCGTGGCGGCCTCACCACCGGCTACCAAACCTGCCGAAATGAGGTCGAGAGCAAAGACACGCGAGGGGAAACGCGCTGCCATTTCACCAATGACCGTGGAAGCCACTCGTGACAGGGAGACATAGTCCGAACGGTAGACAGGCATGGCAGCGACCAGCTTGCAGATGGTGTCGATAAGTACCTCATCGCTGACGCTGGTACCGCTGATAGACCAGTTATCGCGGCGCAGGGCACGTGCTAGACGACGGACTTCTGCAGCCAACTCGTGCGCTGCGACATCGTGTTTGAGAGCCTGCGCAGTTGCCTGCACGGCAGTTTTGTCCCAGGTTGAGCCGGACTGCTGCAGAGCCAACATGCTCATGGCGTCTCGGGAGTCGCGGTTGACGAAGACATTGTCGAACTCACGCAGGGCGTCGTAACCCGTGGTGCCGTCAACCTGGAGCCTCGGATCCAGTGGCTCTTCGGCACCCAGAATCTTCTCGATAACCAGCCACTTGTCATCGCCGAGTAGACGGCGCAGCTCACTGAGGTATCCGAATGGGTTGCTGAGGCCATCTGGGTGGTCAATGCGGACACCGTCAATGATGTCCGCAGCTAGCAGCTCGCGGATGATGCGGTGTGTGTGCTCGAATACCACCGGGTTTTCCTGGCGGATGCCGGCCAGGCCGTTGACGCTGAAGAATCGACGGTAGCCAATGACCCCGTCCTTCCAGTACATCAGGCGATAGGCCTGGCGATCATGTACTTCCTGCGGGGTGCCGTCCTCGGTGCCGGGGCGCACCGGGAATGTGTTGTCGTAGTAACGCAGAAGTGGCTCGTCGCCAGAGGTGTCGAGCTCCAGCTTGTCGATATCCTCCGGGGATCCCAGAACCGGCAACCCCATCTTGCCGTTGGCACCGTTGTCCTCGTGCCAGTCGATATCGAAGTATGGCTCGAACTGAGAATCCTTGCCATAGGTCAGAACGTCCCACCACCAGGCATTGAGCTTGGGCTCCTCAACACCGAGGTGGTTCGGTACCAGGTCGATAATGATGCCCAGACCGGCCTTGTGCGCCACCTGCGCGAGCTTCTGCAGCTCTTCCATGCCGCCGAGCTCCGGGTTCACCGTCGTCGGATCGATGACATCGTAGCCATGGTTAGACTCCGGTACGGCGGTGAGGATAGGCGACAGATACAGGTGTGAAATTCCGAGGTCTGCCAAGTAGCCGACCTGTTCAGCCGCGTCAGCGAACGTGAAAGCGCGCCCGTTTGGGTCGGCCTTGGGGCCACGGAGTTGGAGACGGTAGGTGGACGTAATTGGTCGGCGACTCATGTTCCCCTTTATACCGCCCACCAGGAAAAGCTGCTGCCTGACCGCTGTGGCAGCAGCTAGCCCCAGAGTCTGCACCCGCCGTCCGAATGCGAATTTTTTCTCGTGAACGTGGCCTAGAAGGGTGGCATTCCGTCATCGCCCGGCAGGGAAGTGGAACCAAACATTGGAACCGACTCACTGGAGTTGTCCCCGGTGCTGGCGCTAGGTGTTCCTTCCGCAGTGTCTCCCGCTTCGGACGCGCCATCCTCTTCCGGATTCAGCCCGAGTGCGGTGAAGAGCTCCTTCTCAGTCCAAATCTGGATTTCCTGGCCTTCGGCCTGCAGCTGTCGAGCCCTCTTCTCCTTCGACGTCACCGAATCCCACGGACCGGCGACCAAAATGGTCGTTTTCTTCGTGACACCCTTATTGATATTCGCACCTGCAAAGGCGATCTTATCCCACAGAAAACCCTTGTCATACGGTGCAAAATCGCCGGTCAGTGTCACCCGCTGCTGGTACAGCAGGCCGCTTGGATCCGCGTCCGGATTCGGGTCTGGAATGGTGTCCGGTGTCTTTGCCGCATCCCATTTCGCATTGCGACGCGGCCGACGTGACGGCGCGGAACTGCCGGACTGCGCACCAGCACCAGCACCAGTTCCCGCGTTGGTCCCGGCACCAGTGCTGGCGACGCCAGCCGGGTCATAGCGCACCATCCGCACTCGTCCACTGCCAATCTGGCCCAAGCTCAGCGAGACCTTCTGGCTCAAATCAGCCACCGATGTTGCGCGCTGCTGCTCCATCAACCACAGCGCTACCTCAGCACATGCGACCGCATCTGCCGTCGCATCATGATGATTCTCCAGCGACGCCCCCGCGGCCTCCGCCAACGTCGGCAGCTTCAAGTTGGGCAGCCCCAACTGCATCTGCCGAGCCCACATATAAGTACACGCAAAATTCAACTTCGGTGCTGGAATGCCTTCCGTCCGGCACGCCCGCGACAGGGCTGTGAAATCAAACCGCGCATTGTGAGCAACTACGTCCAAATCCCCAACGACGTCAACAAACTTCGCCAGCTGCTCCGGAAATGACGGCTCACCGGCCACATCCGCCGCCGTGATGCCATGAATCGCGACATTGGCTTCATCAAAATACTCCAGCCCCTTTGGCGGACGGCACATCCAGGAATAACGCTCCGTCACCTTCCCGCCACGCACGACCGCAACGCCAAGCTGAATAATCGAGCCGGTGTCTTCGTTCGCTGTCTCTACATCGAACGCCGCAAACGGTGCGATGTCCGACGCCGCAACCTCATCCCCCGTAGGAAGCGGTGCAAAAGGCACAGACTGCTTTACGACGTCGCCCGCGCCCTCAACCACACTCACGCCTTCGGTGACCGCCGCACGCTGTGCCACCCACGGCATCAACGTGGAAGTAAAAGCATCTGCTGAGTTGTAGAACTCCGGATTCTTGGCCATCTCCGCCACGAGGTCTGCCAGCAACTGCGCTGCTGCCTGACGATGAGGCATCACACGGGCCTTTGGCAAAGCTACTCCGAGGTCCACCGTGCCGGGGAAAAAGCGGTTGGCCGGAGTGTAGACACCGTTTTTACTTGCCGATGCGACCTCCGCAACGTCGGCAAGCGGGAGGGGCTTCGCGGGGTCGGTGCTAGCCGTGTTGATGGTGTGGGTAAGGCGGAGCCCATCTGCGGTAATAGTCACCGTGTCGCCTGTGAGCTCGAAGACGACGGCGGGCTCGGAGGATGGCGTGGTCGTAGTCATGCACTAGATGGTAGCGCCGATGGCGGATTGAGCCCCATAGAGGCTGCGGTACCTGCGGTTCTCGCCGAGTACACATGGCTTCCGACAATGTGGAAATGCCCACAAAAATAGGAATATTTATGGAGCGTTCGGACAGTGGGGGTGTCTGTACCCCTGAAAACCACATGTTTTGGGGGGTTAAATGTCCGGATGCATTTTGAGCGGGCGCTCCTTATACTTTTCGACGAACGGCGGTAACTGGTCGTTCGAGCTTTCGAGCTCAAGCGTAGGGCAAAGCGGAAACAACGTATGCCAGTGAAGCGATGAAATAAGGAGTAAACATTTTGAGCACGCATCCTGTGCACCCTGGTTCTATCTTGAACGATAATTTCCTCGAGCCGCGACACCTCTCTATCTACCGACTGGCTCTTGCCATCGGCGTGCCAAGCTCAACTCTGGAGCGCTTTCGCACCGGCCGCACTGCGGTCACTACTGACCTCGCAAATCGACTGTCCGACTACTTTGACACCGAGCCGGAGTACTGGTTGAACTCTCAGGCGGAGTTCAATATGCGCGCATCTGCGTAAGAAGACTTCACGCCAGCTCGGCTCCCGCAGTGCTGTGTTGACCCAAACCCTGTTTTGAGTTGAACTCAGAGCCGAAAATCCCCTGTCAGTGGAAGAAAAGCCTTCCGCCGACAGGGGATTTTTGTGTAGGAACCAACCCAGGCCCAGGCCCCTACACCCAACGCGGACGCGGCTAGTGTCGCTCGATCAGCACGATGGTAGAACGGGCTGGCACGCGGAGCTCGCCTTCTGGCTCAACGATGCGCTCGCGGGTCGGGCGACCCGTGATCTCTGTGGTGTCGATGATGACTTCCCAGCTGTGTGCGTATTCGGTGCCCGGAATTTGGAACATGATGTCCTCGTGGTGGGCGTTGAAGCACAGCAGGAAGGAGTCATCCTCAATCCTGTGACCTCGGCGGTCAGGCTCAGTGATGGCATCGCCGTTGAGCCAGACCATCAACGACTTGCCGAAGTCGAAGTTCCAGTCATCGGTCGTCATGACACGACCCTCATAGGTCAGCCAGGCAATGTCACGATCGTCGGTTTCCGCACCGAGCGGGCCACCGCGCAGGAAGCGGCGGCGTCGGAAGACTGGGTGTTCCGCACGCAGCTCAGTCAGGAACTGGGTGTATTCGACCAGTTCAGAGTTGGTACGAGTCTGATTCCAGTCGACCCAGGCCAAACGGTTGTCCTGGCAGTAGACGTTGTTGTTGCCCTTCTGGCCACGTCCCATTTCGTCACCGTGGCTAATCATCGGAGTGCCCTGGGACAGCAGGAGAGTGGTCAGGAAGTTACGATGCTGGCGAGCGCGCAGCGAAATGATGCGCTCGTCGTCGGTCGGGCCTTCCACACCGCAGTTCCACGAACGGTTGTGGGACTCGCCATCGCGGTTGTCCTCGCCGTTGGCCATATTGTGCTTCTCGTTGTAGCTGACCAAGTCATTGAGAGTAAAACCGTCATGCGCGGTCACGAAGTTAATCGACGCAGTTGGGCGGCGGTCATTGTTTGCATACAGGTCCGAGGAACCGGTGATACGTGAAGCGAACTCGCCGAGCGTGGATGGCTCACCGCGCCAGAAGTCGCGGATAGTGTCGCGGTACTTACCGTTCCATTCAGTCCACTGCGGTGGGAAGTTACCGACCTGGTAGCCACCTTCGCCGACATCCCACGGTTCTGCGATGAGCTTGACCTGGCTGACAATCGGATCCTGCTGCACCAAGTCAAAGAAGGCAGAGAGGCGATCCACATCGTGGAATTCTCGAGCCAGGGTGGATGCCAAATCGAAGCGGAAGCCGTCGACATGCATCTCGGAGACCCAGTAGCGCAGCGAATCCATGATGAGCTGCAGCGAGTGCGGGTGGCGCACATTCAGGGAGTTACCGGTGCCGGTGTAGTCCATGTAGTGCTGGCGATCGCCTTCGACCAGGCGGTAGTAGGCCTCGTTGTCGATGCCTCGGAAGCAGATGGTTGGGCCCATGTGGTTGCCCTCGGCGGTGTGGTTGTAGACCACGTCGAGGATAACCTCAATGCCGGCATCGTGAAATGCGCGCACCATGCCCTTGAACTCGCTGACTGCTCCGCCTGGCTTTTGGGAAGCCGAGTAGTCCTGATGTGGTGCTAGGAAACCGAAGGTGTTGTAGCCCCAGTAGTTGCGTAGCCCCTTTTCGCGCAGGTGGTCGTCCTGGAGGAACTGGTGGACCGGCATCAGTTCGATAGCCGTGACACCAAGGTCCTTGAGGTAGTCAATAATCGCCGGATGCGCGAGACCGGCATAGGTACCACGTAGCTCCTCCGGAATATCCGGGTGAGTCATGGTCATGCCCTTGACGTGGGCCTCGTAAATCACGGTCTCGTTGTACGGCGTGCGAGGTGCGCGGTCAGCGCCCCAGTCGAAGAATGGGTTGATGACCACGGAGGTCATGGTGTGTCCCAGGCTGTCCTCGGTGTTGCGCTTCGAGTGGTCATGAATGTCATAGTTGAACAGTGATGGGTGACCGTCGAATTCGCCGTCGAAAGCCTTGGCGTATGGGTCGACCAGCAGCTTGTTGGGGTCGCAACGCTTACCGTTGGCCGGATCGAATGGGCCGTGTACGCGGTAGGCGTAGCGCTGGCCCGGCATGATGGACGGGATGTAGCAGTGCCAGATATGCGCATCGACTTCTTCCAACTCAATGCGTGTTTCTTCGCCTTCGGCGCTAATCAGACAAAGCTCAACCTTTTCCGCAACGTCGGAAAAGAGTGCAAAGTTGGTGCCAGCGCCGTCGTAGGTAGATCCGAGCGGGTAAGGCTCACCCGGCCATACTTGATAATCGCCGACTGTATTTGCTTGGTTCATGTGACTACCTTAACCGTTTTGTAAAAAACATGAGCCTTTTTCGGTCCCGTGTGGGCGCGCCATCCGTCCCATCTGTCGAGCGCAATTCGCAAAAACGACCCCCAAGGAAAAATTCGAGTCGAACGATTAAGAGCATAAACTTCGCGTGAAAATAAGTATTTAACCCTGCAAGTGGGCAATTTGACACTCTAAACGCACCTTGGCGGGCGCCGAATCCCCAATACTCGCGGTCACCAACGCGCGAAGATCCCCAAAGGCCTTTACTTTTGGAGTTATGAGTCCACGAACCATTGGTGTAACGGAAGTAGCGTTCCGAGACGCTCATCAGAGCCTCATGGCAACGCGAATGGCTATGGAAGACATGGTCGATGTCTGTGAAGAAATGGACAAGGCCGGTTTTTGGAGTGTGGAGTGCTGGGGCGGCGCAACCTTTGACGCCTGCATCCGCTTCCTTAATGAAGATCCCTGGGAGCGCCTGCGGACATTCCGCAAGCTGATGCCGAACAGTCGCCTGCAGATGCTGCTGCGCGGCCAGAATCTTCTCGGTTACCGCCACTACGAGGACATGGTGGTTGACAAGTTCGTCGAGAAGTCCGCTGAAAACGGTATGGACGTATTCCGTGTTTTCGACGCGCTCAACGACCCACGCAATCTCGAGCACGCCATGCGCGCGGTCAAGAACGTCGACAAGCATGCGCAGGGCACGATCTGCTATACGACGTCTCCGCTTCACGACGTCGACGGGTACGTTAAGCTCGCTGGTCGTCTACTGGATATGGGGGCGGACTCCATTGCGTTGAAGGACATGGCAGCGCTGCTGAAACCTCAGCCGGCTTACGACATCATCCGCGGCATCAAGGAAACTTACGGCGAGGACACCCAGATTAACGTCCACTGTCACTCGACCACCGGTGTCACGATGGTGACTTTGATGAAAGCCATCGAAGCTGGTGCGGATGTCGTGGACACGGCAATTTCGTCGATGTCGCTGGGCCCGGGGCACAACCCGACCGAGTCGCTGGTGGAAATGTTGGAGGGAACCGACTACACCACCGACCTGAACATGGATAACCTGATCACCATTCGTGACCACTTCCGCAAGGTGCGCCCGAAGTACGCAGAGTTCGAGTCGAAAACCCTGGTCAATACCGACATTTTCATGTCGCAGATCCCCGGCGGCATGTTGTCGAACATGGAAAACCAGCTCAAGGCCCAGGGCGCGGGCGACCGCGTCGAAGAGGTCATGCGTGAAGTACCGATTGTCCGCAAGGACGCCGGTTACCCGCCGCTGGTGACTCCGAGCTCGCAGATCGTCGGCACGCAAGCTGTGTTTAACGTGCTGATGGGACGCTACAAGGTTATGACGGCTGAGTTCGCTGACCTCATGCTCGGCTATTACGGGCAGTGCCCGGGTGAGCGCAACCCAGAGCTGATTAAGCAGGCAGCGGAACAGACCAAGAAGGAAGAAATCACGGTTCGCCCGGCTGATCTTCTCGAGCCAGAGTGGGACGACCTGGTCGAGCAGGCCAAGGAGCTCGACGGTTACAACGGCACCGCCGAAGACGTCCTGACCAACGCACTGTTCCCATCCGTCGCACCGGGATTCTTCACCACGCGCGGCGAAGGGCCGAAGAACGTCGGTAAGACTGCCGAACAGCTCAAGCGCGAGGCGGAGCAGGCCTCTGGTGCTGCCAATGTCATTCGCGAGCCAATTCGCTACAAGGTTACCGTTGGCGGTCGCTCACAGACCGTCCAGGTGGAACCCGCCTAGGAACATCGGGAGAAGAGATAGCAATGTCGCAAAGTTCAGCAAACCAGCCGAATTCGGCGGATGCCGTCGCGCCGGGAGTCGATGCCTCGATGGCGGAGCGCCTGGATTTTTTGGATGCTCAGCGTCGCCGTGTTGAGGCCGGTGGCGGTGAAGCCCGCCAGGCCAAGCAGCACGAACGTGGGAAGATGACTGCCCGCGAGCGTATCGACAACTTCGTCGACGAGGGCACTTTCCGTGAAACCGGCATGTTCATGACTCACCGCACCACCGACTTCGGCATGGATACTGCCGACGCGCCTGCCGACGGTGTGGTCACCGGCACTGCCGCGGTTCTCGGCCGGGCAGTGCACGTGGCCTCCCAGGACTTCACGGTCATGGGTGGCTCCGCTGGTGAAACGCAGTCCCGCAAGGTTGCGGCCACCATGCGCGCTGCTGCCGACAACGGCACTCCGTTCGTGTTTATCAACGACTCCGGTGGTGCTCGCATTCAAGAGGGGATTGACTCTCTGTCGGGCTATGGCCAGGTCTTCTACAACAACGTGTGGCTATCCGGTCTGGTGCCGCAGATCTCCATCATTGCAGGCCCATGTGCTGGTGGCGCTGCCTACTCGCCAGCGCTGACCGACTTCATCATTCAGACTCGCAAGGCACAGATGTTCATCACCGGCCCGGGCGTTATTAAGTCTGTGACCGGCGAGGAAGTCACCTCCGAGCAGCTCGGTGGCGCTGATGCGCACATGGCCAAGGCCGGCAATATTGACTTCGTTGCCGACGATGACGAGCAGGCCATCCTGATTGCGCAGAAGCTCTTAAGCTTCCTGCCACAGAACAACACGGAAGAGCCGCCAATCGTGGATCCGGTATTCGACGCCGAGCCGGATCCAGAGCTCCGCGACATCGTCTCCGTCGATGGCAAGAAGGGCTACGACGTCCGCGAGGTCATCATCCGTATCGCCGACAATGGCGATTTCCTCGAGTGCCAGGCGGGTTTTGCCACCAACCTGGTTGTCGGCTTTGGTCGAGTTTTGGGCCGTACCGTGGGCTTTGTCGCCAACCAACCGAACGTGATGTCCGGTGTGCTGGACATCAATTCCTCGGACAAGGGCGCAAAGTTCATCCGCTTCTGCAATGCCTTTAACATCCCGCTGGTCACCCTGGTTGACGTTCCTGGCTTCATGCCGGGCGTCACCCAGGAGCATGGCGGCATCATCCGCCACGGCGCAAAGATGCTCTACGCATACTCCGCAGCGTCTGTGCCCAAGGTGACCGTCGTCATGCGTAAGGCCTACGGCGGTGCGTACCTGGCGATGTGCTCGAAGGACCTCGGTGCGGACTACGTATTCGCATGGCCGACCGCGGAAATTGCGGTGATGGGCGCAGAGGGCGCGGTCAACGTGGTCTTCCGAAAGGAAATTGCCGCCGCGGGCGACGAGGAAGAGCAGGCGCGCGTGCGCGACGAGCGTATCGCCGAATACAAGACACGCTTCTCGACGCCGTATGTCGCCGCCTCGCGAGGACTGGTCGACGACGTGATTGACCCGGCCGAAACCCGCCTGCGCGTGGCTGACGCACTGTCGGTTCTGCGTAACAAGCGCGAGGTTCGCCCGGCCAAGAAGCACGGATTGGGGCCGCAGTAATGTCTGACGGCATCGGTGAGATTAAGGAGCTGCGAGCGCTCGTCGCTGAACTGACCGACCGGTTGGATGCGACCTCGACAAGCTTGCAGAAGGCCACGGCACGCCTGAATCAGGCAGAAAGCGAGTTGGCTGAACTGCGCAAACGCGTGGACGCAGATATCCCCGAGGATACTGTCATCGCCATTTCGGCAGCGGTGTCTGCGTACCTGGGCAATCGCGGCAAGGTGAAGGCAATTCGATACAACCGCCATAAGACGTGGGCTGCGCAGGGACGCCAGATCCAGCAGCAGCGCAACCTGCGTTAGTTGGAAATTTTCGATACCCGACTTAATTGAGTCTGACTCATTGACTTTTGCTACGTGAGGATTGTTGAGCCATGAAATTGAAAGTGACTGTCGGCGGCATTGCCTACGATGTCGACGTTGAAGTAGTTGAGGAGCCCAAGCGTCTTTCGCCCATCGTGTTGGGTGGATCGTCGAGCGCTTCCGTTGAGCCGGCCACCGCTAGTGTCTCGGGTGTCTCCGCCAATTCGGTGGTGGCGCCACTGGCAGGTTCGGTCAGCAAGATTTTGGTCGAGGAAGGCCAGAAGATTGAGGCTGGGGAGGTGCTGCTCATTCTCGAGGCAATGAAGATGGAAACCGAGATTACGGCCCCGGCTGCAGGCACCGTCGGCTCTATTCATGTCGAAGTCGGCGACGCAGTGCAGGGCGGCCAGGGACTCGTCTCGATTGATTAGCCGCATTAGCCGGGGTGTAAAGATTTTGGGGTGAAGTCTTTCTAGCCCCGGTTGCTGGAAATACTTAAGGTTGCCTTAATATTTTCCTTATGAATGCCGTTCTTCTCGCCGTTTTGGTGATGCTAATCCTGGCGGTCTGCCGGGTACACGTTGTGCTAGCGCTGTTTATTGGCGCCTTAGTCGGTGGTCTTTCCGCCGGTATGGGGCTCGATGCCACAATGGTTGCCTTCCAGGAAGGCCTCTCTGGTGGTGCGAAGATTGCCCTGAGCTATGCCATGCTGGGTGCCTTTGCCATGGCAGTGGCATCCTCTGGGTTGCCCAAATTGCTGGCCGATTGGCTGATTGCCAAGATCGGTACGGAGGATGAAGGCGCTAAATCTAAGGCAGAGGCATGGACCAAGTGGGGTATGGTCGCCGGCATTTTGGCCATGGCGATTATGTCGCAGAACCTCATCCCAGTTCACATTGCGTTTATCCCGCTGATTATTCCGCCGCTGTTGCCGGTATTTAACCGCCTCAACATCGACCGTCGAATGATTACCAGTGTGATGACCTTCGGTTTGGTCACCACCTACATGTGGGTTCCGGTCGGATTCGGTTCTATCTTCCTGAACGACATCCTGCTGGGGAACATCGAGAATGCTGGCCTTGATGTTTCCAATATCAACATCATGATGACGATGGGCATCCCGGCTCTCGGCATGCTGGCCGGTCTGGCCATTGCCGTATTTTTCTCCTACCGGAAGCCACGGCATTACGAAGATCGGCCGATTGCCCAGTCCTCACACGCAGAAACCCAGTCTGACGAACCGGTGTCGAAGTACCGAGTTATCGTCGCTCTCGTTGCAATCGTGGTGACTTTCGTCGTCCAGATTGTGATGAATTCTATGGAGACCGATGCCGATCCGTTGCTGATTGGTGCACTCACTGGTCTGGCAATCTTCATGCTCACCGGCGCCGTGCGCTGGCGTGAGGCGGACGACGTGTTCACCGCCGGTATGAAGATGATGGCCCTGATTGGTTTCATCATGATTTCTGCACAGGGCTTCGCCTCGGTGATGTCGGAGTCCGGCCAGATCGAGCCGCTGGTGACCGCTACTGCAGAGCTGTTTGCGGGCAACAAGCCTGCCGCTGCATTCGCCATGCTGGTCGTTGGTCTGGTGGTCACGATGGGTATTGGTTCGTCCTTCTCGACGCTGCCGATTATCGCCATCATCTATGTGCCGTTGTGTGTATCGCTGGGCTTCTCGCCGATGGCTACCGTCGCCATCATTGGTACTGCAGGTGCTCTGGGCGATGCTGGTTCGCCGGCATCGGACTCGACGCTCGGCCCGACGATGGGTCTCAATGCCGACGGGCAGCACGACCACATTCGCGATTCGGTTATTCCGACCTTCCTGCACTTCAACCTGCCGCTGCTGGCAGCTGGTTGGGTAGCAGCTCTGGTGCTCTAGCGCCGCGGCTTGACCGTGAGTGTGATTGCTCCAGCGGGGCTTAATGACCTGCGATTCCCTTAGTCCCCGCAACCCCCGCAATTCCGGCGATAAAGAGCTCGGTTCCCAGTGCAATGCGCTGGCGGCCGAGCTCTTTTGCCTGTGCAGCCGCATCTTCAGAGGAAGTCTCGACCTCAGCGTCCTCATCGGCGGTGTCCTCGCCTCTGGTGTCACCCTTGTCGGAAGCGCCCGTGGCACCGTTCAGATTAAGCGCGATGGCTGTCTGCTGGTCGACTGTCGCTCCGAGAATGAAGTACACGAGGACAGACGCGGTATCAGCCACTGATGGGGTGCTGATGGAGGTTTCAGGTGCATTCTCCAGGACGTCGGCAAGCAGTTGTTCGGGGCGAATCGTGGCGGTGCCCGTAGCGAGCGCGGCCGAGACGACCTCGGCGCCATCCCGATGAGCGGTGAGGCAGGAGTAGAGCAGCTCGGCGACGGCTTCGATGTCGGCACGCCAATCGCCGGTGGCGGAAAACTCTGTGCAGGGAGCCAAGATGCGGTCAGCGACGGCGCCCAGCAGTGCCTGCTTGGAAGGGTAGTGCCAGTACATTGCGCCAGCGGCGGTACCCAAGTGGCGAGTCAGACGGCGGATCGTGAGATCGCCGAGTCCGTACTCGTTGAGAATGGTGAGAGCTGCGTCGACAATGATGTCCTTGGTCAATTGCACACTGCCTACCGTAGACGAAAGAAGAATCATCTGGAAGATGTCTCAAGGCTGAAATGGGGAGCGTAAATCCGCGACACGACGGGAATTGAACCCTGTTCGACATTCTGTAGACGCAGTATTAAGTTTGATAACTGAACAACTTCTGAAACGGTGTTCAAGTTTTATCCCCAGCCTCAAGGAGCATCACCCCCATGACTCAACAGCAGCAGGACATTTTGGAACTCGCCCGAGAAAAGGTGCTCGGCCGCGGTGAGGGGCTGAACTATGAGGAGACCCTGGCAGTTCTGAACCTCGATGATGACAGCATCGAGGATCTGCTGGGGCTGGCTCACGAGGTGCGCTTGAAGTGGTGCGGCGAAGAGGTCGAGGTTGAAGGCATTATCTCGCTGAAGACTGGCGGCTGCCCAGAGGACTGCCACTTCTGTTCGCAGTCGGGTCTGTTCGAGTCCCCGGTGCGTTCGGCATGGCTGGATATCCCGGCCCTGGTGGACGCCGCCAAGCAGACCGCAAAGTCGGGTGCGACTGAGTTCTGCATCGTTGCTGCAGTAAAGGGGCCGGACGAGCGACTGCTCAGCCAGATGGAACAGGCCGTCGCCGCCATTCAGGCAGAGGTTGACATTAATGTGGCCGCCTCTATGGGCATTCTGACGCAGGAGCAGGTAGATCGCCTGGCCAAGGCTGGTATTCACCGCTACAACCACAACCTCGAGACCGCCAAGAGCTACTTCCCGCAGGTCGTGACCACCCACACTTGGGAAGAGCGCCATGACACCCTGCGTATGGTCGGCGAAGCCGGCATGGAGGTCTGCTGTGGCGGCATCCTGGGTATGGGAGAGACCCTTGAGCAGCGTGCCGAGTTCGCTCAGGACCTGGCAGCTCTCAACCCGACCGAGGTGCCGATGAACTTCCTCGACCCGCGCCCGGGCACTCCGTTCGCCGGTCGCGAGCCGATGCCAGCCAAGGACGCACTGCGTGCCATCGGTGCCTTCCGTCTGGCACTGCCGAAGACCATCCTGCGTTTTGCTGGCGGTCGTGAGCTCACCCTGGGCGACCTGGGCGCAGAAAAGGGGCTACTCGGCGGTATCAACGCTGTCATTGTCGGTAATTACCTGACCACTCTGGGCCGTCCGGCGGAGCAGGACCTGGACATGCTTGGCAAGGTACGACTCCCAATTAAGGCCCTCAATGCAACTGTCTAAGCCTCGGACATCTAGCCCGCGCTCGCCGCGGAGTAAGAAAGTCGACTCCACAGAGCTGCTCCAGGCCATGGTGCTGGGAGATGAGCCCAAGTTCGATCCTTTTACCGGCGCCGACCTCGAAGCTGGTGAAGTGCGCGAACGCTCCTATGGTGCAAAAGCTGGACTGGAGGCGCCTCGGTTCTGCCAGCTCTGTGGGCGCCGGATGGTGGTGCAGGTGCGTCCGGACGGCTGGACTGCAAAGTGCTCGCGCCACGGCGAAGTGGACTCCGTTATGTTGGAGCAGCGATAAAAGGCGCTGATTGTGCTAGTGCGCCATTCGGGCACGCTAGTACCGGATGTGCGCCGTGAGGTAAGTTAGTCAACTATGACTATGAAAAATACCCGAGTCCCACACGTTGAAAAGCAGAGCGTGGCAATGGCCTCGGGTATTGTTCTCTTCTCCGTCGTAACGGGAACGATAGCCGGAGTGGCCTGGGCATTCCTACGCCCCAAGCAGCAAGTGCAAATGCTCCCGGATAACCAACTAGCGATTATTCAAGAAACCGTTGACGCTGGTTTTATTGGGCTGCTCTGGTTTGTTGCTGTCACTGCCATCAGCGGCCTGGTGCTGGGAATTACTACCTTCCGAAACCGTGCCATCACGACTCCTGTGCAGATGCTCACGGCAATTGGATGGGCAGGTTTCTCCGCGTTGATGAGCGCAGCAGTGACGTACCTCGTCGGTCAGTCGGTTGCGGCATTGCTCCAGCCGGATCTGGCGGGAATGCAGCCGGGCGATAAGTTCTCGGTGATTCCGGACTTCAAAACCTATGTAGCACTGCTGGTCGCGCCACTGGTTGCCATGCTCGCACTGTGGTCCCGGGTGCTGTTCCAAACGGACTTCACGGAAGGCAACGAGAGCGCTGCAGACAATGCTACGGACGCAGATTCGGTCACTAAGTGAGACGGTGAGGTTCGGCGTGGGGGGGGGGCCGTCGTAAAGCACTATTTCCTACTGAACAGGGGTAGTTATTGGGAAATAGGCTTATACAAGCCTTACAATTTTGGGAAATAGGTTCGTCTTCGATGTCAGTATTCGCCCCGATTTAGGGGCTTTTTCGATATTGTGTGGCGAGCTTAGGTCTCTTGCACTTGCCCGTTTGAGTCCGCTGCGAATGCCTCCGGGGACCGTTGCCGGTAACGGTGACGGCGTTTTCTCCGGTCGTAGCCACAGCCCATTGAAGTAAGGACGTAGTTTTCCGTGAATACCAGCCTTGCGGCCAATGCTTCCAGCCTGCCGCGCCTTGAATCGGATCTGTACGAATCGGTAGTCGATAAAGATGGCCGCTACGGTGGCGTAGTTGCAGATGAGCGCTGGGCCCAGGAGATTAAGCGCCTCGCCCGCGAATGCAATGCCGTAATTCTTGCGCACAACTACCAGCTGCCGGAGATTCAGGATATTGCCGATTACACAGGCGACTCCCTCGGACTTTCCCGCATCGCTGCGGAAACCGATGCTGACGTCATCGTCTTCTGTGGTGTTCACTTCATGGCGGAAACCGCCAAAATTCTGAGCCCAGAGAAGACCGTCCTTATTCCGGACGAGCGCGCCGGCTGCTCCCTGGCGGACTCCATCACCGCAGATGAACTGGCCGAGTGGAAGGCAGAGAATCCCGGCGCACTGGTAGTCAGCTACGTCAACACCACGGCAGACGTAAAGGCTCTGACCGACATCTGCTGTACTTCCTCCAACGCCGTCGACGTGGTCAAGTCCATCCCGGAAGACCAGGAGATCCTGTTCAACCCGGATCAGTTCCTCGGCGCACACGTCCGCCGTGAGACCGGCCGCGACAACATCAAGGTATGGGCTGGTGAGTGCCATGTCCACGCCAACATCAACGGTGAGGAACTCGCGCACCGCGCGGAGGAGAACGCCGATTCGCAGCTGTTCATTCACCCGGAGTGCGGTTGCGCGAACTCTGCGATTTACCTCGCAGGTGAAGGCACCATCGAGCCCGAGCGCGTGCAGATGCTCTCCACCGGCGAGATGCTGACCGAGGCGCAGAAGCTGAAGGAGAACAAGCCCAACGGCAAGGTGCTCGTGGCCACTGAGGTGGGCATGCTCCACCAGCTGCGCAAGGCCGCACCGGATGTCGACTTTGAGCCGGTCAACGACCGCGCTTCCTGCTCGTACATGAAGCTCATCACTCCGGCGGCTCTGCTGCGCTGCCTCGTTGAGGGCACTGATGAAGTCGATGTCGAGCCGGATGTCGCCGACAAGGCGCGCGCTTCGGTCGAGCGCATGATCGCCATCGGTAACCCAGGCGGAGGCGAGTAACACGTTTGGTCTGCGCCCATCATTCGACAGTTGGACACTGACGTGTGACTTCCTCGTCATCGGCGGGGGAGTCGCAGGGCTCAGTGCTGCGCGTCGGGCTCTTGAGCTCGGCCTCGACGTGCTGGTTATCGACAGCGTCGAGTGGCGCGTCGGTGCCCGCAAACAGCTGCGTTTCGCCGATGCTGCCACGAATCTCGCCCAGGGCGGGCTCGCGGTCGTCGGGCTTGACGACGACCCCAGCGGCCATGTGGCCAACGGGTTCGACGACACCACTGATTCCCATATCGCGGATACTCTCGATGCCGGTGCCGGACACGGCGATGAAGAGGCTGTGGCTTCCATCATCCGCGCCGGCGCTGCGGCGACCGAGTGGCTAATCGGGCTAGGCGCTACATTCGACCCGGCACCGGATAACCCGGCCGTTTATTCCCGCACTAAAGAGGGCGGACACCACGCGCGGCGCATCATTCATGCCGGCGGTGACGCCACTGGTGCTGAAATCGAGCGCGCCCTAGAAGCCTCAGTTACCGGCGTGCGAGTACTACAAAACGCCACAGCGCGCCAGCTCATCGTTGGCAAAGACGGCCGCGTGCTGGGGGCGCTGGTAGCGGATCCCCGTGGGGGTGGAGCTATTCGAGCAGGCGCCACTCTGCTGGCTACCGGCGGCGTGGGCCATATTTACCGCGCGACCACGGCCCCCTCGGGTGCCCGCGGTGAGGCTATCGGCATGGCCTCCGATGCTGGCGCGGAGATTCGGGACATGGAGTTTATCCAGTTTCACCCGACGGTGCTCTATGACGAGCGCTCGGCATCAGATGGCACCGGCCGACGCCATCTCATCAGCGAGGCTGTCCGTGGTGAAGGAGCCATTCTCGTCGACTCCCGGGGCAACAGTGTGACCGCCGGCGTTGACCCTCGCGGGGACCTGGCTCCGCGCGATATCGTCTCGCGCGCCATCGCGACTCGCATGCGCGAGCTCGGCGAGGACCACGTCTTCCTCGACGCACGTCACATCGACAACTTCGCCGCCCGCTTTCCGACGATCACAGCGGGCCTGACCGCAGCGGAGATTGATCCGACCAAGGACCTCATTCCCGTGGCCCCGGCGGTCCACTACACCTGTGGTGGTATTGCCGTCGACCCATTCGGTGCAACTAGTGTGCCGGGCCTCTATGCGGCCGGCGAATGCTCCGCAACAGGGCTCCACGGTGCCAACAGGTTGGCCTCCAATTCGTTGCTGGAGGGCCTGGTCGTCGGCAAGCGGGTGGCCGAAAAAGTCGCTGAAACACACGCTGTGCCGGTCGGGGACGAGGAATTCGCAGCGGCCGTTGAAAGCCTGCCTCAGCCACGGCCAGAACTGGAACCACGGCAGCTTTTCCGGTTGCAGACGGCGATGCAGGAAGGCGCTGGTGTAACGCGTAATGAGCAGAGCTTGCGGCAGGCGTTGGCGGTTATCGATCGGCTCCCGCAATCGGTTCAGGTCGTGGCCGCAAGGAAAGTCGTCGAAGCAGCATTGGCACGACCATATACTTTGGGGTGCCACACTTGGTTTGAAAAGGATGGGGATTAGCTAACCATGACTCTTGAGAAGGACACTCTGCGCGGGGTGCTGAACGAAAACATCACCCGTGGCCTCATTCGGACGGCACTACAGGAAGACATGAGCTTCGGGCCGGATGTGACCTCGCTGTCGACAGTCTCGGCATCTGCGCAGGCACTCGCCCGCCTGGTGGCCCGGCAAGAGGGCGTTATCGCGGCAATCGATGCGGTGGAGTGGACGCTGCAGGAGGTCATCTCGGGTGAGTTCACCGTCGAAAAGCACGTTGAAGATGGCACCCTGGTGCGTCCTGGCACAGTGCTGGCAACGATTTCTGCGCCGACTCGGGGGTTGCTGACTGCTGAGCGGACAATGCTGAATATCCTCACGCACGCCAGTGGTGTAGCTACTGCGACGCGCCAGTGGGCTGACGCGATTATCGGCACCGGTGCGCGGGTGCGCGATTCCCGAAAGACGCTGCCGGGGCTGCGCAACCTGGAAAAGTATGCTGTGACCTGCGGCGGCGGAATTAACCACCGCTACGCTTTGGGCGATGAAGCACTGATTAAGGACAATCACGTGGTGGCTGTCGGTTCCGTGTCCGGTGCGTTGAAGAGGGTGCGGGATCAGTACCCGGAGCTGCCGTGTGAGGTGGAAGTCGATACCCTCGCACAGCTCGATGAGATCCTGCCGATGAAGCCGGACATCGTCATGCTGGACAACTTCGAGGTCTGGGAGACCCAGATTGCGGTGCAGCGCCGCTCGCAGATTTCTCCGGCCACGCAGCTTGAGTCCTCTGGTGGACTGACCATCGATGTGGCTCGTGAGTACGCGTCCTGTGGTGTCGATTACCTGGCTGTGGGCGCGCTAACCCACTCGGCCAAGGTGTTCGATGTCGGACTCGACTTCGACGAGCAGTAGCTGAATCAGCCCCCGGTATCGCTTCGCAGCTTCGCCTACAGGCGACGGGCGATTTCCGCGCCAATCTCGCTTAGTGCCGACCCCCAGCGCTCCCGCGATTGCTCATCACAGGTTTCCTGTGCGCGGTAAAGTGCCTTCTCTGCAGCAGCGACATCGCCCAAATGCAGGTGGCACTGTGCAATTTGTGCAAGCAGAGGCACGGCCTGGATATTGAGGTTATCGGACTGGAAAAGTCCCGCCGCCAACTCCAGGTGATCAATGGCGCGCCCTTGATGTCCTCGACGAATCTCTGCTTGGCCGTTCAAGGTGTGCCACATCGCCCAGCGCAGGTGGCGCGGTGGGGTGTCCGCAGTCGGCTCGAAGCCGTCTTTCTCCAGGTTATCCAGCAAATCCAACCAGTCCGCGGCCTTGTCCATCAGCTTCGGTGCAGAGCCACGGATGGGGCGCCCTAGACTGTCGGTCTGCGGGGCATCAGCCTTGTCGCCGAGCTCCTCGAACCCCTGCATCAGAGTTAGGGCTGCTTCCCAGAGGTTGTTTTCCTCAGCCAATGCCGTGGCGGCGTCGAAAAGCTGCTGCGGGCTAGAAGTCGCGGAATCACCAGAAGTAGTCATGACCTAACACTCTACTTTGTGCCACCGCCAGCACTGAAGTGGGCGGGGCGCTAGTATTCGTCGTCAAGCGACTGAATGATGATGACGTCAAGGGCATCGAGAACAGGATGGCCTTCCCACACGTCGCGGGGCAGAAGCTCTTCGACGCGCCGGGCGTAGGCGGCGGCACCGTCGGAATCACCCGCGTCGAGACGGTATCGAACCCCCGCCAGCAGCGCGCGGGCGGCTTCCTCGCCATCGCCGGACTGCAGGTAGCCCTTCGCGGCGGCTTCCACATGGTTGATGGCCAAAGTGTCGCGGCCAGCGGAGTAGAAGACGTAGGCGGCATCGTCGTGCCAGTCGGCGAGTGACCAGTCGTCGGAGATGAGCTTCTGAGAACGCAGCAGAAGGTCCTCAGCCTCGTTGAGCGTGTGGTCAATGACGGCGGAAGCGTCCTCGGAGACGATCTCGGCGGTGAATTCGGAGCCCTCTTCGGAAATGACCAGGTCAATAACATGAATGATGGAACGTGCAGCCTGGCGGTAGGCCTTGGCAGCGCCCTTGGTATCGCCGTTGCGTTCAAGGTGCTCGCCGTGTTCGATGAGCAGCTTTGCCGCCTGGCGGGGATTATTGCCGAGCCCCGCGGCTGCGGAGGCAATAGAAAAAGCCGCGTCGGTGCGTTCTTCATCGGCGGTAAATGCTGACCAGTGCGCAACTGGTTCGGCAAAGCGCAGCGCCTCGTCAACCTCGTCGGCGTCGAGGAGACTGCGGGCCAGAACGAGCTGGATATCCATGGTGATGGGGTTGACCGGAATGCCTTCGGCGCTGGCGAGCGCGCGGCGGGCAATTGCGGCGGATTCCGCGAAATCGCCGTGGGCGTTGAGAAGCGCACAGAGCAGACGCACGCTGCGAAGCACCGCGACCGTGAGTCCTGCATCGAGACCAGCCTGCACGATTGGGCGTAGCTGGCGGATTGCCTCCGCTTCCTCACCAGCTTCCAGAGAGAGGAAAGCCAGGAATTGGCGAGCTTCAATCGTCGTGGTGACGGGTTCCGACTGAGGGGCTGCCGCGACGCTGGCTGCGATGCGGGCGGCCCTGCGCAGCTCACCACGGCTGTGCGCGAGCTGCGCCTCCAATAGCTTGCGGTCATCAAAACTGCTTCGCTTTGGTGCCCAGCGTGCGGACCATTCAGAGAGTTGACCGGCGATTTCCGCCCGGCGCGCCAGCGATGCTGCGGCACCAGCAACAGCCGCGCTGACCAGGTAGTAATAGGCCTCCCCGGGCTGTGGTGTGGTGGCGACGATGTCCTTAGTAAGACTGATCAGCTCTGGGATTTCGGAGTCCTCGGGGCGCCGGCCGGTGATGGCATCACCTGGGTTGGCGTCGATGAAGGCCTCTGCCTCGGCGAATGCTCCGTAGGAGCGTGCGTGCAAGATCGCGGGGCGGATGTTGGCCTCAGTTGCCCAGCGCAGCCACTCGGCGCGTGCAGCAGCGGCTTCTTCTACTAATTCCAGTTGGTCGGCGACTGCGTGCCTGAGTGCGTGGAATTCGCCAACGACATCGGGGGAGTTGGTAGGCGCGTCGGCCAACCAGTGCGTGTGGGCGAACTTGGTGACAGCGCGCCAACTGGTGACGTGGTCGAGCGTGGCACCGGCCTTGCGGGAAATAACCAGCAACTCCGGGAGAGAGTCCGGCAATGCTTTCAGCGGATTGGGCAGGGGAGGAAAGTCCAGGGGTTCGGACGAGTTCTCCGTTGCTGCTGCGCTTTCTGAATTCCCTGACGCGTAGTCGGCCGCGATGCCGGTATCCCAATCGCCAACTTGAATTCCAGACTCAGAGTTTTCTTCTTCCCACCAGACCATTGGACTATCTTCGCCCGTGGCATCGGGAAGATGCAAAAACTGCTTTGTTTTTCAGACCTGTGCAGTCGGGTGCGCTGTTAATCCGGGTTTGAAAAGCTACGCATTAGTCCACGAACTTCATCGCGCACCGGGTGATCCGGGCCGACTAGGTCGCCGATGCGAACCGCGAACCGGCGGGCGCGTTCCTCATTGTTATCACTAGCAGCAGCACGCACCGCGATGGTCAGTGTGCGGGCGGCGTCGGCAGGGGCGTGGGCTTCTAAGAAAAGCTCGGCAGCTTCGTCGGCGTACTTGTACACGCCGTCGTTGTCCCACACAGACCAGCACAACAGCGCCTGTGCTTCGTGCCACTTGGCCGATTCCCAGGACCCAACCACGTAGCCACGTGAGCGTTCCATCAGGTGGTCGGTCAGCTCACTTGTGGCGCCCACGTTACTGAGTGATAGTGCGGCATCCATCAGAGTTTCCGCAGGCGAAATCGGGGACGAGTATCCGGCACGAATATCGGCCAGCGCGTCGAAGAGCACTGCAGCATGCTCAGTATTTCCCTCTTGGACTGCCGATTCCGCCGCAATGGCACAGGAAAAATCAGTACGTGCGGCATCCTGGGTAGGCTCAGACCACTTTGCAACCGACTCTGCTTCCTGGCCGGCATGACGGAAATCTCCGAGTTCGTACAGTGCCGTTGCCTTCAGCAGCGCGATTTCCATGGTGACTTCACAGTTGGGGTAGTCTGCCGACACATCCTGGGCGCGCTGAGTCAGCTTCAGCATCTCCGCGGCATCGGGCTTGTTATGTGCCACCTCGAAGTTGATGTCTGCCATCTCACGAACCGCGAGAATATAGTCAGTGTCAAGTCTGTGCTGGTCCGCGACTGCCACATTGTTCGACAGCATTCGGAACGCGGTATCGCTATTACCGGTCTCTATCGAGTACCGTGCCAAATTCTGCCTCAGCTCAAGGCCCGCGATTACGGAGCGGTTACCGATTGCATTGAGCTGTGAGGCGCAAAGTCGCGCTGCGTCGACGACTTTCCCGGCTCGGTGCAGCAGTGATGCCTCCGTCAGAGTCTTCGCCAGCGCAATCGACTCAAACTTATCCTCATTTGGCAGTGCACGAATCATCTCGTGCAGCTCCCGTGCCAAGTCCTCGCGGTTGACCTTTCGCAGGGCGCTTGCAATCCGAATCAGCGCGTCAGTCAGTGCCGCCCGCTTCTTCCACTGGCGTGGGCTAAACGGCTCCTCCGCTTCTTCGCTTGCCGACGATTCCTGCGGCCGCGGCCCATCCGCATCCGTGGTCACCGCGCTGTGACTGCTGGTTGGGGCATCCAGATCGTCGGCAAGCACGAGTGCCCGGTACGAGGTGATCTCCCTGCTCATGCGTGCGATGAGTGGGATTTCGGTCTCTGCGGCAGCAGAGGTGGGGCCATCGGCGATAAAGGTGGTGTAGCGGCGGGCTTCATCCGCCGCTAGCCGTGCCCGGGCGCGCCAGTACTCCGGGACGTTGTCGTTATCGGATGCCCATACCATCCAGTTCAGGGCGGCATCGTGCGCAGCCGTCATCATGCCGAGCGATTCGGTGACCTCGCGGACTATGCGGTAAAACGCGCCGACGTGTTCGGTAACGCCGTGGGCTTCCGGGTCAGAAAAGAGCTGTGGGTTGTAGAAATGATGCGCGAAAACTGATTCCAGTTGGCGCGTGGCCAGGGAATTGTCGGCTGCGGTCGCGTCTGCATAGGCTGCGACGAGCTCCGGCAAATCCGGGCTGTTTCCTTCCTGGTTCAACAGCTGACCTTTCTACGACTGGTTACTACTTTCCTTAACACTGTAATGGGTCACTGTGGCGGAGCTAACTTGCGCCACAGTATGAGGGGTTAAATGGGGCAATCGGTATGAACCTAACGTGAGAAAGATATGCTTAGTTCATACTCAAGGGTGCCTTTAAGGGCGAATAGTAGCGAAAACCGTGGATAAAGTCTTTGGCTTTGACCCAGATTTTCAATACTTTGTTGTCATTTCTTTGTCACTCTGAAGTGCTCACGTATGAATCCATCGTGCGAATAGGCGGTTACTAATTAATTATGTTGTCCACTATTGATCTTCGCGGTCAGACTCCCACCACCGCCACTCTGCGTCGAGTGTTGCCGCGTGGTGCGGCAGACGTTGATTCGATGATTCCCACGGTCAAGCCCGTTGTCGATGACGTGGCAGTCCGTGGTGTGGAAGCGGCGATGGAGTACTCCGAGAAGTTTGACCGTATTCGTCCGGCATCCATGCGCGTTCCAGCGGAGGTTATCGATGCCGCGGAAGCTGCGCTGGAAGACGATGTCCGCTCTGCTCTGCAGGAGTCCATCGGGCGCGTGCGCGCGTTCCACGCTGCTCAGAAGCCGAATGATAAGACTGTTGAAATTCTGCCCGGCGGCATTGTCCGCGAGAAGTGGATTCCGGTTTCGCGCGTCGGTCTTTACGTCCCCGGGGGCAACGCCGTCTACCCGTCGTCCGTATTGATGAACGTCATCCCAGCTCAGGAAGCTGGTGTGGAGTCCCTCGTCGTCGCCTCTCCGCCGCAGGCCGACAACGACGGCTGGCCGCACCCGACCATCCTGGCTGCCTGCAAGCTGCTTGGCGTGACCGAGGTGTGGGCCGTCGGTGGTGCACAGGCCGTCGCACTGCTCGCATACGGCGATGAAAACGAGAGCCTCGAGCCGGTCGACATGGTCACCGGTCCGGGCAACATCTTCGTTACCGCCGCCAAACGCCTGTGCCGCTCGGTCGTCGGTATCGACGCCGAAGCTGGCCCGACCGAAATTGCCATTCTCGCAGATAACACCGCTGATCCTGTCTCCGTCGCCTACGACCTGATTTCCCAGGCTGAGCACGACGTCATGGCCGCCAGCGTGCTTATCACCGACGACGCCGATTTCGCCGCCACCGTCGACCGCGAGGTCGAAAACCGCTACGAGGTCACCATGAACGCCGACCGCGTTCGCGAGGCGCTCACCGGCGATCAGTCTGGCATCGTGCTTGTCGACGACATGAATATCGGCATCCAGGTTGCAGATGCCTACGCCGCTGAGCACCTGGAGATCCACACCGAAAACGCGCAGGCCGATGCCGAACGCATTACCAATGCCGGCGCAATCTTCATCGGTCGCTTCTCGCCGGTGCCACTGGGCGATTACTCGGCCGGCTCTAACCACGTGTTGCCGACCTCCGGCACCGCCCGCCACGCCTCGGGCCTGTCAACGCACACCTTCCTCAAGTCGGTCCACATGATTGACTACAACGAGGCCGCGTTGAAGGAAGTTGCCGACAGCGTAGTAGTCCTGGCCAACGAAGAACGACTGCCAGCGCACGGCGAGGCCATCCGTGCCCGCTTTGAGACGCTTCTCGGCTCTGAGATCAATGGCGCAGAAAAGGGGAACAACTAATGAGCAACCAGCCTGAGAATCAGCCACAGCCGTCAGTAGCCAAGTTGGCGCTGGCAGATTTGCCACTGCGCGACGAACTGCGCGGCGAGGAAGCCTACGGTGCCCCGCAGCTCGACGTCGATGTTCGCCTGAACACCAACGAAAACCCGTACCCGCCATCCGATGACCTCATCGCCGACCTGGTGGCGCAACTGGAGAAGGTCGCCTCTGACCTCAACCGCTACCCGGACCGTGACGCAGTAGCACTGCGCAGCGCACTCGCCGACTATGTCACCCGCCAGACCGGCGTGGACATCACCGTCGACCAGGTATGGGCCGCCAACGGCTCCAATGAGATTCTCCAGCAGCTGCTGCAGGCATTTGGCGGGCCGGGGCGCAGCGCAATGGGCTTTGTGCCCAGCTACTCGATGCACCCGATCCTCTCGTCCGGCACGCAGACGGAGTTCATCGGCATCGACCGCGACCCGGAGACCTTCGACATCGACATGGATAGTGCGCTCGCGGCCATTGCCGAGCACCGTCCTGACGTCATCTTCATCACGACTCCGAACAACCCGACTGGCAACCTGACCACGCTCGCTGACCTGCGCCGCATTATTGAAGCCGCGCCGGGCATCGTCATTGTCGATGAGGCCTACGCCGAGTTCACTGAGGAGCCGTCGGCGACAACGCTGCTGGCTGAGTTCCCGTCGAAGCTGGTTGTCTCCCGCACGATGAGCAAGGCTTTCGACTTCGCCGGAGGCCGCCTCGGCTACTTCGTTGCTAACCCAGCATTTATTGATGCTGTGATGCTCGTACGTCTGCCATACCACCTGTCGACGTTGACGCAGGCCGCAGCCACGGTTGCACTCCGCCACTCGGATGCGACGCTGTCGACCGTCGCAAAGCTTGCCGACGAGCGTGACCGCGTCGTAGCCGCCCTGAACAGCTATGGCTACGACGTGATTGACTCGTACTCCAACTTCGTCTTCTTCGGGCGCTTCGCCGATGCCGCGACGGCATGGCAGAGCTTCTTGGATGAGGGAGTACTCATCCGCGATGTTGGCGTGCCCGGTCGTCTCCGTGCCACTATTGGTCTGCCCAGCGAAAATGATGCGCTGCTGGCGGCGGCCAAGAAATTGGCAGCGACCGCGCTGGCTTAAGCGAAATGCTGCCGGTACATCCCACTACAAGGAGAGATCTGACTTATGCACTTCAGTGATAAGGACCATCTGGAGGCAGAGCGCACTGAGCGCGTTGGCCGTGTCGAGCGCGCCACCCGCGAATCGAGCATCGTCTGCTCGGTGAATCTCGATGGCACCGGCAAGACCGATATTTCGACCGGTCTGCCGTTCTTCGACCACATGTTGACCGCTTTCGGCTCCCACGGCAGCTTCGACCTGACTGTGCACGCCAACGGCGACACCGAGGTCGATGCGCACCACACGGTGGAGGATACCGGCATTGTGATGGGGCAGGCCTTCGCCCAGGCGTTGGGGGACAAGTCTGGTATTCGTCGCTTTGGTGACTGCTATATCCCGATGGATGAAACGCTGGCACACGCAGTGGTTGATGTGTCTGGTCGCCCGTACTTCGTTGGCACTGGCGAACCAGAGCAGATGTTGACTGCCGTCATTGGTGGTCACTACGCAACGGTTATCAACGAGCATTTCTTTGAGTCCTTCGCCCTAAATGCCCGTATTGCGCTGCATGTTCGCTGTCTCTACGGGCGCGATCCGCACCACATCACCGAGGCTGAGTACAAGGCTGTGGCCCGTGCCCTGCGTGCTGCCGTCGAGGACGACCCGCGCGTCCACGGTGTGCCGTCGACCAAGGGCACTCTGTAGGTCGCAGCTGAAGTAGACGGCCACTGTAGGAAACCGGAAAATCCGCCTTAGCTGGCATTTTAGGGGAATCGATGGTAACAACGTCTGTAGACGTGCTTTTAGCGCAGGTGTCTACCGCATCGACGCTGAGCACTTATTTTTTGTTCATTGTCGCTGGTCTGCTGGTGGGCGGAACATGGTCACTCTATAAATCCGGATCGAGGGTCGGAACAATTGTCCTTGGTCTCTTATCTGTGATCGCGCTCGCCGGCGCAATTTTGTGGTTGATAGGAGTGATGGAGTAAATGGCGTCCCGGGTGATGGACCGCAGGCAGTTGGACGAACTGGACAGCATGTGGAAAGCGCCCGGACTAGTACCTACGCTAGTCGCCGTGATGGCCGCCTTCGGTGGCTGGTCACTCCTCATGCCTGTCATTCCGCAGGCAATTCTTGACGATGGCGGTGGAACCTCGCTCGCCGGTGCCTACACCGGTGTTTTTATGGCCGCTACCGTTCTCACACAGACGCAGACTCCACGTATGTGTCGCCGTCTTGGCTACGGCATGACCATGCTGATTTCAGGTCTGTTTCTGGGCTTGCCGACGATTCTGCACATCTTTGGCACCGATGCTGCTTTGGTGCTCATCATTGCGGTTCTCCGCGGTATGGGCTTCGGTGCGTTGACTGTCGCCGAGTCCGCATTGATTGCCGAGCTAGTGCCAATGAAATTTCTGGGTAAGGCCTCTGGCGTTCTCGGTGTGGCAGTTGGTTTATCTGAGCTCATTTTCTTGCCACTAGGACTAATCATTGCGGACAAGACGGGTTCTTACACCCCTGTTTATGTCTTGGGCGCCGTCATCTCGCTTGTCGGTTCGTTGATGGCACTCTTTATCCCGAAGATTAAGCCAGCGCCGAAGGAGGGCAAGGGCGGCAAGGAAGACGTCGGCGATCCTGTGCCCGGATCTGCAGCAACTCAGCCGAGCCCCGTTGAGCACGTTGCCACATGGAAGCTGGTGGCCATTCCCGCGCTCGCAATTTGCACGATTGCGATGGGCTTTGGTGGTATTTCCGCATTCCTTGCCCCGGCAGCTCGCGAAATCGATCTGGTCTCCGGTGCGGTTGTGGCTGGCCTGTCGCTGTCTGTTCTCGGTGGCGCGCAGATGGTGTTCCGTTATTTCGCAGGAATCTACGCCGACCGGAAGTCGGAGGCTGGAATTCTGCTGATTCCGGCATTGATCAGTGGTTTTATTGGTCTGCTGATGATGTCCGGCGTGGTTCTCTTTGATTTGTCGGCCTGGCTGCTGCTGGTTGCGGCCGTTTTCTACGGCGCGGGCTTCGGCATAGTGCAAAATGAGGCTCTGCTGCTGATGTTTGCCCGCCTGCCGCGTGACCGTACTGCTGAGGCCAGTGCCTTCTGGAACATGTCCTTTGACTCGGGCACTGGTATCGGCTCGTTCGTTCTGGGAGCCGTAGCCGCGGCTGCACTCCGTCCGTACCCGGCTGTCTTTGCCTTTGCGGCAGCTCTGCTGGCAGTTGGCCTCATTGGTGCGGTGCTCGACCGAATCATCGGAAAGCACCGCGTGGCGGAGTACCAGAACACCCGCGCTACGCTGCGTCGTCTGGGGGATGCCGTGAAGCGTCGTACGCCGGAGGCCGCTGTGCGTGTTGCCCGCCCGGCAAAGAATGCAGTGACGCGTTTGACGGTTCGGGACCGCAAGAAGAAGTAACTACATACAAAGAGACGTTTGAAAAAGAGTGGCTGCGCAAGTTCTTGCGCAGCCACTCTTTTGGTTATTAGATGCAACCCCCGGTGTGGGGTCAGCCGTGCTTGTTTATGCGACGGCGACGTCCATCTCGGTGAAGAGAGCCCGCAGGCGGGTTTCGATATCGTCGATAAGCGACTGCAGCTCATCGTCTGTGAGACTGTCCGGATCTGCGACATCCCATTCCACGTAGCGGTCGCCGGGGACTGCTGGTGTCTCGTCGATGCCCATGAGCACGACAACATCGGCGCGGTGGGAAACGCGGGGAGTAATCGCCTTTTGGGTGAGGCGTGAGGTGTCCACGCCACGGTCGTGAAGAGCCGCGACGACGCGAGGGTTCAGGCCATCCTCTGGATTGAGGCCGATAGTGCGGATAAAGACTTCGTCACCAACCAGGTGGTAGGCCAGGGCAGTGGCAATCTGGCTACGGCCGGAACCGCGACTATCGGCAAAGAGAATCTCTTGGCGCGGGGCGAAGTCCTTGCATCCGCTCGCGGCCTTGATGCGTTCGGTGGCCTCGTGTTCGGCGAGGACGGGGAGGAAGTTAGTCACCTTCGCAGAGTTGGACAGCTCTGCAATGACATCGTCGAGGATGGAATCGATGGTCGCAGCATCGCAGGCTGCACCGTAGAGCCGGTGAAGGTCCTCGCGGACAATGGCAAATGATTTACTAAGAACGGATGCGGTAGTCATGGCGTCGGAGCCTCTCTGTGAAAAAGTAATCAGGGGTATTAGGGATAAATCAATAACTTAGTTAACCTGTTGTTAACCTTGAGTTTACCAAAGTATTCGGTAGTTGTATACCAGTGCTTCTGCCTATCCAGGCAGTTTTCTTGGGGTAAGTGGCAAACATCGATTCCCAGCGCCTTAAAATGTCCAACTATGGAACAAGTCTCACCTTCGACGAAGACCCCGACCGTTGCCATCCTTGATTACGGCTCCGGTAATTTGCGTTCAGCTGAGCGCGCTGTGGCCACCACGGGTGCCGAGGTTATTGTGACCGCCGATCCGAAGACCGTGATGGAGGCCGATGGTCTGCTCGTTCCCGGCGTCGGCGCCTATGCCGCATGCATGGAGGGTTTGCATCGAGTACAAGGGCCGCGCCTGATCGGCTCTCGACTCGCAGGTGGTCGACCAGTGATGGGAATCTGCGTCGGTATGCAGGTGCTCTTTGACCGCGGCGTCGAGTACGCCGACGGCATCCACGCAGCGGAGACCGACGCATCCGCAGCTGTCACCGGCACCCCGGGTTGTGGTGAATGGCCCGGTACTGTCGAGCGTCTCGAGGCGTCGATTCTGCCGCACATGGGCTGGAACACGGTTGAAGTACCGGAAGGCTCAAAGATGTTTAAGGGACTGGAAGATCAGCGTTTTTACTTCGTCCACTCCTACGGTGTGCGCAAGTGGGACCTTAATACGGATTCTCGCATCGCTCCGCCGCTGGTGACGTGGTCTGCCCACGAATCCGATCGGTTTATCGCAGCCGTGGAAAACGGTCCGCTGTGGGCCACGCAGTTCCACCCTGAGAAGTCTGGTGAAGCAGGGTTGAAGCTGCTGCAGAACTGGGTGGACACGCTGTAGTTGCCCAATCGGTAGTATCTGCCCTAACCGCACTACCTGGTAGGTGGCGGAATTTCGCCACCTAGACCACCTATACTGAGATAACTAGCAACAAGCGTCGTGGTGACTATGGCCACAACGCCCAAAGTCGAAGAGAGTAGAGCCCCCATGAGTTTGACCCTGCTGCCCGCTGTAGACGTAGCCGATGGCCAGGCTGTGCGCCTTGTTCAGGGTGCTGCTGGAACCGAGACTTCCTACGGTGCACCGCTGGAAGCTGCCATGAATTGGCAGAACGCAGGCGCTGAGTGGATCCACCTGGTCGACCTCGACGCCGCGTTTGGTCGCGGTTCGAACTACGACCTGCTTGCCGACGTTGTGGGCAAGCTCGACGTGAAGGTAGAGCTCTCCGGCGGTATCCGTGACAACGCTTCGCTCGAAGCTGCGCTGGCCACCGGCTGCGCCCGTGTCAATATTGGCACCGCCGCACTGGAGAATCCGGAGTGGTGCCGCGAGGTTATCGCCAACTACGGCGACCGTGTAGCCATTGGTCTGGATGTTCTTAACGAAGAGGGGCAGTGGCGCTTGCGCGGCCGCGGCTGGGTCTCCGACGGCGGTGACCTCTGGGAGGTGCTGGAGCGCCTGGATGCTCAGGGTGCATCCCGTTTCGTGGTGACTGACGTCTCCAAGGACGGCACCCTGCAGGGGCCGAATGTGGAACTGCTGCGCGAGGTCGCTGCTGCTACCGATGCTCCAATCGTCGCTTCCGGCGGTGTCAGCAGCCTGGACGACATTGCAGCTATTGCCACACTGGTCGATGAGGGCGTTGACTCCGCAATTGTGGGTAAGGCGCTCTACGCAGGGCGTTTCACCCTGGAAGAGGCCCTGGCAGTAGCTCGCGGCTAAAAAGAACACTTTCGTGGCCGGACCGGGGAGACGTCGTCAAGCGAAAGCGTTAACGAGCAAACGGCACCCCGGCTGAGACGGCGGATGAAGGACTTAGAAAAGTATGGATGCCCTGGAACCGCGGGCGATGCTCGCTATTGCTGAAGCGGCGCTCGATGAGGTTGAAGGCCTGTTCACGCAGCAGGTGGGCGCGGACCCGATTGTCATGAAGCCGCGCGGAGATTTCGCGACGGAGACTGACCTGGAAATTGAGCGTCGTCTGCGCAAGCTCCTCACGCAGTATTCTGGGCTGCCCGTCTACGGCGAGGAATTCGGTGGCAAAGTCCCCGAGGAACATACCGCCTGGGTCATCGATCCGATTGACGGCACCACGAACTATTCCAACGGTTTTCCGCTGTGTGCCATGCTGCTCACACTCATGCATGAGGGGGAGCCGGTGGTCGGCATCACCTCCATGCCTCTGCTGCGCCGTCGTATCACCGCAGCTAAGGGCAGCGGCACGTTTGTCAACGGCCGTCGCGTCAACATCGATGCCGAGGCTGGCCGTCCGGTTTCGATTGCCTTCGGGTCCGTCATCGCGAGTACTGACGGCACACTCCCGCGCAAGTGGCGCCAACTGCTGCTGTCAAAGGTGGGCGAGCGCTATCCGACGATCCGAATTACCGGCTCTGTCGGAGTGGACTTGGGCTCCACTGCGATGGGGGCATTCGGCGGCACCGTGACTTTCTCGCCGCATGTGTGGGATAACGCAGCTGGTGTACTGCAGATTTCCGAAGCCGGTGGCGTGGTCACGGACTTGGCGGGCAATCCCTGGCGACATGATTCGGTAGGCGTGCTGGCGGGAACTCGAGATGTTCATGCCACGCTGCGGTCGATTATTGACCAACTGGGTCGTCCGGAGACCTTCCGGAGCTAAAACGTGGGCAATGCCCCGAGCTGGGTGGTTGCGCAAACCGTCGAGCCACAATTTTGAGCTAACACGAGGAGAACTTAAAAACCATGTCTCTGGCAGTACGCGTGATTCCTTGCCTGGATGTCAACAATGGGCGGGTCGTCAAGGGGGTTAACTTTGAGAATCTCCGTGATGCCGGCGATCCGGTGGAGCTGGCCCGCCGCTATGGCGAGGAGGGTGCTGATGAGCTGACCTTCCTGGATGTCACGGCTTCCAAGGATGGCCGTGGCACCATGCTCGAGGTGGTGCGCCGCACCGCGAGTGAGGTCTTCATTCCGCTGACGGTTGGCGGTGGCGTGCGCAGCGTCGAGGATGTCGATCAGCTGCTCCGCGCCGGAGCCGACAAGGTCAGTGTCAATACCGCTGCGATTGCACGCCCGGAACTGCTCAGCGAGCTGTCGCGTCGTTTCGGCGCGCAGTGCGTCGTCCTGTCGGTGGATGCCCGCCGTGTTCCCGAGGGAGGCACGCCCCAGCCGTCGGGCTTCGAGGTCACTACGCATGGTGGTTCCCGCTCGGCCGGAATCGACGCCGTCGAGTGGGCGCGCCGCGGCGAGGAACTCGGTGTCGGCGAGATTCTTCTGAACTCCATGGACGGCGACGGCACCAAGGACGGCTTCGACCTGGAGCTGCTGGAGAAAGTCCGCGCTGCCGTCGACGTCCCGGTGATTGCCTCTGGCGGTGCGGGCAAGGCAGAGCACTTCCCGCCAGCAGTGCGCGCCGGTGCCAACGCGGTGTTGGCCGCATCCATTTTCCACTTCGGCGAGGTCAGCATTGCTGAGGTTAAGGAAGAGATGGCCCGCGAGGGAATCGAGGTGCGCCAGTGACTGGTCTAGCCCCGGGCGCTGCAGCTTACGGCGCCGGCGACGATCCGCGTGAGTACACGCTCCCAGCAGATATCGCGAACATCGCCAAGTTCAACGCTGACGGCTTGATTCCCGCTATTGTGCAGGAGGAATCCACTGGCCGCGTGCTCATGATGGCGTGGATGGATTCCCACGCACTGGCATATACCATCGCTACCAAGCGCGGCACCTACTGGTCGCGCTCCCGGTCCGAGTACTGGATTAAGGGGCTTACCAGCGGCCATTTCCAGACCGTGACATCGCTGGCGTTGGACTGTGATGGCGATACCGTGCTGATGCAGGTAGTGCAGGACGGCGCGGCATGCCACACTGGCTCGCACAGCTGCTTTGACGTGCATCCCGTGTTCGAGGACTAGGCAGTCAACCCCGGCTGCCGAGGTGGGGATTTCGTCGTCAAGCGCGCCCACCTCCGGTGAAGTCCGGGGTTAAGTGATGTGCAATCCGGGTGCGTGGCACAATAGCGGCTATGACTCGTATCACCATGACCACGCGTGAGCGCTTTCGTGAACTGGCTGCACACCATCGGGTCGTGCCCGTGGTTCGCAAGGTTTTGGCGGACGGCGAAACGGCGCTGTCGGCCTACCGCAAGCTCGCGGCCGATCGTCCCGGCACTTTCTTGCTGGAGTCCTCCGATGTGGGGCAGTCGTGGTCGCGCTGGTCATTTATCGGTTGCGGCAGTCGTGCTGCGCTGACGGTGGATGATGCGGGGGAGGCAACCTGGATTGGCAATGCGCCGTCGGGTGCGCCAGAGGGCGGAAATCCGTTGGATGCTCTGCGTCGCACGCTGGAGCTGCTGCACACGGAGCTTCCGCTTGCCGACGATGCCTCGGTACCCAAGCTCACCTCTGGTCTCGTTGGCTACTTCGGGCATGACATTGTCCGCTACATCGAGCCACAGCTGCCGGATACCACTGACAATGATTTGCAGATTCCTGAGCTCATGCAGTTGCTGGTGGAGGACCTGGCTGCTTTTGACCACCACGAGGGCGTGCTGTGGCTGATTTCTAATGCAGTGAACTGGGACGGCTCGGATGAGCGGATTGACCAGGCGTATGACACCGCCTGTGATCGGGTCAATGCGATGGTGGAGCGGCTGTCGGGGTCCTCTGATCTGCGTCCGGCGGAAATTAGCTTCCCAGAGCCGGTGATTCGTCGCCAGCGCGCCGCCGACGACCACATGGATCGTATTGAGCGTTGCAAGGACCACATCCGAGCTGGTGATGCGTTCCAGATTGTGCTCTCGCAGCGGTTCGAGATGGACACGCAGGCGTCAGCATTTGATATCTACCGCATCCTGCGGGTTTCCAATCCGTCGCCCTACATGTTCCTGGTCAACGTTCCAACCAAGGACTTCTCCGCTACCGCTTTTCAAATTGTCGGTTCCTCCCCGGAATCACTCGTGGCAGTTCAGGGCAGTGAGGTCATCACCAATCCCATCGCGGGCACACGTCCGCGCGGTGCCACGGTGGAGCAGGACAATGCGCTGGAAGCTGATTTGCTGGCAGACGAGAAGGAAAATAGTGAGCATCTGATGCTCGTTGATCTTGGCCGCAATGACCTCGGACGTGTCTGCCGCCCAGGCAGTGTTGTTGTGCACGACTTCCGTCATATTGAGCGCTACAGTCACGTTATGCATCTGGTCTCTACGGTCACCGGCGAGCTTTCCAGCGACGCCACTGCCGTCGACGCGTTCGCGGCCACCTTCCCAGCGGGAACGCTGTCGGGTGCGCCGAAGCCTTCCGCGCTGAGCATTATCGACAAGTTCGAAGACACGCGTCGGGGTGTTTACGGCGGCACTGTTGGATACTTTGACTTCCGGGGCAATACCGATCAGGCAATTGCCATCCGCACAGGTGTGAAGAAGGGCGATACGGTCTATGTTCAGGCTGGCGGCGGAATTGTCAGTGACTCTGACCCGGTGGCAGAGGATGAGGAGACCCGCAACAAGGCCGCGGCCGTGCTGCGAGCTGTCGCGGCAGCTGAGACACTAGTCCCAGCGGAAAGGAGCTAGGTTTTCGATGAAGTCGACAACGATGCTCTCCGGTGGCCTCATTGGCGTGGCCGCAGCGGGAATGTGGTTGTGCAGCCGAAGCGCGTGGCTGACGGTCGATACTGTTGATGACAAGTCCGGTCCAGCGACCACAGATTTGGTGGGCGCAGTTTGGGCTCCAGAGTTGACGTCGATTGCGCTGGCAATGGTGGCTGCACTGTTTGCCACCACCATTTTGGGCTCACTGGGGCGCCGTATTGTCGGTGGCCTCGCGGCGCTGCTCGCAATTGCGGCGTCGTGGACTCCGATGACTCTGCTTGCCAGCGGAGAAGACGGTGTGGACTCCCAGCGGGCACTGGATTTGTTGACGTCGGGAAGCGCCTCACAACGCGCCAGTGATGCGGTGACTGTGGCAGACTGGGCGCAGATCTCAGCGATTGAAGTGCATGCGATGGGGCCAGCCCTGGCCTTGCTGTGCTGCGCATTGGCGCTGGTCGGGGCGGTATTGTTGGTGCGTCGACCGGGTACTGTGAAGAAGCAGAAGTCCAGCGCGTATGAGACCCCGGAGGTACGCCGTCAGCGTATCGCCGAGGACCTGGAGGAAGACCCACAGTCGGGTCGAGTTCTGTGGGATGCTTTGGATGCCGGTGTAGATCCTACGGATCTGGATAAGGAGTAAGGCCGTGGCTAACGTTCTGGACAAGATTATTGAGGGCGTGCGGGAAGATCTCGCTGCTCGGGAAGCCAAGATTTCCTACGGTGAAATCAAGGAGCTCTCGCTGAAGGCGCCGTCGCCGATTGATGCCGTGGCGGCACTGGCTAAGCCCGGGGTGCAGGTGATTGCAGAGGTCAAGCGTGCCTCTCCGTCGAAGGGAGAGCTGGCTGACATCCCTTCGCCGGAGGTCTTGGCGGCAGAGTACGAGCAGGGTGGCGCGGCTGTCATTTCCTGTCTGACTGAGGAGCGCCGCTTCCGCGGTTCGCTCGCCGACCTCGATGCCGTGCGCCGCGCGGTCAACATTCCAGTGCTGCGCAAGGATTTCATCGTCACTCCGTACCAGGTCCATGAGGCCCGCGCACACGGTGCCGACCTGGTGCTGCTGATGTGCTCCGCTTTGGATCAGCCGACGCTGGAATCCCTGCTGGATCGCACCGAGTCGCTTGGCATGAACGCTCTGGTTGAGGCGCACACCGAAGAAGAGGTCGAGCGCGCCGAGGCCGCTGGTGCCAAGATCCTCGGCATCAACGCCCGCAATCTAAAGACCCTCGACGTGGATCTCTCCGTGTACGAACGCCTTGCGCCGATGTTGCCGGATCATGTTGTGAAGGTGGCAGAGTCCGGTGTCAAGGGGCCGGAGGAACTGCGCTACTACGCCTCCCACGGCGCCGACGCGGTACTGGTGGGCGAGGGCCTGGTTACCGCGGGCAAGCCGGGTGAGGCTTGCCGACGTCTCGTTGCCGCCGGTGTCCACCCGACACTCCGCAGCGAGTAGTGATAGACCGCAGTTGCGATAAGCAGCTGTACCGCGCTGCGAACTGCGCCTAGTTTAGTTGCGTGTCACACCTGTTGTGCTGGCACACCACAGTTTCTTAGGCCTTATGTCCCCGCAACCGGTGGGGATAGTCCACAATAGATAACTGTGAGTGACCAAGATTTCAAGAATCATGATGCCCGCGGTGACCGCCTGCCCACGATGGGTGAGGTTATCGCGGAGACAACGAACCACGAATCAGATGCCATTGGGCACTGGGGTAAGTGGGGCGGCCAGTTTGTGCCGGAGGCGCTGATGGCCGTTATCGGTGAGGTCACCGATGGCTACGCGAAGGCCCGCGTTGATCAGGATTTTCTCGATGAGCTCGACCGGCTTCAGCGTACTTATGTCGGACGTCCCTCGCCGCTGTACTACGCGGAGAAGTTCTCCGCTGATATCGGCGCTGACGTCTGGCTCAAGCGCGAGGATTTGAATCACACCGGTAGCCACAAGATTAATAACGTCTTGGGGCAGGTTCTGCTTGCTAAGCGCATGGGCAAGAAGAACATCATTGCCGAGACCGGTGCCGGCCAGCACGGTGTCGCAACCGCGACTGCCTGTGCGCTGCTCGGCCTTAACTGCCGTATCTACATGGGCAAGGTCGACGCAATCCGCCAGCGCCTCAATATCGCCCGCATGCGCCTGCTTGGTGCCGAGGTTATCGAGGTCGAGATTGGTTCGAAGACTCTCAAGGACGCGATCAATGAGGCCATGCGTTTTTGGGTTTCACACGCCGATGACACCTACTACTGCTTCGGCACTGCAGCCGGCCCGCACCCGTTCCCAACAATGGTGCGCGACTTCCAGCGCATCATCAGCGCCGAGGCACGCCAGCAGATTCTCGCGGAGACCGGCTCGCTTCCCGACGCTGTCGTGGCCTGTGTCGGCGGCGGTTCTAATGCGATCGGCGCGTTCCACCACTTCATCGATGATGAATCGGTTCGACTGATTGGCGCTGAAGCTGGCGGTGACGGTGTTGAGACCGGTCGCCATGCAGCACCGATTTCGGCCGCCGGTAATCCGGGTGTGTTCCAGGGCTCCTTCGCAGCCCTGATGCAGAACGAGGACGGTCAGATTACAGAGTCGCACTCGATTTCCGCGGGTCTGGATTACCCGGGCGTGGGCCCGGAGCACTCTTACCTGGCTGATATTGATCGCGCGTCCTACCTGCCGGTGACCGATACCCAGGCGATGCAGGCATTCCAGGATCTGACTCGGATGGAGGGCATCCTGCCCGCTATCGAGTCCGCACACGCGGTAGCTGCCGCCCGACTCATCAGCGATGATCTGAATGAAGAGCTGGGCCGTAAGCCGCTGATTATCGTCAATGTTTCCGGTCGCGGTGACAAGGATGTCGACACCGCTGCTAAGTGGTTTGATCTGATGGAGGAGTCCTAAATGAGTCTGAGTGACGTCTTTGACAAGGTCCGTGAGGAAAACCGCGCAGCATTTATCGGCTACTACCCAGCGGGTTTCCCGACCACCGATAAGTCGATTGAGAACATCAAGGCGATTGTCGACGCTGGCGCCGACATCATCGAGGTTGGTCTGCCTTTCTCCGACCCGATGATGGATGGCCCAACTATTCAGGATGCCGCCAACGTGGCTCTGGATGCGGGCTTCCGTACCCGTGAGATTATGCGGGTGGTTCGCGAAGTCACCGAGCACGGCGGTACCTGTGTGGTCATGAGCTACTGGAATCCGATTCTCCAGTATGGTCCGGAGCGTTTCGCCGAGGACTTGGCCGCCGCTGGTGGTCGGGGCACCATTATCCCGGATCTCATCCCCGAGGAGGCCGGCCAATGGCAGCGTGCAGCTGAGGCCAATGGTCTGTCCAACATCATGTTGGTGGCCCCGTCATCGACCAACGAGCGTCTGCAGCTAACTGCCACCGCGTCGACCGGCTTCGTCTACGCCACCAGCCACATGGGTGTCACAGGTGCCCAGGCTAGCGTCGACTCGGCCGCCGGCAAGTTGGTTGCCCGCACGCGCGAGGTCACCGATACACCGGTGTGCGTCGGTTTGGGTGTCTCCAATGGGGCACAGGCCGCGGAGATTGCCGAGTTTGCAGATGGCGTAATCGTTGGCTCGGCACTGATCAAGGCCGCGATGAAGAGCACCGATGACCTGGTAACGCTCGCCCGCGAACTCGCCGCGGGCGTACGAGGAGAGAGCTAGCGCATTTATGAGTTCCACCCTTGTTCTCGCTGAAACTGCAACGACGTATCTGGCCAACATTCCCTCTCCGCCGCAGGGGGTGTGGCAGTTAGGACCGCTACCACTGCGCGGTTACGCGATTTCCATCTTGGTTGGCGTACTCGTCGGCATTTACTGGATGCAGCGCCGCTACGCGGCCAGGGGTGGAGACCCGGAGTTAGTCCTCGACATTGCCATTGCGGTTATTCCTGCGGGCATTATCGGCGGCCGTCTCTACCACGTCGCCACCGACTGGGAGAAGTACTTCGGCCCCGGCGCCAATCCCGCCGATGCACTGAAAATCACCAATGGTGGTCTCGGCATCTGGGGCGCGGTGGCGCTGGGAGTGCTAGCCGCGTGGGCGGTTGCTAAGTGGCGGAAGGTGCCGTTTGCGCCAGTTCTTGACGCGGTCGCACCCGCAATCATCCTTGGACAGGCCATTGGGCGTCTGGGCAATTGGTTCAACCAGGAACTCTACGGTGGCCCAACGTCACTTCCGTGGGGTCTGGAAATTTACCAACGAGTTGATGAGTTTGGTCGGGTTACCCCTGTCACCGGAACGTCGACAGGCGAAGTGCTGGCCGTGGTGCATCCAACGTTTCTCTACGAGATGGTGTGGAACGTCCTCGCCTGTCTGGTCATTGTGTGGGCGGACCGAAAGTTCAAGATGGGCGGCGGGCGCGTCTTTGCGCTCTATGTCGCGGCCTACACTTTGGGGCGTTTCTTCATTGAACTCATGCGCGTCGATGACGCAACGCTGATATTCGGTGTGCGTATTAATAACATCACGTCGCTCGTGGTCTTTTTCTGCGCTGTCATTGCTTTGTGGATTCTGCGGGCCAAGAGCCGCGAAACCGCAGCTGAAGTCAGGGGAGAGCGCGAGGCTGCTGAAGCTCACAGTGCTTCCAACTGACGCATAGCCCGTTAAGGGACTAGGCTGGAGGCCGTGCTTAGACGAACGAAGATTGTATGTACCCTCGGTCCAGCAGTTGCTTCGCTGGAGGGGATTACCGGGCTGGTCAACGCCGGCATGGATGTTGCCCGCCTGAATTTCTCTCACGGTGAGCATGAGGACCACGCTCAGAACTACCACTGGGTGCGTGAAGCATCCGACGCTACGGGACATGCCGTCGGTATTCTCGCCGACTTGCAGGGACCAAAGATTCGCCTCGGTCGTTTTAAGGAAGGCTCGACGTATTGGGCTGACGGCGAGATTGTCCGCATCACCGTCGACGATGTCGAAGGCACGCACGACCGCGTCTCCACCACGTACAAGAATCTCGCTGACGATGCCCGTCCGGGCGATCGCCTGCTTGTCGACGATGGCAAGGTGGGCCTGGAGTGCATCGAGGTAGATGGCAACGATGTGGTGTGCCGTGTCATCGAGGGCGGTCCGGTCTCGAACAACAAGGGTGTTTCCCTGCCGGGGATGAACATCTCGGTGCCGGCTCTGTCGGAGAAGGATATCGCCGACCTGCGCTTCGCTCTGAAGCTGGGAGTCGACTTCATCGCGCTGTCCTTCGTCCGTTCGCCTTCCGACGTCGAACTGGTCCATGCGGTCATGGATGAGGTTGGCCGTCGTGTCCCGATTATCGCCAAGCTGGAGAAGCCAGAGGCAGTCGAGTCTCTCGAGGCCATCATCCTGGCTTTCGATGCCGTGATGGTCGCCCGTGGTGACCTTGGTGTTGAGGTGCCGTTGGAAGATGTTCCGCTGGTTCAGAAGCGCGCTATTCAGATTGCCCGCGAGAACGCCAAGCCGGTCATCGTCGCCACCCAGATGCTCGACTCCATGATTTCGAACTCGCGCCCGACTCGTGCGGAGGCCTCCGACGTGGCCAACGCTGTGCTCGATGGCGCAGATGCCGTGATGCTCTCGGGTGAGACCTCGGTTGGTAAGTACCCGCAGTCCACGGTTAAGACCATGGCTCGCATCGTCACCGCCGCTGAGCGCGAGGGGGAAGTTCCTGCGCTGACCCACATGCCTCGCACGAAGCGTGGTGTGATTTCCTACGCAGCTCGCGATATCGGTGAGCGCTTGAATGCCCGCGCTATGGTTGCTTTCACCACCTCGGGTGATACCGCTCGCCGTGTGGCACGCTTGCACTCTCGCCTGCCGCTGCTGGTATTCACTCCGAATCAGCAGGTTCGTTCGCAGCTTGCGCTGACGTGGGGTGCGGAGACCTTCTTGGTGCGCGAGGTTAACAGCACGGATGAGATTATGCAGGTCATCGATGAGCAGCTCTTGACCATGGAAAACTACAACGCTGGCGACACGCTGGTCGTTGTTGCTGGTACCCCTCCAGGAAATGAGGGCAATACCAACATGATTCACGTCCACGTTATTGGCGAGGACGCTCGCTAGCTCTCTGGCGCGTTGGGAAAAGCCGGTAAGCCCTTTTGGGGCTTACCGGCTTTTTGCTTGGAGCCTTTCGACCTGGGCTGTCGGGCTGTTTGGTGGGATCTTTGCGCTGTGCGCGGTGGCAAGCGGCCGGCACGCAGCTCTTACTTTGCCAAGTAGGACAGTACGGCGGCAGCGGCGGCAGAAGTCGCGGAGGTAGCCGTCGGCTCGAAGTCCGGCAGGAATGTCGGCATGTGATTCGACGGTACGTCTTCGACCACGCGGTCGGCAGCAACGGCGGCTTCCCACGTATCCCGAGGTGTGGCGCCAACGGTCCAGTAGACATATGGGCAGTTCAGTCCACGCGGCAGGTCTGAGAAGTCCTCCGATGCGGTCCACGGCACAGCATCGGTGGAATCGTCGCCGAGCACAGCGTCCATGACCGGGCGAATCGTGGCAAACGCCTCCGGATCATTGTCAGTGACTTCGCCGTGATCGGAGTACTCAATCACAGGTTCAACCTCAGTGCCGGAAGCCAGGCACCCGCCACGAACAACGCGCTCAATGCCCGCAATGAGCTTCGCGCGCACATCGTTGGAGTAGTAGCGAATGTTCAGCACAATCTTGGCTTGGCCAGGGATTGTGTTATTCGAATTGCCGGACTGCAGCGTGCCGACGGACAAAACACCAAACTCGTGGGGAGGAATCTCGCGCCCCACAATTCCTTGCAAGCGCAGAACGACTGCGGCAGCCAAGTATGTCGGGTCAATGGCGTTGTGTGGCATAGATCCATGTGCGGAGCGACCTGTCAGCGTGATGCTAATGGTGTCACAGCCAGCAAGTGCCGGGCCGGGCATGGTCATTACCTGACCTGCGGGGCCGGGAACAATGTGCTGGCCGAAGCACACATCTGGGGTCGGGATGAGGTCTGCCAGGCCGTCGTCAATCATGGCCTGTGCACCGCAGGCCAGTTCCTCGGCGGGCTGGAACAGGGCAATGAAAGTACCCGACCACTCAGACTTAGTTGCTGCCATCAGGCTAGCCAGCCCAAGACCGGCCGTCATGTGCATGTCATGGCCACAGGCGTGCATGACGGCGGTGGCAGAACCATCGCGGGCGGTACCGGTGGCAGAGGAAGCGAAGTCCACACCTGTTTCCTCGAAAACGGGAAGCGCATCGATATCAGCGCGGAACAGCACGGTAGGGCCGGGGCCATTTTCCATGACACCAACGAGGCCGTGACCGCCGATTCCCTCATGCACTGTGTAAGTGCCCATGTCGCGAAGAGCACCGGCCAGATACGCGGCAGTTTTCTCCTCCGCCTGAGATAGCTCCGGGTGCTGGTGCAGGTAGCGGTAGATTTCCCACTGCCGGTCCAATGGCACTCGATGGGTGGCGATGAGGTCGCGAATGCGGCTCAGTCGTGCTTCATTGTTGCTCACCTGGTTTAAGACTCCTAACTTCTCTCTACTCTGTGCCAGAGACCTACAGTCGCGACCCGTCTTCGACGAGCGGGTTGTATTTCAGTGAGTTTGGCTGGCACTGGCACTCGGTCGCAATGTGAATGCTGTCCGAGATTTTTCCGGTCTCCCGTAAACGGTACATCTCCGGGACAACGCGGTCGCGCAGATCCCATGGGGAGATGGTGTTCAGATAAATCTTGGTGCCACCTTCAAAGCCGGCCAAGTTCGAGGTGCGCCACTTAATCATTACGCGCCACGGCATGCGGGCATCCAAATCGACAGGGCGGTGGTGCCATTCCTCGTTACACGGAATGGTGGGGCCGGCAGCGGCATGACATGCGTGAATCAGGTCCGACATTGCGTCGATCTCAGCCCGGGTTTGCAGCCACGGTTCGCAGACATCTGACTTCGAGAAAATCTCCAGCGTCGGGTAGCGGTGTCCGAATCCTGCGAAAGCCACCGCGTGCTCGTTTTCCGCGATAACCAGGTTGTGGCGGGCCGCATAGTCCACTGCGTATTCGTTGTAGATATTCGGGTTCTTGCGCACCGCCTGCACTTCGCGCTTGAGCTGCTCGCCGTGCTCATCGATGGCCACAAGCTGCTTGTGCAAGTGATCGAAGCTGGCGCCTGCCGGCTTCAGCCAGTTTTGGAACGCGGCCACATAACGCACGTAGTGGTTACGTCGATACAGGTCAGCAATCGACTCGACGGTAAACGCGATAAGTGCACGGTGCTCGGCAACACTCAATGTGCCAGAAGAAGCCAGCTGGTTATCGTGGGTAGCGCCGTCGACAAAGTGACGACGGGCAACAATCACATCGTGGCCGCCGGCGAAATAGCTTGGGGCGCGGCGCAGCAATTCCTCGTCGGAAAGCGCGCTGATTTCCTCTTCGCTGCGTCCAGCGGCGCGGTAGCGCGTGCGAATGATGTTGAGCACGTGCTCGCGGCCCTTCGGGTCATCGAGGTAGGCCTCCATGCGTTGCTGAGTTTCGCGGTCGGGCTCGAAGCCGTAGTTTTCCGACCAATAGTCATAGGAGACGATCTCGAACAGGTTGGGCACGCGGCGGAACTCCGCAGTGGTGTCGAAGAGCTGGTCGGGCAGTACTCCGGTCACCGTGCTGTAGCCGCCGAATACCGATTCGTCGAGGACAACGCGGGCCTTCTCCGGCGGGGTTTGCAGCAGGTTGTTCCAGCCAAAGGAGTCGCGGGATCCAAAATCCTCCTCGCTCAATGGCTGCGGATCCGTGTGCTTAATTCCCAACGGCCGATTGCCACGACCTGGGACTGTCCACACCTGGGTACCGGAAAAAGGATTGACTTGCTTCACCGTGCCGTCGGCAAGCGTGATGAGGGGATTGCTGAAAGCCTGCATAAGTCCAACACTACGTCTTTGCTGGCGGTCGGCGCGCCAATGTAGGGGGACAGGGCTTGACGACGGTTAGCTATTGTCTGGCCGTCTCGCGTGGCTTAGCCTGTGAAGTTATGTCGAAGATTGTTTTTCACTGCCTGGTGAAGCCGACCGAATCGGAGGCGCTGGCCGAGGCATTTCGTACCAAGTTGAGTGAGTTTGACCGCGCCGGGCGAATTAGTGACGTGGATGTTTCGGTGGCGTCGGCGGACACTGACGCGCAGTTGGTGGAGCAGTGGGAGCGTGAGAACCCGAAGGAGCCGTTGGGGGATAGGAAGGTATTCCGTTATCTCTTGAGCTTCGATCAGCACGGCGGTTCTCTCAATGAACTCGCTATGGACCTCTCTGAGCTACTGACTCCGCGTGCAGAATTGCCCCCGGACCCAGTGCTGCGTGAGTTCGACGAAATGCTCGAATCTGTTGCGACGTATCCCTGGAATGTTGCCGTATTTAGGTAATTTCCTACCTAATTCGTGAAAAGTGTAAGCCTCCACAGAGTCAGTGATTGGCTTGGCCAACGGGTGTAGCGCAAATCGCTACGAGTTTTCCCAGCAATATGCCGTTGTATAATTATGTCCGCTTCAATATCTACAGTTGCCCAGTCCTTGTGCACACAACCTGTGCCACCGAGTTACGGCAACCGGGAAGTGGTTTACAACCGCTGACGGTTTGTTCTTCGTGGGCGCCATAATGGTTTCGCAGAGAGGTTTATTTTGAATATCGAGCAGAAGGTTTCGGGACTCTATGACCAGATTCTCACCCGAAACGCCGGTGAGCCGGAGTTCCACCAGGCAGTGGCAGAAGTTCTGGAGTCGCTGAAGGTCGTCCTGGAAAAGGACCCACACTACGGTGACTACGGCTTGGTTCAGCGTCTGTGTGAGCCGGAGCGTCAGATCATTTTCCGCGTGCCGTGGGTCGATGACCAGGGGAAGGTCCAGGTCAACCGTGGCTTCCGTGTTCAATTCAACTCTGTGCTGGGCCCGTACAAGGGTGGTCTGCGCTTCCACCCGAGCGTGAACCTCGGCATCATTAAGTTCCTGGGCTTCGAGCAGATCTTCAAGAACTCCCTGACCGGCCTGCCGATCGGTGGCGGCAAGGGTGGCTCCGACTTTGATCCGAAGGGCAAGTCCGAGCTAGAAATCATGCGCTTCTGCCAGTCGTTCATGACTGAGCTGCACCGCCACATCGGTGAGTACCGTGACGTCCCGGCCGGTGACATCGGCGTCGGCGGCCGCGAGATTGGCTACCTGTTCGGTCAGTACCGCCGTATGGCCAACCAGCACGAGTCCGGCGTTCTCACCGGTAAGGGCCTGACCTGGGGCGGTTCCCTGGTTCGTACCGAGGCCACCGGTTACGGCTGTGTCTACTTCACTGAAGAGATGATGAAGGCCAACGGTGCTGACATCAACGGTGCCAAGGTCATCGTTTCCGGTTCCGGTAACGTCGCCATCTACGCCATTAAGAAGGCTCAGGAGCTCGGCGCTACCGTCGTCGGTTTCTCTGACTCTTCCGGTTACGTCTCCACCCCGAACGGTGTCGACGTCGAGCTGCTGAAGGAAATCAAGGAAGTTCGTCGTGCTCGCGTCTCCGAGTACGTCGCTGAGGCTGAGGGCGCTGAGTTCCACGAGGGTGGCAACATCTGGGAGCTCAAGGCTGATGTCGCACTGCCGTGTGCAACTCAGAATGAGCTCAATGGCGAGTCCGCCAAGCTGCTGGTCGACAACGGCTGCCGCTTCGTTGCTGAGGGCGCAAACATGCCGTCCACCCCGGAGGCTATCGAGGTCTTCAAGGCCAACGGTGTCCACTTTGCGCCGGGCAAGGCTGCCAACGCTGGCGGTGTTGCAACCTCCGCTCTGGAGATGCAGCAGAACGCTACCCGCGATTCCTGGTCCTTCTCCTACACCGATGAGCGCCTGAAGCGCATCATGACCAACATCTTCAAGAACTGCGAAACCACCGCCGCTGAGTACGATCACGAGGGTAACTACGTGCTCGGTGCCAACATCGCAGGCTTCAAGAAGGTCGCTAACGCAATGCTGGCTCAGGGCGTCATCTAGTCTGCTAACGTTTCCGCTTTACGACGGATCCTCGGCGACCCCGCCCGTCGAATAGCCGAAAAGCCCACGCTGTAAACTCCCTCCCATGGAGTTATCAGTGTGGGCTTTTGTCTTTATCGTGGCAACGATTTTTGTCGGGGCCCTGATGCAGCGAATAGCCGGTATGGGGCTCGGACTGTTGGGAGGTCCGGTCCTCTCACTGGTTGCAGGTCCCGTAGCAGGAATTTTGATTATTAACGTGCTCGCATCGGTCAATGCGATCATGCAGACCATCTCGGTGCGAGAAAACGTCGATTGGAAGAAGTTCTGGCTGATTGGCCCGGTGATGGCTCTCGGCGCGCTCCCCGGCGCTTGGGTGGTTCACAACACGCCCAGCGGTCCACTCCAGGTGCTGGTCGGCGGGCTCGTGCTACTCGCGCTGCTAGTGACATCCGTTATGCCTCAGCGCATGCGTGTCGACGGCCCACAATACGCCGTTGCCTCAGGCGTGGCCGGCGGTTTTATGAATACCCTGGCCGGCATTGCGGGCCCAGCCATTACCGTTTACGCACAGGCTTCCCGTTGGCCAGCGCAGACATTTGCAGCCACCCTGCAACCGCTCTTCTTTGTTTCCGGCGCGTTGTCCTTGCTGTTCAAGGAAATCAGCGGTGACGTATCTGTCTTCGCCACCACACCGGTTATCCTCTGGCCGCTGTGTTTGGTTGCCATGATTGTGGGTATATTTTTGGGCACTCGCGTTTCCCGACGAGTGCCCATTGTGCAAGCCCGAAAGCTCGCGGTCATTCTGGCGACTACCGGCGCGGCAGTCACTATGTTTCGCGGAATCTCCGCAACTTTTGGCGCTTAGGCTTGCTGTTACTTCAACAGCGAAGACAGGAAGTTGCGGGTGCGCTCGTGCTGCGGATTACCCAGCACCTCATCCGGGGTGCCTTTCTCCACGACCACGCCGTCAGCCATAAACACGACCTGGTCGGCGACTTCGCGGGCAAAGCCCATCTCGTGCGTCACGACGACCATGGTCATGCCCTTATCGGCCAGACCACGCATGACGTTGAGAACCTCACCGACGAGCTCGGGGTCAAGAGCGGAAGTCGGCTCATCGAAGAGCATTAGCTTCGGCTCCATGGCCAGGGCTCGAGCAATGGCAACACGCTGCTGCTGACCGCCCGAGAGCTGAACAGGGTAGGCATCGGCCTTGTGAGCCAGACCAACAGTCTCCAGCAGCTCCATGGCACGCTTTTCAGCCTGCTCCTGAGAGACGCCCTTTACCAGCACTGGTGCCTCGGTGATATTTCCCAGCACCGTGCGGTGCGGGAACAGGTTGAAGTTCTGGAACACCATGCCGATATCGCGACGCTGACGGGCAGCTTCTGCGGCGGAAATTTCGTAGAGGCTGCCGTTCTTTTCGCGGTAGCCAATCAGGGAACCGTCGACGTAGAGACGGCCGGCATTGACCTTCTCCAGGTGGTTGATGCAGCGCAGCAGTGTGGACTTACCGGAGCCCGAAGGCCCAATGAGGCAGGTAACCGTACCGCGTGGAACTTCCAGGTCGATGCCCTTGAGGACCTCGAGACGGCCGAAGTTCTTCCGAACCTTTTGCGCCTCAACCATCAAATCTTTGGTAGTCATTTACTGCGGATCCTCTCGGTAGAAGTGCTCTTCGTCCTTATCGACAACGCGAGCATTTGCAAGCGGCACACCTTCGGCGTCGGCAAGCGCGGCCAGCTGGCGGGCGGTGAGCTGACGGGTAGCGCCGCGGGCGAAGTAGCGCTCAAGGTAGAACTGTCCGACCATCAGAATTGATGTGATGACCAAGTACCAGGTGGCGGCGACAAGCAGCATCGGCACCGGCAGGAACAGCGCATTGGCGATGTCCGTGGAGCGGCCGTAGAGTTCCAGCGAGAACGGCACTGCGATGACCAGCGAAGTGGTCTTCAGCAGGGAGATGAACTCGTTGCCCGTCGGCGGGATGATGATGCGCATAGCCTGTGGCAAGATGGTGCGGCGGACAGTCTGCCACCAGCTCATACCCAGTGCCTTCGATGCTTCGGTCTGGCCCTCCGGGACAGCCTGGATGCCGGCACGGACAATTTCAGCCATGTATGCGGACTCATTCAAGCCGAGACCGACGAACGCTAACACAAAGGTATTGGACAGGACAGTGCTGAGATCAACCTCGGCAACGCCCAGGTCAATCGTCGAGTAGATAGTGCCGAGGAGGCCCCAAAAGACCAGCTGCACGTAGACCGGAGTTCCTCGGAAAACCCACAGGTAGAACCAAGCAACAGTGGACAGCACGGGGTTGTCCGACATTCGGAGTACGGCGACGATGGCACCGCCGACGATACCGATGAGCATGGCCAGGACCGTTAGTGCAATGGTCCAGCCAGCGGCAGCGGCGATTCGTGTGTCGAACAGGTACTGGAAGTAAACATCCCAGTGGTAGGCCTCGTTGCGGGCGGCACCGATGATGAACCACAGGAAGAGCACAAGCAGCACTGCTGCGGTGATCCAGCGACCCGGGTGCGGCAGCGGTTTGGCCTTAATTTCTTCGTTGAGTTCCGCCTGTGTGGCCTCGTAGCGGGCGCCAGACGCAGATGAGTCGCTCACTTAAAGTTCCTCTCCGTTAATAGTGGCGCGTTCCAAAGCACCGTCTTCCAAACCCCATGTGGTCAGGATTTGCTTGTACTGGCCGTTGTCGATGAGGTACTGCAGCGCCTGCTGGAGTACTGGGCCGAGTTCTGAATCCTTCGGAATAGCGAAGCCGAACGGGGCACCATCGTAGATATCTCCGGCAAGTTCGAGTTTGCCCTCAGAACGATTGACCGCGTAGGCACTGACTGGTGAGTCAGCTGCCAGCGCGTCAGCACGCCCCAGCACCACGGTGGTAGCTGCGGTACCAGCATCCTGGTAGGCCAATTTGTTAATTGGTGGCAAACCGCGATCCAGACAATCCTGATTCTTTACCGGCAGGTCCTCCATGTCAGCGACGGTATTGCGCTGAACAGCGACAGTTTTGCCACAGTAGTTGTCGGAGCTGGCGTCGCTGCCCGGGCGACGTGCCCACTGCAGGCCGGTATCCAGGTAGTCGACGAAGTCGTAGGTCTTGCGGCGCTCCTCGTTTGAGGTGAAGCCGGAGGCACCAACATCAACTGCGCCGGCCGACAGGGCCGGCAGAATCAGTGCGAAATCCTGTTCTTGGATTTCCAGCCGCAGATCCAGGACGCTGGCCATGGCCCGCATGAGGTCAATGTCGAATCCGATGATGGAACCGGCGGAATCCTTAAACTCTGCCGGGGCGAATGTTGGGTTGGTGCCGATGCGCAATACTTCGCGCTTACGAAGATCTGCTGGGACCTGTTTCGCCAGTTCGGGGACCGCTGCCGGTTTGATCTCTGACCAGCCCTCGGGGTTACCGCTTTCGTCATTGGTGACGCAGCCTGTAAGCCCTAAGAACAAGGTCGCAGTCAGCGTGGCAGCCGCCAATGCGATGGGTCTTTTCATATCTGAATATGTTACCTAGGCACAGGAATACCTTAAATTCGGTACCCCTATTCAGCTGCGTCTTAGGCTGGTGCAGGAAAACCGCACACTTTTCAGACTTCCCGGGGAATAGTCAGCGCCGGTTTTCTAGTTCGCTTCAGCTGCAGCAAAGCCATTGCCAGTGACGTCGAGCGGGCCGACCGCGCCGGAGGCCGGGTCGCTCAGCGCAGCATCGCGGACAGCCTTCGCCACGGCCGGCATGACGCGCGAATCCAGCGCCGACGGGATAATGCGGTCGGCACTCAGGTCTTCTACGCCAACATTTGCAATGGCCTGAGTAGCAGCCAGCTTCATGGCCTCGGTGATCCGTTTGGCACCCGCCTCCAGTGCGCCACGGAACAGACCCGGGAAGGCCAGCACATTATTAATCTGGTTCGGATGATCCGAGCGGCCAGTGGCCACGACGGCTCCGTACTTGCGGGCGACTTCCATCGGAATCTCCGGAATCGGGTTGGCCAGCGAGAACAGAATCGGGTCAGCGGCCATTTGGCTAATCGCATCCTCGCCGATACGGCCGGCAGAGACGCCGATGAACACGTTAGCGTCGACAAGCGCATCGTTGATCGCGCCGGTGATACCGCGCGGGTTAGTCATGCCGGCGACCCACTGCTTGATGTCGCTCAGTGGCTCGCGGTCTGGGTGGATGATGCCGCGCGAATCGACGACGACGATGTCGGACATGCCAGCGGACAGCAGCATCTTCGTCGCAGCGACACCAGCGGCACCAGCGCCGGAGATGACCACGCGGAGATCCTGGAAGCTGCGACCTGTCAGCTTGCAGGCGTTGATCAGGCCGGCGGCGATGACGATGGCGGTGCCGTGCTGGTCGTCGTGGAAGATGGGGATGTCGAGCTCTTGGTCGAGACGCTGCTCGATCTCGAAGCAGCGAGGCGCGGAGATGTCTTCGAGGTTCACTCCGCCAAACGACGGCGCCAGCGCCTTGACCGTCTGGATGATTTCCTCTGTATTGAGGGTATCCAGGACGATTGGCACAGCGGAGATGCCGGCGAACTGCTCGAAGAGCTGGGCTTTTCCTTCCATCACCGGTAGCGCGGCCTTGGGCCCGATGTCGCCAAGGCCAAGCACGGCGGTGCCGTCGGAAACCACTGCGACGTTCTGGCCGGTCCAGGTGTAGGTGCGGGCCAGAGCCGGATCTTCGTGGATGGCCTCACAGACGCGAGCGACACCTGGGGTGTAGCCGATGGAGAGGTCGCGAATTGTCTCGAGCTTCATGGTGGAGTGGGAGCGGAGCTTGCCGCCTCGGTGTGCCTCAAAGATTTCCGCATCGGTGATGGTCGACGGATCTGTGGGGGCGGTGTCCTCCGGTACTGCGTGAAGTGGCGTCTTAGCGGAGTTCGCGTTCGCAGTGTGGGCGGAGGAGCTAGAGGGGGAATTCGCAGCAGGCATGATGACAGTCCAAAACGTGTTGAGTACTGAGTACTTTGTACTTTGAGAAAACTCGACCGCGGCGTGAGCTGCTGGTGGGCAGTGCGTAAAGCCGGGAGCAAAGCTTGGCAGGTGATACGTAGTGGTGTGCGTAAAAACTAAACCAGTCTTGCTATACGGGATTGGTATCTCATTATATGGACAGTGGGGTGGAAAATAAAATCTTTGCGGTTGGGGGAGCGGGGATTTGGGAAGTGTCGTGGGGCTGGCGGCCGCGGGCGTGATGCCGGAACCCCGGCTTTTGCCGAGTTCGACGAGTCCTGCCATGGCATCGTTTGTGTTAAGGGCTACTCAGCTGCGTCGTTTGTGATGAAGGTGTGCATCGAGCTTGCTCGGAAGCATCTTTGTTAGGAAGTGCCTTCGGTGGGGTGTCTATGTGCTGTCGGGTTCCATATGGGCGGCTGTCGTTGGAGGGGCTCCATGCCTTGGCCGCTTTTGGCCTTCTATTGGTTTGGAAAATGTTGGCGATATTATTTGCCGATATTGAGTAAGCGCTGGCCGGGGTTGAAGGTTAGTTTTTAAAGAGATTAACCAGTTCCAAGCCCTGTTCTATGGGGTAGAGGCCTGGTTTTTTCTTACCTTCAGTGGTGCCTTATGGTTCGCGAATCGAAAATATTTGTGTAGTGCGGAAAGTTGAATCCGGAGTTCCTGGGATAGTTCCAACTGACGACAGAGAGCTGTTCGTTTATTGCAACTTCTACGCAGGAGGCTTCTTACGATGTCCGATTCCACTTTCCCCCAGAACCCGCAGAGTCCACAGAACCCGTATGGCTCCCAGAATCCGTACGGCTCCCAGAATCCGCAGGATTCGCTGGGGCAGCAGTCCTACCAGCACAGCCCGCAGGATCCGCTCGGCCAGCAGCCCTACCCGCAGGGTCCGTCGGCAGCGGGGCAGATGCCTCCGGCTCCGAAAGAAAAGAAGAAGGGTGGCTGCTTCAAATGGGGTGGTATTGCCGCGGGCGCTGTCGTGGTCCTCGCTGTGGCGGCCAGCTTGACTGGTGGCGGTGACACTGAGTCGGGTTCCGATTCTGAAGCTGCATCTCTCTTTGGTTCGGAGACTGCCGTTGCGGCTGATTCTGGGACTGTTGAGAATGCCGATTTCGCTGAGTCTTCCGAGGCAGGTGTAGATGAGCAGCAAGGTCAGACGGGGGAGCAGCAAAAGCAGGATGAGAAGGTCCCGACCGAATACAAGAATGCTCTCCGCAAGGCAGAGATTTACGCGAATCGCATGCACATGTCGAAGGCCGGTATTTATGATCAGCTGACCTCGGAGTACGGCGAGAAGTTCTCACCGGAGGCAGCCCAGTATGCAATGGACAATCTCGATGCGGACTGGAATAAGAACGCACTGGAAAAGGCGAGAATCTACCAGGATTCGATGGCGATGTCCCCGGATGCGGTTTACGAGCAGCTGACGTCGGAATACGGCGAGCAGTTTACTCCGGAGGAAGCTCAGTACGCGGTGGATAACCTGTAGCAGCGGGCTTCGTTTGTTGATGACGCCAATTGGCCAGAGTCCAGTTGGATGCCTGCTGCAAAAGAACGGCTTCCGCTTCACCAGAATGCATTTGCTGCACACTGAACGGCTGTTGGTGAAGCGGAAACCGTCTCGGCAGTTTTTAATGCGTGACCGGGCAGTTGAGCGAGTGTCTGCAGCACAACTTCGGCGCGGTACAATTCGTGCCGTTTATCAACCGCGCCCGCATCGGCGACCGCGGCGGCAAATCAGAAGTAACCGCGGCACTGCGCCGCTACGCAGTCGCAGCCACCTATCTTGCAGAAGACATCGCTGAGTTTCGAGTCTCCATCATAGAAGAGCAGCGGCAAGCTTTGTTGAGTGGGATGTCCGAGTACGTCGATGGCGATGAAGAAGTTTTCAGAGCGTATGCTCGCCTGTTGAAATCAACGGACTCAAAAGCCATGGAGTAGCCACATTCGCGGGGTGCGAGTCCCCGCCATGGCACTGCCCCGTTCACTCAATCGGTAGTGGCGGGGTTTTCTTATGCCCAAAAACAGATTCACCCAGGAGTTAACGCAGGATTCAGCAGGCAATACGTGGCTCTTTTTTGGCTCATTTTTGGTGCAAAATACCCGTGAAAGTACGTGAAAGTGCGTGAAAAAGAGTGAAAGATAGTGAATACTAACCCAACCAAAAACCCGCCCCCACCAGGCTAAAAGTCAGGTGAAGGCGGGTTTTAAAATCGTGCCCCCGGTGAGACTCGAACTCACACTGGACGGGTTTTGAATCCGTTGCCTCTGCCAATTGGGCTACAGGGGCGCAAAGCCGTCGATAAGCGAAAATGCTCTATCGAAGCGACTTTGACTAGTTTAGTCCATCGACCCCGAATTAGAAAAACGGCGCTGCGCATAAGCGACGACGCTGACGATTGCGGCGCCGAGAATGAACAGTCCGAGGGCGAGTCCCCAGTCGGAGCCGATGCCCTGGAGCTCGTTGTTTTCGGTCTGCCACGGCCAGAGAGCGCGCAGTGAACCGAGCATGAGGCCGGACATGGCGACCAACGTGAGCGCCTGGTGCGTACTCAGCAGCCATTCGAGGAGGCGGATGAACAGGACGATGCCGATCAGCGCGCCGACGAAGAACGTGCCGATGTAGGCGAAGTCACGGTCGTGAATTGCGCCCATGGTCGGTGCGTAGAGTCCGATGACCAGTAGGAAGAAAGAGCCCGAAACGCCCGGCAGAACCAGTGCGCACACGGCAATCGAGGCGGCGATGAGTACGAGCCAGAGAGGCGGCTGCGTCGGTGCGGCCTGGGGGAGGGAGGTCAGCGCGAACAGGGCGATGCTGAAGAACAGGAAGACGGCGATGGCCTTGCCGCGCATGCCCGGCTGACGCAGAGCGCCTGGCGGTAGCTCGTTCAGCGGCATGGTGATCGAGGCGGCGATCATGCCCATGAACAGTGCTCGGGAAGCGACTGGTTGGTTGGTGACGAAGTTCTCCATGACGCCTGCCATGGAGAAGACCATGGCAACCATGCCGATAGCCACCGGGATGAGCAGCCACCAGTCGATTCTGCGAAGGTCCTCCTTGAAGGTGCCCTTCGAAGTTGCCCGCGGCAGGTCGGTGATGCGCTTTGCCGATTCAATCAGGCGTCCGTAGATGCCCGTGATCAGCGCAAGGGTGCCGCCGGAGACCCCCGGAATCGTCTCGGCGAGACCAATGAGGCCACCGCGAACTGCGTTGGCGATGACACCCAGCGGGGTCGGCTTCGGGATTTCAGAGTAGGGGCTCGTGGTCGGCAGCGTGGTCGACTCTGCGCCAGGAGCGCTCGTATTTTCAGTAGACATCGCAGGCCATTGTATGTCTTCCACCTGAGAAGAAGCGTATTTCCGTGTGTGTATTAGTAGCTTCGGGGTGCGATTAAAGACACAAAACAAAAAAGCAGCGCCTGGGGTGGCGCTGCTGATTCAGTGAGTTACGAAGGAGTAGTCGGTGGCAGTGGGGGGGCAGTAGGCGGTGGGCAGTGGAGCTGCTTTCTTAGCCGTGCTCGGTTCTTAGCCGTGTTCGATGATTTGCTGCAGGCAGCTGCCCAGGGCCTCAACCGAAATCCTCGGCGCGTTGGCCTCATCGATTAGGCCGGTGTCGGAAAGAACTAGGTATCCGACGCAGAGGGAAATAGCCATCTGGCTGCGGTGCACAGCAGTGTCGTAGCTAACGTCTTCCGGTCCGTCCGCTTCGACGCGGCGAATTAGGTCATCTGCAACAGCTTCATTGAACCGCTCGGCAATGACTTTTGCGGTTTCCTCGGAGTCGAGGGATCCGACAATCAGTGGAATCATGGACTGTCCGGCCATTCCTTGACCAGTCAAAATAGCGCTGGCCATCCGCTGGCCAAGTTCATTGAAGGGAGCTCGGCTGAGTGTGCCTTTGAACTGGCTGAAGTCAATCAGTTCGGCCATGAGACCTTCTTTGGAGCCGAAGTACTTGATGATGAGCGGCGCGCTAACGCCCGCATCGCTGGCAATTTCCTTCAGCGGCACGCTTCGCAAAGGCTTGCGCGCGAAGTGCCGAGCTGCAGCCGCGATGATGCGCTCGCGGGTGGACTGGGCGCTCCGTTGGAAATCGGTCGAATCGAACTCACTCATGCTGAAGAGTCTAAAGCCATGAAAGCGTAACTACGCCAATTGATTTCAGAGGCATGCGCAGGACGTGGTGATATGTTTTCGCGGCCACCTCAAAGAGGGGGTAATTTCTAGGTGCCTCATTTGGGGCAGGTTCCGTGCATGCTGTTGAACAATCGCTGGAAAATATGGAAAAACTCCAGGAAAATAAGGCGAATATTAAAGTTGGATTACAGCATTTCGGAAACTGAAACCAGGTGCCAAGCGACGCTCGAGAGGCTCACTCTTGCGAATCACTGTTCAGGTGGACTAAGGGGCTGCTGAATCCGTTTCAAAATGCAGCCTGATTACCGTAATTATTGTTCACTGAAGCTGACTGGCCAACAGCTCATCCTCCGCAGCTCGCGATTCCTCAGCGCGTATCTCAGTTTTCCTACGCTGTTCAATATTTTCCTACACTGGGATGTCATGAAGAAGACCCTCATGCTTATCGACGGTCATTCCATGGCCTTCCGCGCGTTCTTTGCCCTTCCGGTGGATAATTTCTCAACCACCGGTGGTCAGACAACGAACGCGGTGTACGGCTTCCTTTCTATGCTGTCCAATATCCTCAGCGAGGAAAAGCCCACGCACGTGGCGGTCGCCTTCGACGTCGCCCGCGAGACGTTCCGCAACGAGATTTTCCCGGAGTATAAGGCCCAGCGTGAGAAGACTCCTGAGGAATTCCGTGGTCAGGTGCCGCTTATTCAGCAGGTGCTGAAAGAGATGGGCATCGTCACGCTGGAGAAGGACAACTACGAGGCCGACGACATTATCGCGACGTTGGCTACCCAGGCCAAGCCCGAGGGTTTCGAAACGCTCATCGTCACCGGTGACCGTGACTCGTTCCAGTTGGTCAACGACACCACCACGGTGCTTTATCCAATGCGCGGCGTCACCACGCTGCATCGCTTCACGCCTGCTGCTATCGAGAAGAAGTACGGTCTGACGCCGACTCAGTACCCGGATTTCGCGGCTCTCCGCGGCGACCCCTCCGACAATCTCCCGGGCATTCCGGGGGTCGGCGAGAAGACCGCGACGAAGTGGATCGTTCAGTACGGCACGCTGGCAAACCTCATCGACCACGCTGACGAAATCCGCGGCAAAGTCGGCGATAACTTCCGCGAGCGCGTCGCAAACGTCCAGCTGAACCGCGACATCACCGAAATGGTCAAGGACCTGCCCTTGCCGTATGGTCCGAACGAGCTCGAGCTCCGTCCCGCCGACGCCCAGGGCATCATCGACTTCTTCGACCGCCTTGAATTCGGCGACAACCTTCGCGAACGCGTCTTCCGCACCCTTTCCATCGAAGGCGCGGGCGTCACCGCCTCCACCAGCGACAGCGCGACAAAGCTCGAGGCTGTTTCGCTTGACGACGGCGCCCTGGCTGCCTGGCTCGATAATCTGCACGAGCCGGCCGCGTTGCAGGTCGGGGAGCACACCCTGATGATTGGCTCCGCAGATGAGAAGGGCAAGACCTCCGGCCAGGCTGTTTCTCTCGACTTGGGTGATCTTTCCGCCGAAGATGCCGACGCACTGCGCGAGTGGCTCGCTGGCGACCATCCGAAGCTGGTGCATGACTCTAAAACGGCCATGCATGCACTCTGGAACTACGACTTCGAGCTGGCCGGGGTCATCCACGACACCTTCCTGGCTGCGTATCTGCTGCGCCCAAGCCAGCGCAGCTACAGCTTGGACAACGTCGTCCAGCGTCACCTGGGCCAGACTCTTTCGCAGGCCGATGGCCAAATGACCCTGCTCGATGGCCCGGCCGAAGACGCTTCCTATGTCGCCGCCGTCATCGACCTGGCTGAGCGATTGGCTGTCGAACTCGACGAGGCCGGGCTCTACAGCGTGTACGCCGACCTGGAAGTCCCGCTCGCCCCAGTGCTGGGTCGGATGGAGCGTGCCGGTATCGCTGTCGATGTTGATGCGCTCGAGGAGCTCCGAAAGCAGGCGCAGGCGGCTACCGATGAAGCGGAGAGTGAGGCTCGCAACCTCGTCGATAAGCCTGAGTTGAATCTCGGATCGCCGAAGCAGTTGCAAGAGGTCCTGTTTGACCAGCTGGGGATGCCCAGGACAAAGAAGACGAAGACTGGCTATTCCACGGCGGCGAAGGAGATTGAGGGGCTGGCGAAGGTCAACCCGCATCCGTTCCTGGATTACCTGCTGAAGTTTCGCGAGTCGCAGAAGATGAAGTCGACCGTGGAGGGGCTGATTAAGGCTGTCGCTGATGATGGCCGTATTCATACGACTTTTAATCAGACGGTCGCGGCGACGGGGCGTCTGTCGTCGACGGAGCCGAATCTGCAGAACATCCCGGTGCGCACGGAGTTCGGGCGACGGATTCGTGAGGCGTTCGTGGTCGGCGATGGCTATGAGCAGCTGATCACCGCGGACTACTCGCAGATTGAGATGCGCGTGATGGCGCACCTGTCGCAGGATCCGGGGCTGATTGAGGCCTACCGACAGGGCGAGGACCTGCACAACTACGTTGGTTCGAAGGTTTTCGGTGTCGGCATCGATGAGGTTACGCCCGAGCTGCGTCGTCGTGTGAAGGCGATGAGTTACGGTCTGGCTTATGGTCTGAGTGCTTTTGGTCTGGCGCAGCAGCTCGACATTCCGCAGCGCGAGGCGAAGAAGCTCATGGAGGACTACTTCGAGCGCTTCGGCGGCGTGCGCGATTACCTGCACAAGGTTGTTGAGCGGGCGCGCAAGGACGGCTTTACGGCCACGATGTTCGATCGTCGTCGCTACCTGCCGGAACTCAACGCCGACAACCGCATCGCTCGCGATAACGCGGAACGTGCGGCATTGAACTCGCCGATTCAGGGGTCGGCGGCAGACATTATTAAGATTGCGATGCTCCGGGTCGACGATGCTTTACGACGGGGCGGGTTGCGCTCACGTGTCCTCCTGCAGGTTCATGACGAACTGGTTGTTGAAGTTGCAGATGGGGAAGAGGGAGCCATCAAGGAGCTGTTGCATCGCGAGATGGACTCGGCGGCTGAATTGCTGGTGCCGTTGGATGTTTCCATCGGTGCTGGTGTGAACTGGGATACTGCTGCGCATTAGTGGTGCGAAGGTCGGGCCGTAGTGCTGGTCGGCGGACTTGATGCGGGCTTGCCGCGGATGTGTTGCGGACTTGAATGTCGCAGCTCAAATCGGTATTGTTCGCTAGGTATGCATTAGCGTGCCGACTTTGCAGCCTCGAGCTTCATGGACATCGGGTTAACTAATTGCCAATGGTGAGATTCGCCGAAAGCGGATTTGGCCCGGTTGTCCAGGGGTTTCTTTGAGGGGCAAGGCCGAAATTGTCCGTTTTTCGATTTCTATCCGCTTCGGAGCACATCTTATATGTCCACTTCTAACGTCCCTCAGGTTGCCATCAACGACATTGGCACCGCTGAGGATTTCCTGGCCGCTGTCGACTCGACGATGAAGTACTTCAACGATGGTGACATCGTTGAAGGCACCGTCGTTAAGGTTGACCGCGACGAGGTTCTTCTCGACATCGGCTACAAGACTGAAGGTGTCATTCCTTCCCGCGAACTGTCCATCAAGCACGATGTCGACCCTGACGAAGTGGTCGAAGTTGGCGATGAGATCGACGCGCTGGTCCTGACCAAGGAAGACAAGGAAGGCCGCCTCATCCTGTCCAAGAAGCGCGCTCAGTACGAGCGTGCTTGGGGCACCATCGAGCAGCTCAAGGAGAACGACGAACCGGTTACCGGTACCGTCATCGAGGTCGTCAAGGGCGGCCTGATCCTCGACATCGGCCTGCGCGGCTTCCTGCCGGCTTCCCTCGTCGAGATGCGTCGTGTCCGCGACCTCCAGCCGTACATCGGCCAGGAGATCGAGGCCAAGATCATCGAGCTCGACAAGAACCGCAACAACGTCGTTCTGTCCCGCCGTGCATGGCTCGAGCAGACCCAGTCTGAGGTCCGCTCTGAGTTCCTGCACCAGCTGCAGAAGGGCCAGGTCCGCAAGGGTGTCGTTTCCTCCATCGTCAACTTCGGCGCATTCGTCGATCTCGGCGGTGTTGACGGCCTGGTTCACGTTTCCGAGCTGTCCTGGAAGCACATCGACCACCCGTCCGAGGTTGTCCAGGTTGGCGACGAGGTCACCGTCGAGGTTCTCGAGGTCGACCTGAACCGCGAGCGCGTTTCCCTGTCCCTGAAGGCTACTCAGGAAGATCCGTGGCGCGTCTTCGCCCGCACTCACGCAATCGGCCAGATTGTTCCGGGCAAGGTCACCAAGCTGGTTCCGTTCGGTGCGTTCGTCCGCGTCGAGGAGGGCATCGAGGGCCTGGTTCACATCTCCGAGCTGGCTTCCCGCCACATCGACGTTCCGGACCAGATTGTCTCCGTCGACGAGCAGGTCATGGTCAAGGTCATCGACATCGACCTCGAGCGTCGTCGTATCTCCCTGTCCCTCAAGCAGGCTGACGAGGACTTCACCGAAGAGTTCGACCCGACCAAGTACGGCATGGGCGACTCCTACGACGAGCAGGGCAACTACATCTTCCCGGAGGGCTTCGACCCGGAGACCAACGAGTGGATGGAGGGCTTCGAGACCCAGCGCGCAGAGTGGGAGGCTCGCTACGCAGAGGCAGAGCGTCACCACCAGCTGCACGCTGCCCAGATCGAGCGTCACCGCGCTGCAGCTGCCGAGGCTGCAGAGACCGCTTCGAACTACTCCTCCGAGTCCGGCGAGGCAGCTCCGGCTGCTCCGGCCGCACCGGCTGCAGACAATGCAGGCGGCACCCTGGCTTCCGACGAGCAGCTCGCTGCTCTGCGCGAGAAGCTGGCTGGCAACTAAGCTAGACCGCTAAGGGCTTACACGTCCCTTTGAGAAATTGCCCCGGCGAGGTTTTCCTCGCTGGGGCTTTTTCGTGCCTTCTTTGCTTTACGACGGGCACCTGCTCGGCCTTGTTCTTATAGCGGCGGCTTGGGGGCTTGCTGCATTTTTGGTCCTGGTGTTGGGGCTTTGGGCCATAAAGGTGGCGCCGCTGTTGCCTAAAGCGGGCTTGCGCTTCACCAGAAGTGGCTTGCTGCACAGTAACGGGCTGCTGGCGAAGCGCAAGCCGTCCTATTGGCCCTAAGGGCCCTAATGTCCTGGTGGCCTTGTCGATTTTGGTGGCTCTGGCTGCCCTTACTGCCGTTGACAGCCTATCTTTCTGCCCATATGATTGATGACATGACAACAAAGGACGAAGCCAAACAGGTAGATAACGCTAATCACGTAGAGGATTCCTCCCATTCTACCGGTGGTGTGTACTCGCAGGAGGGTAAGGACTTTAACCGCGACACCCGCTATATCAACGACCGCATTGTTAAGAACGGTCGCGAGGTAGGCGACGGAATTAAGACGTGGCCCGTTGAAGCCGGTCACTACCGCCTCATCGCGGCTCGCGCGTGCCCATGGGCACACCGCACGCTTATTGTTCGCAGGTTGCTCGGCTTGGAAGATGCAATTTCAGTCGGAATTCCAGGGCCAGTGCACGATGCCCGCTCCTGGACATTCGACAAAGGCCCAGGTGGCCGCGATGAAGTACTCGGCTACGAGCGCCTGCAGGAGGCATTCCTCAAGCGTTTCCCGGACTACCAGCGTGGCATTACTGTTCCGGCCATCGTCGAGATCGAGTCGGGCGAGGTCGTGACCAATGACTTTCCCTGGATCACCTTGGACTTCATTACCGAGTGGACCGAGTTCCACCGCGAAGGCGCCCCGGATCTTTACCCGGTGGAGATGCGCGAGGAAATGGATGAGCTTATGCAGTTCATCTACACCGAGATCAACAACGGCGTCTACCGCTGTGGTTTCGCAGGCTCGCAGGACTCCTACGACAAGGCTTACGACCGGCTGTTCGATGCCCTAGACAAGGTTTCTGAGCGCTTAGAGACCCGCCGTTACCTCATGGGCGACCACATCACTGAGGCCGACATTCGCCTTTACACAACCCTCATCCGCTTCGATGCCGTCTACCACGGCCACTTCAAGTGCAACCGGAGCAAGATCTCCGAGATGCCGGTTCTATACAACTACCTGCGTGATCTCTTTCAGACTCCGGGCTTCGGCGACACCACTGACTTCGTCGATATCAAGCGCCACTACTACGAAGTCCATCGCGACCTCAATCCTTTAGGGATTGTCCCGAAGGGGCCGGAGCTCTCTGACCTGCTCCAGCCGCACGGCCGTGAGGCCCTTGGTAGCAGCCCATTCGGTAACGGCACCGCCCCGGTCCCAGTCAACCCAGATCCCGTTGAAGAGGGTCACCGCATCGAGGATCTCGTCGTAAAGCACTAACGTGCGGGGGCGTGTCCACGTACCCTTAGAGACATGCTCAAAGTAGGATTAACCGGCGGCATGGGCAGTGGGAAATCTACGGTCGCCCGTAGGTTTGCCGAGCTCGGTGCCGTCATCATCGACGCTGATCAGATCGCTCGCGACGTCGTCGAACCCGGGGAACCGACGCTTGCCGAACTCGCCGAAGCTTTCGGCGAGGGCATTTTGCTTGACGACGGCTCCCTCAACCGCGGCGAGCTTGCGAAGCGCGCCTTCGTATCCGCGGAGAAGACGGAGCTGCTGAACTCCATCACCCATCCGCGTATTGAGCAGCGCACCGAAGAGCAGTTCAACGCGGCAGGTGACGCCATCATTGTTTTTGACTCTCCGCTGTTGATTGAAATGGGGCAGTCGGAAGCACAGGACCTCGTCGTAGTTGTGCATACCCCGGTGGAGGTCCGTCTCGACCGTCTGGTGGAAAGCCGTGGTGTAGACCGAGAGGATGCGAAGCAGCGCATCGCTAAGCAAATCAGCGATGATAAGCGCCTGCAGTTCGCCGACGTAGTTCTGGAAAACTCAGGCACCGAGGAGGACCTCGTGCGCCAGGTCGACCGGATTTGGGAGCGGATTATTCAGCCGCTGAATCAGATTCGCCAGCTGCAGGCCGGGCAGCAAGATAATCCCGCAGCCGGGTGATAGCCTTCTCAATCACCTCGGCGCGCTTGCAGAAAGCGAACCGCACCAGGTAGCGGTACTTTTCTGACTCTGGGTCATCCACAAAAGCGGTGACGGGGATGGCTGCGACGCGGCATTCCTTGACCAGGCGGGTGCAGGTCTCCAGGGCGTCGCCAAGCCCCCAGCTCGAGACATCGGCGACGACAAAATACCCTGCCTGCGGCGTGAAGACGTCGGCGCCAAGGCCCTCCAACCCATCGGCGAGGAGCCGCATGTTGCCCTCGAGCTGACCCGCCAGCTCGTCCACCCATGGGGCACATTCCTGCAGGCCACGGGCGACTGCGGGCTGAAGGGGAGTGGCGCCGACATAGCTCAAGAACTGCTTGGCCTTGACGACGCCATCGAGTAGTTCGGTCGGGGCCAGCGCCCAGCCGATCTTCCATCCGGTGACGTTGAAGGTTTTTGCGGCGCTGGACACGACAATGGTGCGCTCACGCATGCACGGCAGAGTGCTGATGGAAGAGTGTGACAATCCGTTGAAGTACAGGCGTTCGTAGACTTCGTCGGCAAGCACGAGTAGATTGTTTGCGATGGCGACATCGGCGATGGCCTGCAAGTCCTCCTCCGTGAGGACGGTGCCGGTGGGGTTGTGCGGCGAATTGATGATAATCATGGCCGTTTTAGCGGTGACGGCATCGGCAAGCGCGCTGCGGTCGAGCGACCAGGAGCGTGCCGTGCCGGAAGCTGCGGGGATGAGCGGCACCGCGGTATATGTGCAGTTAGCCAGTGCGATGACGGCTTTGTACGAGTCGTAGTACGGCTCGATGACGATGACGTGGCTGCCGGGTTCGAGATGCCCCAAGGCGGTGGCGGCAATCGCCTCCGTGGCGCCGACCGTGACGAGGCATTCGGTGTCGGCGTCGTAGACCTGCCCCGTGCGGCGGGCGCGATCGGCGACGATGGCATCACGGAGCACCTTCATACCGCGGCCGGGGCCGTACTGGTTGTTTCCTCCAGCTATCTGATGTCGCGCCTCCGCGAGCACCTCGTCCGGCCCATCCCAATCCGGGAAGCCCTGCCCAAGATTGATTGCCTCGTGCTCGGTAGCGAGGCGGGACATGGTGGCGAAGATGGTCTCGCCGAAGGGGCGCAAGCGGGAAACAGTCATGGTTTCACTGTAGGCGGGAGTTTGCGGGCTTGTTGCGATTCCCCATCGGCGAATCGCGGCTGGCGGCCAGCAGTTGCACCGACTGCCGACCGCCACCTGGTGCGCTAGTACATGTAAATCTTCGCGTTGTTGCCGCCGGTGCACACGACAACGTCGTCTTGTGTGCTGCAGCTGAGGTCGTAGGTCTTCCCGGTCGCGGGACTCTTGGCCTTGATGTTTGGCTGCAGGTGGTCGCGGATATTGTCCTCCGAGGCGTTAAGCCCCTCGGTCTGCTGGTTGAAAACGGCCTTCGCAAAGTCGCAGCTGGTATTCGGGCCCGCCGCGATGAGGTTGAGGCCGTACCCATCGCCGTAGATGCAGGTGGTTGCCTGTTCGCCGGCCGCCATGAAGGTAGATCCCGGCGAGGGGTTGTTGTAGATTTCAGCGGTCATGTCCTGACGAAGCCGGCTCCCGTCGCCGTTGTCGCCTCTTTCGCTTGACGACGTCGACGCGCCACCAGTCTCCGCCGTCGATGTATCGCCTCCCTGGTCCGGTGCAGAACCGGTTGGGTTTGGCGTGTTGCCCGAACTCTTGTCAGACACGCCATCCTCGGTCTGAGTAACGGTAGTGGTTTCAACCGGAGCAGCAGATTCGGGCGCTGCTTCAGTTTCCTGTGTTGAGCAGGCGGTGAAAGCCAATGCGGTGGTAGCGAGGATGCCGGCCACAAGGGCTCGGTGTGAGGTTGCTTTTCGAGTGGTGGAACCTGGGCGAGTCGTAGCGGGCGTGTGGACTGGTGTGCGGCGCGAAGTGTTCATAGGCGCCAGGCTAGTTGCTGTTCGGTCAGTTTTCATTACAAAATAAATAACAATTTGGCAAGTGGATGGCTGTTTATCTCGCGATATCGGCTGTTTATCGCTGCTTATTGGCGTAGCCAACCGTTGGATTCCACTCCCAAACTTTCTGGCAGGCAGGCCATCCTGGTTTATAGTCCACGCGGGGACGGCGCTTTTGTACCCATCGGATTGCCTGCTCGATCTCGTCGAGGACGCTGTCGAGATTCCAATTGATGCATGAGTCTGTGAACCTTAGGATTATCCAGCCGTGCAGCGTGCCGGAGTTGGCCTTCCAGCGATCTGTGATGAACGAGTCTTCGTTAGCGTGGTACGTCTCTGAGTCGACTTCGATAGCTATTTTCCACTGGTCAAGCAGGATGTCGAAGCAGTAGGGGCCGATGTACTGGTTCATTCGGATGCGGTACCCGCGCTTGATTAGTGGACGGGCCAGCTTGCGCTCGAGTTCGCTGCATGAGCCAATCGGCGTGGTAGCGATGGTTTCACGCAGCCATGCGGGGACTTTCCGCATCCGGCGGAGGTCGTGGTTGAGTCGCTTCTCGCCGTCCCGGCCGGCGTAGTGTGTTTCCAGGATTCTGTGTGCATAGTCTTTTGAAGCGCGTGCTGCCCAGAGGGCTTCGACAACTGGTATGCCATCGATTCTGGTGCAGGCCGGCAGGCGGCTGTGCCTAATGGAGAAGGTCTCGGCCTGAACTGATCCCGCGCCCTCTGCCTGGATAGGAAGTGTCAGGGGAAGTCTCAAGTGGATTTGAGCTGCGCTTTTACCGGTTAGCGCAATGCTTTTGTAATGCCCCGTGATTGCTCGGGCGACTGAGGCGGGAGAGTGGTCGTCAATGTAGAGGCCACGTACCAATTTAATTAGCCTGCCTTGTTGTAGGAGGGCTCTGGTCTTTTTCTCTCCGATGCCGAGTGCACGCAACTCGGCCGTGGTGAAACTTCCCATGGTCGGGACTCTAAGCTTTTTCGGCCCAGGGGATTTTCTGTGAGAGAGGCTCCACGTCCAATCTGTGGACAACTTTCAGGGTGTGGATAACCCAGGCCTCCCGCAGCCTTGCAGCCTTGCAGCCTCGCAGCCGCAGCCGCGGACCATCGATAAGACGGCTTGCGCTTCACCAGGAGTCAGTCCATGCGCACTAAGGGCCAGCTGGTGAAGCGGAACCCGCCTTTGCTGGCCTGGCAGCGACTTTATGCCAGCCTTGTCCAAATCTGTGCCGATTTTAATGTTGGTCCGGAACTCGACAGCCGCTCCTAAGCCCCTGGGCCCCAGCCCTGGACAGCCCAAAGCCCCAGGAAGTAACGTAACCAGCCGCTTTCAAGACAGCCTTCGCTACGCTGGGAACTATGGCATTTGCAGCAGAGCAACCCGTCCTCGCGCACTCGGAGTTCCGTCCCGTCGGTGAAGTCGAGCGCGCTGAGGGAAACTTCGAGGTCATCAGCGAGTTCGAGCCCTCGGGCGACCAGCCGCAGGCAATCGCGGAACTGTCGGAGCGCCTAGATAGAGGCGAGCGCGAGGTAGTCCTGATGGGTGCCACGGGCACCGGTAAGTCAGCCACCGCAGCGTGGTTGATCGAAAAGGTGCAGCGGCCAACCCTCGTCATGGCACCGAACAAGACGCTTGCGGCCCAGCTGGCCAATGAGCTCCGCAGCCTGCTGCCAAACAACGCGGTCGAGTACTTCGTTTCGTACTACGACTACTACCAACCCGAGGCCTACATCGCGCAGACCGATACCTATATTGAAAAGGATTCCTCCATCAACGAGGACGTGGAGCGCCTGCGCCACTCGGCTACTTCAGCGCTGCTGTCGCGTCGCGACGTAGTCGTCGTCAGCTCTGTTTCTTGCATCTATGGCCTGGGTACCCCGCAGTCATACCTCGACCGTTCGGTGTGGCTGAAGGAGGGCGAGGAAGTCGACCGCGACCAGTTCCTGCGCCTTTTGGTGGACATTCAGTACGCCCGCAATGACATTGCCTTTACCCGCGGCACCTTCCGAGTAAAAGGTGACGTGGTCGATATCATCCCGGCCTACGAAGAAAAGGCCGTGCGGGTGGAGTTCTTCGGCGACGAGATTGATTCGCTGTACTACCTCAATCCAGTCACAGGCGACGTCATCGACCAAGTCCCTGAGCTGCGCATCTTCCCAGCTACGCACTACGTCGCAGGCCCGGAGCGGATGGAACGGGCCGTCGCGGACATCAAGGCCGAACTCGCCGAACGCCTGGCGGATCTGGAAAACCGGGGCAAGTTGCTGGAAGCACAGCGTCTGCGCATGCGCACGGAGTACGACCTCGAAATGATTGAACAGGTCGGCTTCTGCTCCGGCATTGAGAACTACTCGCGCCACATCGATGGTCGCGCGCCGGGCTCGGCCCCCGCGACGCTCATTGACTATTTCCCGGAGGACTTCCTCACCATCATCGATGAGTCGCACGTCACCGTGCCGCAGATTGGCGGCATGTTCGAGGGCGATGCCTCCCGTAAGCGCAACCTCGTCGACTTCGGTTTCCGCCTCCCATCGGCGTTGGATAACCGCCCGCTGACGTTCGACGAATTCGATGCCCGCGTGGGCCAGGTCGTGTTCATGTCCGCAACGCCGGGTGACTATGAGCTCGAAAAGACCGGTGGCGAGTATGTGGAGCAGGTTATTCGTCCGACTGGGCTGGTGGACCCCAAGATCGTCGTTAAGCCTACTGAGGGGCAGATTGATGATTTGATCGGCGAGATCCGAAAGCGCACCGAGCGTGACGAACGCGTTCTCGTCACCACCCTGACGAAGAAGATGGCGGAGGATCTGACCGACTACCTGCTCGAAAATGGTGTGCAGGTGCGGTACATGCACTCGGATGTTGATACGCTCAAGCGCGTTGAGTTGCTGCGGCAGTTGCGTCTCGGCGAGTACGACGTGCTGGTCGGTATTAACCTGCTGCGCGAGGGGCTGGACTTGCCCGAGGTTTCGCTGGTGGCAATCCTCGACGCCGACAAGGAGGGGTTCCTGCGTTCGGAGCGCTCGTTGATTCAGACGATTGGTCGTGCCGCGCGAAACGTCTCCGGCGAGGTGCACATGTACGCCGACAAGATCACCGATTCCATGCGGTTCGCCATCGACGAGACGGAGCGCCGCCGCGAAAAGCAGATTGCTTACAACACTGAGCATGGCATCGATCCGCAGCCGCTGCGCAAGAAGATCGCGGACATTCTGGATCAGGTCTACGACAACGCTGACACCGATTACGAAGGCAAGACCGGTGCGGCCGCTGATGCGCTGCTCTCGCGTGCCGACGGCTCGGGCGCGGCCGATGGTGCTAGCGGTAAGCAGATGCCGAGGGCGGAGCTCGAGGCGCTTATCGCGGACCTGTCGGAGCAGATGGCCGCGGCTGCGCGAGAGTTGAAGTTCGAGCTCGCGGGGCGCTTGCGCGATGAGATTTTCGACCTCAAGAAGGAACTTAAGGGGATGATTGAGGCCGGTGTCGAGTAGTTTTTTGCTACTGTTGTGGGAAGTAAAACAGTGTATTCGCGAAAGTGGCTCTGGCCAGTGGGTTCGGGGCAACGACGGCGTTACGCACGATGAACTGTTTTAATGCAACTTCCACAGTGAGGGATAGTTTTCATGAGTGATTACAAGACCATTGTTGTCGGCACGGATGGTTCTAAGTCGTCGCTGCTCGCAGTAGAGCGCGCTGCCTCGATTGCCGCGGCTTTCGATGCCACCCTGGTTATCGGCTGCGCTTACTACGAGACTGCAGAGGATGCGTCCAAGACCCTGCGCCAGGATTCGGTTCAGGTCCTCGGTGATGACCCGGCTCAGAAGAACCTGGCTGCTGCTAAGGAGGCCGCAGAGGCCGTCGGCGCTACCAAGGTTGAGACCGAGGTTCGTTCCGGCTCCCCGGTTGAGGCTCTGATGTCTCTGGTCACTGACCGTCGCGCTGACCTGCTGGTGGTTGGCAACCGCGGTATTAACTCGCTGACTGGTCGTCTGCTGGGCTCCGTGCCGGCTGATGTTGCTCGTCAGTCGGACTGTGACGTCATGATTGTTCACACTGTGAGCTAACAAAACGGTGAGCTAGTAAGACCGTCAGCTAACAATTTAGCTTTCGTTTTAAACCGGCATCTCTTAGTTGAGGTGCCGGTTTTTCTATTGTCGGCCGGTGATAACCCCTTCTTCAACTACAAAAGGCCAGCTAATTCCGTTTCTGGTTAAGACCTGGTTGCGAAGGGATTCAGGAAGAACTTCGGTACGGCTGCCATAGCCCATGAGGTACTCGTCAAAAGCGGGCAGTCGAAGCGTCAGTGAAAGCGCGGCTTCAAGCTCGGCCTCAGCTACGTTCTGCTGCCATGCCGGCATGAAGTACTCATTTTGTGCGAGTCCTTCGCCGGTGAATTCTGTGTCAGTTGGCGTGTGCGGAGAGGCAGAGGAATCGAGGGAGAAAGGAGCTATTAAGTGGTCGATAAGCTTAAAGGCCTTTTTCGCTTGAGTTTTCGTCAGCCCCAGCCACCACGCGAAGTCAGCTACACAGATAGGTCCGCGGGAATTAACATAGCGCCAGGCAATGTCGGCCAGCGTGGATTCAGCTGAGTGTTCTGTGCTGGAGCCCTCTGTGGTATTTGCTGAGAGGCCGTCTTTGGACGTTACGTCGGCAAGCAGGACGAAGGTATCTTCGGATCCTCTTCGTGGCCCTTGGACGACAGCGCCTTCGCCGCCGAATGTGCGCAGTAGGTGAGGACCTCTTTGTTCCGTGGGGTCTATTCCATGATCTGCGAAAACCTCATAGGCTTCAGTCCGAGTCAGCGGGTCGGACAGGCCACGTGAGCGCAATTCGGAATGAAATGCTGCCCTTGCGGTCTGCACATCATCTTGAGAAAGCCCGAGTGTCGTACGACGTCTTGCTGCTGCCTTTTCGATGCGCGGATTCGTCAACCTCATAATTGCTCCCGCGTCTTGCGCTGAAACAAAGTGCAGGGTGCCTCGTTGCGACCAACAGCGAACGATGTCGTAAGAAGAAATGGCTGCTAAAACATCGTCGGTGGTGCTGCCACTGCGCAAGGCGATGGCATCAACACCGTTCGAATAATTCTGTCCTTGCAGAGCAACCATGCCATGCGTTGCTGATAATGCAGGCGACTTGAGGTTTGTATTCCAATCGCTGCGTGCTTGACTTGCAGCTAACCCCTGGGCAATGAGACGGCGTGCGCGAAGTTCAGCTAGCTGAGGTAGATAGTTTTGGGACATTATGTCTCACTCATTCTGTACGGCACTATCCTCGTCATTCTAACCATTGCAGCTCCGGCAAAACGCCCGACTGCTGAGGCGCCACAACAATTAGCCCCTGGGTCGCACGAGTCAGTGCAACGTACAGGTCCTGTAGCCCCTGTGGGGATTGCGCCACAATCTGGTCGGGCGCAACGACGATGACCTCGTCGAATTCCAGGCCTTTTGAGGTCGTGATGTCGTAGACCGCGCAGTTGGTGAGTTTGCTGGGGCGAGTAGCAGGTGCGTCATCGGCGGCACTAGCCCCGCCAGCACCATCAGGGTCACCAGCTCCACCAGCTCCACCACCGAGGAACTCCCGCACCTCCGCGCGCGTGGCTTCGAGCAATTCGGCGGGCGCGATTACAGCGGCCAGGCGGTCCGGCTGCGCAACCTGCTCCACATGCGCCAGAGCCTCCGTCACGGTGCGAGCCTGGACAGGCTTGCGGCCGGTCGCGCGGATCGACTGCGGTGCCTCCAGCTCCGGATCAATCTCGGCCAGGACGCTGGCGGCGACCTCCATCACCTCAGCTGGGGTGCGGTAGTTGACGGTCAGCTCGTGGAGATGCCACCTCGAGCCGATGATGGGTTCCAGCACATCATCCCAGGTCGCGGCACCTGCGGGGGAGCCCGTCTGGGCCACGTCGCCGACGAGGGTCATCCAGCCGTTGGGGCTGCGGCGGCGCAGCATTCGCCAGGCCATCGCGGAGAGTTCCTGAGCCTCGTCGACGATGACATGGCCGTAGGCCCACAGGCGATCCGCCGCCGCCCGCTCGGCGGTGGATCGCAGGTCGCGCTCACGGTGGCGTTCGGCCAGTGCCTCGGCATCGATGACGTCATACGCTGACAAGATCTCGGCCTCGAAGCCGTCGTCAAGATCCTGGGACGCAGAACTGGACAGGGTATCCAACGCGCCCTGCGCTTCCTCGACGCGGGCCTGCCAATCCTCTTCATCGGCCTCCGCGTCACCAACTGGGCCGAGGAGTTCCGCCAGCTCGTCGAGAAGCGGGGCGTCGGAAGGCATCCAGTCGGTGCCTTCCGGCCGGTAGAGAGCCTCGCGCGTCAGCTCGTCGTAATCGGTGGCGGCGTAGTCGATGGCCTCGCGAGAGCTCAGCAGCTCCGACAGCACCCGCTCGGGCGTAAGCGCAGGCCACAGCTCATCGAGGATGTCGGCAACTGCTCCGGATTCGTCGATTTCGTCGCGTAGATCGGCAATGTCGGTCACGGACAGGAGGTTTTCGCCGCCCAGCGGATCGGCACCGATGACCTCGGCCATCTGTGCGGCCAGCAGTTCCACCACGTGATCGCGGAAAATCGGGCGAGCCAGATTGTGGGGTTTACGAGTCCTCCGCGCACGCGTCCGCGCGGCTTTCACCATCTCCGGCGTGATGGTCAGAGTGATGTTGTCGTTCCGGACCTCAAGAGGTTCCGCGGGCAGCTCCTGGTAGGCCCGCACGGCCTCACGCAGGATCGTGAGCATCTCAATCGAGCCCTTAACTTCCTGCGCAACCAAGGGTTCGGGGTTGTGTCCGTCGATAAGCGCGTCGGAACCGCGCACGCCGGGGTAGAGATCGGCGATGGTGGTCAGCACCACGCCCGTTTCGCCGAGGCTCGGCAGCACGCGGGAGATGTAGTCGAGGAAGGTTGTGTTCGGGCCGATGATGAGGACACCGGTTTTCGCCAGCTGATCGCGGTAGGTGTAGAGAAGCCATGCGACGCGATGCAGCGCCACCGCCGTCTTGCCCGTGCCGGGGCCGCCCTGGACGACCAGAGTGCCGCGGGTGGAGTCGCGGATGATGAGGTCCTGCTCGCGCTGAATGGTCTCCACAATGCCGCGCATATGGCCGGTGCGCGCTTGATTCATGACCTCCCGCAGCACCGATTCGCCACCGACGCCCGCTTCAACTTCGGTCTCGTGTGCGCTGTCGGCTTCCTCGCCGGAGAGCCATTCGTCGTCAATGCTGCGGACCTTCCGGCCGTGCGTGCGCAGGTGTCGGCGCAGGCTGACTCCCTCGGGATGCGCGGTCGTGGCCAGGTAAAACGGGCGCGCGCCGTCGGCACGCCAATCCATGATGACCGTGCGGTAGTCGTCGTTTTCATCGGACAGGCCGATTCGCCCGATGTATCGCTTATCGACGGTCGCCCCCGGCCCTTCCTCTGCCAAAGGATTGTCGGGATCTGTGTCATCGATATCGATTCGACCAAAGACCAGGCCGATCTCGGCTGAGCGGTAGCGGTCCAGATTAGCCTGTAGTCGGTGGTATTCCACCTCGCGTTCAACGCGGGCTTGCGGGTCTGGGTCGTCGATGAGCATGACCTGGCGCAGGTACTCTTGGTCGCGCTCGCGTGCCCGGTCGAGGAAGCTGAACGCACGGTCGACGTAGGCCTGTTCGGCAGCAAGGATGCTTTCTTCTTCTCGCTGTGGTGCTGAACTTGCCTGGTCCGGCAGACCTGCCTGGCCAGTGTGGCCAATGCGGCCTGTCTGGTCCTGCCCGGGCTCGGATGCGCGCGACGCCAACCTGGTCTCCTCAACGAATCGCAAAATTAGTGCTAACTGATGTGCTGAATGAATATAAAAATATGAAAACGCTCCCGCACGCGTAGTGGCGTGGGGAGCGTTTAAGTATACCGCTTTAACTGCGGCAGCAAACTTACTGCAGGCGCTTCTGCGCCTTCTTTGCGGACTTCTTGGCCTCCTTGGAAGCCTTGGCTGCGCGCTTGCGCAGTTCCTTGCGCTGCTTGCGAGTGTCCTTCTTGAGATCCTTGCCCAGGTCCTCGGCATAGTCGCGCGCGTCCTCAGCGAGCTCGGTGGCCTTGGCAATCCAGTCGTCCTTGTTGTCCTCGACGTAGCTCTTAGCGGTGTCGAAGGCGTCGGTGAGCTGCTCGCGCCAGCCGTCCTTGTTGTCCTCGACGTATTCACGAGCGCCATCGGTGGCCTCAGAAGCGCGGTCGCGGAGCAGGCCGGCCTTTTCGCGGACGTTCTCGCCGGCGGAAGCGAAGGCTGCGCTGATTTCCTCAGTGCGCTGCTCGGTTTCAGACTTGGTCGGCAGGGCAGCCTGAACCTTCTTGTTCAGCTGCTTGCCTGCCTTCTCAGCGCGCCAAGCGACACCCGGCTTGCCGTCGGTGTCAGCAGTAGCCAGGAAGAGGCCGCCCAGCAAACCGATGTCGGTCAGGAAACCAGTGCGGCGAGCCGCCTTCTCCTTCGAATCCTGGGTTTCCCAGAATGCGTGGCGAGCGAGCATCGTCGGAACTTGTGCAGCGACCAGAGCGGTGGCGGACAGGCGTGGGGCCTTACCCAGAGCGTAGAGGGAACCCGCAGCAACCTTGGTGCCAGCGACGACCTGGACAACCAGCTTCTCGCTATTTGGCACGTACTTGTTGTACTGGTTCGGGGTTACGGAGCGGACGCGGGCAATCAGGTCGCGTGCGCCCTCTTCATGATCCTTCTGGTTCATCAGCGTGTCGACACCGTCGGCAACGAAAACCGAGGCCAGCATTGGTCGGGCAAACTTGCGAATCATCTAAATTCCATCTCCTTTGTCGTCCAGGTGAAACCGTGTTTTTGGCCATCTGGTCGCTGTAATTCACTATTAATCCTACGCAGCCCGGCCTATTTATGTCGCGGGAATGACAAGTTTTTCAGAAGCTGCGGCACCATCCAGCACTACCGACCACGCTCATCCAGCGCTACCAACCACGCTGGCGCCAGTTCTCGACCTCGGGGCTCTCGACACCAACTGTGGTGTCTTTGCCGTGGCCGGGGTGAATCACCGAGTCGGCGGGGTAGACGCGGAAGACACGGCTCTCGACATCGTCGATAAGCTGCGTGAAATCCTCGGGCGAGTACGTTTTGCCGACACCGCCTGGGAAGATGCTGTCACCGACGAAGAGGTGGTGTGACGGGGTGTCGTCGGAAAGCGCGCCGGCTTCCTTGGCGGACAGGTCGAGGCAGAGGCCGCCCTTGGTGTGTCCGCGAAGGATGAACGTGGGCAGCGTGATGTCCTCGCCGAACGTGATGGTCTCGCCGCCGTCGAGCTGCTGGTCGGCGGGCTCGGGAATGTCGGCAGCGTCGAGGCTGGACGTGATGTGGCGGGCCGGGAATGACTGCAGGAGCTCGCCGAGCGCCTGAACGTGATCGCCGTGGGAGTGCGTGGTGACAATCGTGCGGACCTGCGCGCCGACGTGCTCAACCAGGCGGATTAGATGGTCGGCGTCGGTGGCGGCGTCGATAAGTAGGGAATTGTCGGGCTCGCGGGAGTCGACCAAAAGGTAGACGTTGTTGTCCATCGATCCGACGGAGGTCTTATAAATAGTGACATTGCCGTAGTCAATGCGCTCAACGCCGCGCGTTCTCGGCGAGTTGGAGTAAGGGCTGATTGTAATGTCGTCGTTCATGCGCCCCAGGGTAATGAGGTGTCTGTCGGCGCGCTAGGAGCGCAACGTAACCACGAGTCTCTGAACACATGTGCGAAAAATTGGTTATGGACTGTAGACTAGTCGGCAGTGAATCGTCGACGAATTGAGGTTTCCCACTGTGGCTGAACGTCTAGTGGTCAGAGGCGCCCGCGAGCATAACCTGCAGGGTGTTGACATCGATTTGCCCAGAGACAAGATGGTGGTTTTCACAGGTCTGTCGGGGTCGGGTAAATCGTCACTGGCATTTGACACAATTTTCGCCGAGGGCCAGCGCCGTTACGTGGAGTCGCTGAGCTCCTATGCGCGCATGTTCCTGGGGCAGATGGAAAAGCCCGATGTAGAGATGATTGAGGGGCTCTCGCCGGCGGTGTCGATCGACCAGAAGTCGACGAACCGCAACCCGCGCTCGACCGTCGGAACCATCACTGAAGTGTATGACTACCTGCGTCTTCTCTACGCGCGCACCGGTACTCCGCACTGTCCGACCTGTGGGGAAGTAATCTCCTCACAGACTCCACAGCAGATCGTCGATCAGGTCATGGAAATGCCGGAGGGCACCAAATTCCAGGTCCTCGCACCCGTCGTGCGCACGCGCAAGGGTGAATTCGTCGACCTGTTTGAACGCCTCGCATCCGAGGGCTACGCGCGTGTCATCGTCGATGGTGAAATGCACCGTCTAACGGATCCGCCGAAGCTGAAGAAGCAGGTCAAGCATGACATTGACGTGGTCATTGACCGTCTCCAGGTGAAGGAGTCGCAGCAGCGCAGGCTCACCGATTCCGTCGAAACGGCGCTTCTGCTTGCCGACGGCGTCGTGGTCATCGACGCCGTCGGGCTAGAGGCGGACGACCCGCGTCGAACCCAGCGGTTCTCGGAGAAGATGGCCTGCCCGAATGGGCACCGTATTGCTATCGATGAGTTGGAGCCACGGTCGTTTTCCTTTAACTCGCCGTATGGTGCGTGCCCGGAGTGTGACGGTATCGGTACCAAGCTGGAGGTGGACACGGACCTGGTGATTCCAGATCCGTCGCTGCCGACGATTGAGGCGATTGCGCCGTGGCGGCAGACGCTGAACAAGAAGTACTTTGAAAAGCTGGTTGAAGGCCTCGCCACCGAGATGAGCTTCGACCCGACCACGCCTTTCGAAGACCTCACAGCGCCGCAGCGCAAGGCCCTGCTGCATGGTTCCAGCCACAAGGTCACGGTGCGTTACCGCAATCGCTACGGCCGTACTCGCCAGTACACCGCACCTTTCGAAGGCGTGATGCCGTACCTGCACCGCAAGCTGTCACAGGCGGAGAGCGACTCTCAGAAGGAGCGTTTCCAGGGGTACATGCGTGAGGTGCCGTGCCCGGCATGTAGCGGTACTCGTTTGCGTCCGGAGATTCTTTCGGTGACGTTGGATTCGGCGGAGTTCGGGCAGAAGAGTATTGCCGAGCTGACAGAGCTATCGGTTCACGATGGCTCGGCATTCCTGAATTCGCTGACTCTGGGCAAGCGCGAGGAAATGATTGCCGGGCGTGTTCTGCGTGAGGTGCAGGCTCGTCTGAAATTCCTGCTTGACGTTGGCCTGGATTATCTGTCCCTGTCTCGTTCGGCAGGCACGCTGTCCGGTGGTGAAGCGCAGCGAATTCGTCTGGCCACACAGATTGGTTCGGGGCTCGCTGGCGTGCTCTACGTCTTGGATGAGCCCTCGATTGGTCTTCACCAGCGTGATAACAACCGTCTAATCAAGACTCTGAAAAACCTGCGCGACCTGGGCAATACCCTGATTGTGGTCGAGCATGATGAGGACACGATTCGCGAGGCCGATTGGCTGGTCGACATTGGGCCAAAGGCCGGTGAATACGGTGGACAAATCGTCTACCAGGGTGAACCGTCTGGCATCGTTGACTGCGAGGAATCACTGACAGGTGCGTATCTCTCGGGTCGTCGGGTATTGGCGGTGCCGGAGAACCGTCGTGCGATTGATAAATCGCGCATGGTGACGGTCAAGGGCGCTCGCGAAAACAACCTGAAGAAGATTGACGTGAAGTTCCCCCTCGGCGTGTTGACCTGCGTTACGGGTGTTTCCGGGTCCGGCAAGTCCACCTTGGTCAACGAAATCCTGGCCAAGGTGATGAGCAACGAGCTCAACGGTGCTCGTCAGGTGCCGGGTCGACACAGCCGCGTGGAGGGGTTGGATCAGCTGGACAAGCTGGTGCAAGTTGATCAGTCGCCGATTGGTCGCACCCCGCGTTCCAACCCAGCGACGTACACCGGTGTGTTCGACAAGATCCGCAACCTCTTCGCCGAGACGCAAGAGGCCAAGGTTCGTGGCTATAAGCCCGGTCGATTCAGCTTCAACGTCAAGGGCGGCCGCTGTGAGGCGTGTAAGGGCGACGGCACCATCAAGATTGAGATGAACTTCCTGCCGGACGTCTATGTGCCTTGCGAGGTTTGCCACGGCGCGCGCTACAACCGCGAAACGCTGGAGGTTCGTTACAAGGGCAAGACCATCGCTGAGGTTCTGGACATGCCCATCTCCGAGGCAGCGGAGTTCTTCGAGCCGATTCAGTCGATTGCGCGTTATCTCAATACGCTTGTCGACGTCGGCCTGGGCTATGTCCGTCTCGGGCAGGCGGCAACCACGCTCTCGGGTGGTGAGGCTCAGCGCGTGAAGTTGGCCAGTGAGCTGCAGAAGCGCTCCAATGGCCGGACGGTCTACATCTTGGATGAGCCGACCACGGGGCTGCATTTTGAAGACATCCGCAAGCTCATGTTGGTGTTGCAGGGCCTGGTGGACAAGGGCAACACCGTCATTGTCATTGAGCACAATTTGGATGTCATCAAGTCTGCGGATTGGATCATCGACATGGGGCCGGAAGGCGGCTCCGGCGGTGGCACCGTGGTTGTAGAGGGCACGCCGGAGGATGTCGCGAACTGTTCCGGCTCCCACACCGGGCAGTACCTGAAGCCGCTGCTTAAGTAGCTTAGGTAGTCGGCTCGTTTCCGTCGGAAATTCCAGGACCGTCGGTGCGGGTGATGCCTTCCATTCTGTCAGCAGCGGGGTCGGCATCTGCTGCGCCGCTCGCACCGGCAGCGTCGGCAGCAGCGCCGGCAGCGTCAGTATCGCTGGCGGTGCCGTCACGCTCCGGTGCCGCCGGCTCCTCGGCACTCTTCTGCTTCGCCCCGGAGACCGCCATGGCCAGCAGAATCAGACCACAGCCGAGGAACGCCAAGGCGCGGATAACGCCATCGAGCGTTGCCATGTCGTAGAAGATCAGCTTGACGATAGACAGCGCCGCAATCGTCAAACCCGCTGCCAGTCGCGCCGGAATGTGGTGGAACCTCTTCGATAGCACCAGCATGCCGGCAATCGTGGCCCAGAAAATACTCAGCAACATGTGTGCGGCGTTGAAGCTCACGCCAATAGTCGTGAGCAGCACGATAAATGGCATACCCAGTGTAGCCAGGCCAATCAGTGCAAAAGCTGGCGGTAGCTGCGACCTCGCTGCCGTCACGGCCAGGCCGACATCGGCGCACAGCAGGAACAACAGCGAAAGCGTTTCTGCCCACGTTGCCGAGTAATCAGCTGCGGCACCGGCATTCAACGCTGCGGGCAGGATGTAGAGGTGTACTACCGTTGCGCCGAGCAGCCAGGTCAGTGCCGCAATCTTTGTATATGGTGCCACGGCATCCTGGGTTGGTTCAGGAGCCTGTAGTCGTGCGCCAATCGCGCCGTGCTTCGGTGCTGTGGCCAGCGCCCAGACAAAGAGCGCGGCACCGATGGAGATTGGGATGAGACCCCAAGTGTGGGTTCCAGTATCGGCTCCTGAGCTCCTTTCCGGGCCTGCCACCGCGAGCGCTAGCCAGGGCAGAATTGCCGTGGCCAAGGCCATTGGGGCGAGATAGCGGAAGATGGCACGGTTCCAAAGGAATACTGCAGCAATTGCGATGAACAGCACGAATCCGCCGTAGAACAGCAGCCAGAGGCTGGAGGCGGACTGTGTGGCGTTGACCATTGGGACTGCAGCTACAACCGGAGTCGAGAAGGCAACTACTGACGTGATGGTGACCAGATCGTCTTCCCAGGTGCTGGTTTCCGAAGGCTCGTCGTCAAGCTCGGGAGTGAGTTGGCGAGCCATCGCCAGCGGGCCGAACTGGGCAAACACGAAAAGGGCAATGGTGAGTGCGGCGATTGCGGGCATCACCAGTGCATTGTTGGTCGTGATTACGCCGATGAGAACGTTTGCGCCGAGCAGGAATGCGACTACGTACTTCCGGAAGGGGACGTTCAGGAGGCAGACGATAGCGGCGATGACCATCAGTTGAAGGGTGATTTGCGCGAGCGAGGAGCTCAGCGGGCGGGCGTGGAAGTCGAGGCCGATCGTCGCCCACAGCATTAATCCGGTGTTGATTGTGATTGTCCACGCCGCGGTTGCACTCGACTTCGTCCACCGCGCGCCGTATAGACCGACTGCAGCGAAAGGCAACATGATGACCAGCGTCGCCGCCACCGGAATCCAGTCGAGGAGGTAGGACATCGACATCGTTGTCAGGTGCGCAGCGGCTAGTGATGTCGCAATCAACGCCGTCACGCCAGCAGGCGGTGCTTGACGACGGTGCGCTCGCACAGCCGCGACCGCGAGCACGGCGGCCAACAAGTAAGCCAGGATCACACGACCGGCCGGTCCAATCAGGCCGGATTGGATTGCGACCGCGACGAAAAACGCGATACCGGCAGCGGTGATGAGACCACCGAAGATGGCGATGATTCTGATGATTGCCTTCTCGTTGCGCCACCAGGGCTCGCGAGGTTCGCGCGATGCCTCTGGCAGCTTCGGTGGCGGGGTGGAGTCTGTGGGAGAAGACTGTGACGAGGGAGAAGACTGTGGTGACTTTGAATCCCGCCGCCATTGGTGGGCAGAGGGGAAGCCAAACATCGGCTGCGCAGTTGCGTCGCTCTGTGGCAGGGGTGCTGGTTGGTTCCGCCAGTCAGCTTGCGTTGGCGGTGGTGGCACCTGCATCTGCTGAGGCTGCTGGGGATACTGCGGTGTGGTCAGTGTCTGCTCAGCCTGCGGTGCCCAACGGGGAGGAGGCGCCTGCTCTAGTGGTGGACTGGGCGCTGGCGGCGGTTGCGGATTGTGTTGAGGTGTCCGTTGAGGTGCAGCATGGGGCGGCGCTTGAGGTGCTGGCGCAGATTCCGCTCCCGTAGTGTGAGGCGCGTGCGGTCCAGTCGGCGCTTGCCCGCTTGCCTGAGAAAGGCGCACCTGCCAAGTACGGGTGAGCTGAGCCAGCCGAAGCGAGCTGGCCTCCAAATCTGCCAGAGCATGGGAAAGCTCTGAGACGGAGTCGCCGGTCAGGACAAAATCGCCGGTCGGTGGCTTGTCGTATCGGGCGGAATGCTGATTAGGATCGGTGTTCTCGGCTTTAGGGCCAAAGCCGTTGGAGCCAGTATTCATGGTGACGACTTTAATCGTGTTTGGCCTAAAAACTATGGAGAGAATCTACCAATCTGATTACAATTCGGATTGCACTTTTTTGACGCTTGGTATCGCGTCGGGTGCCGATGGTGAATAACCCGGAGTGAGAGCCGGTTTTGGTATGCGAGAACAGCTGTGTTAACATCTCGTCTACGACCGCCAGAATGCGATGCTTGCTGCCTTCGGGGAGCATTTAGTTGCATTCGGCAGCGAAGAGGATTTAAGTCCCACCCTAGGTGCGCCAAAGAATTACGGTAGCGCCGGGGTCCACCCTAATCGGTGATGTCACATCGCACGATTGGAAGGCGTCCTTATACAGTGTGTAGTAATCCGCTGTAGACGCGTGGCTTTTCTTCCTTTCCCGCTTGCTATCGCGGTTTGAAACGAAGATTGTTCAGGTTCAACCTAGGAGGCCACATCAGCGCTGAAGCTCGTATTAACGAGGATATTCGAGTACCGGAAGTCCGCCTTGTAGGACCGAATGGTGAGCAGGTGGGCGTTGTCCGCACCGGTGACGCACTCAAGCTCGCTTACGAAGCAGACCTTGACCTGGTTGAGGTTGCTCCGCGAGCAAAGCCGCCGGTCGCCAAGATTATGGACTACGGCAAGTTCAAGTACGAACAAGCCCAGAAGGCACGCGAGGCTCGAAAGAACCAGCAGCAGACTGTGGTCAAGGAGCAGAAGTTCCGTCCGAAGATTGATGACCACGACTACGAAACCAAGAAGAACAACGTTGTTCGTTTCTTGGAGAAGGGTTCGAAGGTCAAGGTCACGATTATGTTCCGTGGCCGTGAACAGTCTCGTCCAGAACTGGGATTCCGCCTGTTGGAGCGTCTGGCCGCCGATGTCGAAGAGTACGGCATTGTCGAGTCTCGCCCGAAGCAGGACGGTCGCAACATGACTATGGTCCTGGGGCCGGTTCGGAATAAGGGTAAGAAGTAACCGACCTGACCAGAAATGGTTGTAAACGAGATTTTTGCGCCACGAGCGTCAAAGATCGGTAGGGGAGAGTTTTAACATGAAGCAGAAGACCCACAAGGGCACCGCAAAGCGCATCAAGGTTACCGGTTCCGGCAAGCTGCGCCGCGAGCAGGCTAACCGCCGCCACCTCCTGGAGGGCAAGCCGTCCACTCGTACCCGTCGCCTGAAGGGCACCACGGACGTTGCTAAGTCGGACGTCAAGCGCGTCAAGCGTCTGCTGGGCAAGGCTTAATTTTTCAAGTCTCGTCCCAGGGCAATCGCCCTCTTAATTTCACTAGTTCTTAAAGACAACGAAAAGGAAGTATCACCGTGGCACGTGTGAAGCGGTCTGTTAACGCTAAGAAGAAGCGTCGCGAAGTTCTCGATTCCGCAAAGGGCTACCGTGGTCAGCGCTCCCGCCTGTACCGCAAGGCCAAGGAGCAGATGCTCCACTCCAAGACCTACGAGTTCCGCGATCGCCGCCACCGTAAGGGGCAGTTCCGTCGTCTGTGGATTCAGCGCATCAACGCTGCTGCCCGCGCTAACGACATCACCTACAACCGCTTCGTCCAGGGCCTAAACCTGGCTGGCGTTGAGGTTGACCGTAAGAACCTGGCTGAGATGGCTGTCAACGACCCGCAGGCATTCGCTGCTCTGGTCAAGGTCGCTAAGGACGCTCTGCCGGAGGACGTCAACGCTCCTGCTGCTAAGTAAAGCAGCTACGAGGTAACTCGTACGTAGCGTCGGCAAGCGTCTGCTTACTGGCAGTGCGCCTGCCAACATCTTTGAAAAACCACCGTCGATTGGGTTAACGAATAACCTCGGCGGTGGTTTTTCGTATCCGCACTGGCTTGCTGGCGGTTATGAATCCCGAGCCGCATCACTAGGATTAATCACTATGAACTCTGCGCTGTACTTCAACGACGAGCCGTTTACTCCTCGCACTCCGCGAGTCTCGGCGGCTATTCAGCTCCACCGTGCGGCCAAGCGGAAGAAGACCGGTCGCTTCCTCATCGAAGGCTTCAATTCCGTCGATGCAGCTATCCGCGCAGAGGCTGTCGTGGAAATCTTCGTCACCGCTGCCGCCGCCGAGCAGTTCCGCGAGCTGCTCACGGGGTATCTCGAATCGGGGACGCAGCGCAAGTCTGTTTCGCTTATCGACGACTCCGCCGCCCGCTCTTTGAGCGAAACTGTCACCACCACCGGACTCTTCGCCGTCTGCGACACCAATGCGGTGTCCACTTCGTTGGAAGAGGCGATTGAGGTTGGAAAGCAGTCCGGCTGTTTGGTGATTCCGGTGGAGTGCAATGACCCGGGTAATGTCGGCACGATTGTGCGTATGACTGATGCTCTCGGCGCTGGCGCGGTTATCCTTGCTGGCGATTCGGTTGACCCGTTGAATTCTAAGGCCGTGCGTTCCTCGGCAGGTTCTGTTTTTCATACCCCTGTCGCACGCGAGCGCGATATTGACGTCGTTATGGAGAAAGTTAGGGAAGCGGGCTTTACCACCCTCGCCACGGCGATGGATGGCGCTCTCACGCTCGGCGTTGATGCGCTTCCCGACGGTCCCGTCGCCTGGCTTTTCGGCAACGAAGCCCATGGCCTGTCGGAGGAGATTACGGCCTCGGCGGGGGCAAGTGTGTCCATCCCGATTAAGGGCGAGGCAGAGTCGTTGAACCTCGCCACCGCAGCGGCCATGTGCCTGTGGGAGACGGTCCGGGGTAAGTAGGAAACCTCGATGGTGAGGTGCGTGCACGTGTGCAGTTATCCTCGACTATGATTGTTCCATCACAAGAACTGATAGTCCTATATAGAAGTGGTTGACACGTGAGCGATTCGCCAAATCCTATCGATCTTTCCGAGGACGCCCTCCAGGCGGCTGCGCAGAAGGCCACGGATGCCTTTGATGCTGCCGGCAACCTGGATGAGCTTTCTGCCGCCCGCCGTGAGCACTTGGGGGATGAAGGCTACATTCCGCAGGCGCGCCGCGCGCTGGGCTCCATTCCGAAGGCTGAGCGCAAGGATGCTGGTCGTCGCGTAAATGTTGTTCGCGGAGCCGTCGAGAAGCACTATGCAGAGCGACTTGCGGTGCTGGAGGAAGAGGAAAACGCGCGTCGTCTGGTCGCGGAGCGTATCGACGTGTCGGTGGACACCACGCGGGGCCAGCGTGGCGGTATGCACCCAATTACCATCCTGTCCGAGCAGATCGGTGACATCTTCGTGGGCATGGGCTGGGAAGTCGCCGAGGGCCCAGAGGTCGAAGCCGAGTACTTCAACTTTGACGCGCTGAACTTCCTGCCGGATCACCCGGCTCGTACTCTGCAGGATACTTTCCACATTGCGCCGGAAGGATCTAAGCAGGTGCTGCGTACGCACACCTCGCCGGTCCAGGTTCGCACTCTGCAGTCACGTGACCTGCCGATTTACGTTATCTGCCCGGGCCGTACCTTCCGCACCGATGAGCTCGACGCCACCCACACCCCGGTCTTCCACCAGGTGGAGGGACTCGCTGTGGACAAGGGGCTGACCATGGGGCACCTGCGCGGCACGCTGGATCACATGGCAAAGGCGCTGTTCGGTCCGGAGACCAAGACCCGCATGCGCACCAACTACTTCCCGTTCACTGAGCCGTCCGCTGAGGTTGACGTCTGGTTCCCGAACAAGAAGGGCGGTGCCGGCTGGATCGAGTGGGGCGGCTGCGGCATGGTCAACCCGAACGTGCTGCGTGCCTCCGGTATTGACCCGGAGGTGTACTCGGGCTTCGCGTTCGGCATGGGCCTGGAGCGCACCCTGCAGTTCCGCAATGGCCTGACCGACATGCGCGACATGGTCGAAGGCGACGTCCGCTTCACGCAGCCGTTCGGTATCCGCGGCTAATTCACTGACCTACAGATAGGAGTTTTACTTACATGTTCATTCCACAGTCGTGGGTCACTGAAATCGTTCGCGGCCCAGAGAACACCATCAACCCGGACTGGTCCGTCACCCCGGACGAGTTGGATGAGGGCTTTGTCCGCGTTGGTTTTGAAACCGAGGGGCACGAGCCGCTGGAGAAGGTCGAGGGGCCGCTGGTTTTCGGTCGCGTCGACCACATTGAGGAGCTCGAGGGCTTTAAGAAGCCAATTCGCTTCTGTCAGGTCAATGTCGGTGATGCCAATGGCACCGGCGAGCTGCAGGAGATTATCTGTGGTGCCCGCAACTTCGAAGAGGGCTCCATTGTTATCGTCGCGCTGCCGGGCTGCGTGCTGCCGGGTGGGTTCGAGATTTCCGCACGGAAGACTTACGGCAAGGTTTCCAACGGCATGCTCTGCTCCGAAGCTGAGCTGGGTATGACCGATTCCTCCGCCGGTATTCTGACGCTGCCGTCGGCCCCAGCTGAGCTGGGTTCGTGCGCCAAGGAGTTCATCGGTCTCGATGACGAGAAGTTCGAGGTCAACATCACCCCGGACCGCGGTTACGCGCTGTCGGCCCGCGGTCTGGGCCGCGAGATCTGCTCCGCCTTCAACCTCGACTTCGCCGATCCAGCCAAGGTCAACGAGCTGCCAGTCGAAGGTGAGGTCCTGAACGTCACTATCGACGAGGACACCGACACCCGCCGCTTTGGTCTGCGCCGTGTCACCGGCATCGACCCGAACGCCGAGACCCCGTGGTGGATGCGTCGCCGCCTGCTGCTGGCTGGTCAGCGTCCGGTCAACGTGGCCACGGACGTCACCAACTATGTGATGCTACTGCTCGGTCAGCCGATGCACGCTTTCGACGGTTCCAAGATCGCTGGTGGCCTGCACATCCGCAACGCTAAGGCCGGCGAGACTCTGACCACCCTCGACCACGTGGACCGCAAGCTCGACCCGGCAGACGTTGTCATCTGCGACGACAATGGTATTCAGTCGCTGGCCGGCATCATGGGTGGTCTCACCTCCGAAATCGCCGACGACACCATCGATGTGGTCTTCGAGGCCGCCAACTGGTCGCCGCTGCATGTCTTCCGCAGTGGTCGCCGCCACAAGCTGAGCTCCGAGGCTTCACGACGTTTCGAGCGCGGCGTGGACACCGCTCTGGTCGAGCCGGCTCTGGATCTGGCCTGCCAGCTGCTCGCTGACATCGCCGGCGGCACTATCGACACTGGTCGCACCCTGCTCGGTGAGGTTGCCACCATGCCGACTATTGACTTTGCTGTCAACCGCGCCAGCGAAGTTGCGGGCGTTGATTACCCGCGTGAGACCGTCATTGGACGCCTGCGCGAGGTCGGTTGCGAGGTCGTCGACAACGGTGACCGCCTGGCTGTCACTCCGCCAACCTGGCGCTCGGACCTGACCATGTCCGCTGACCTGGTTGAGGAGATCCTACGTCTGGAGGGCCTGGAAGACATTCCGGTTATCCTCCCAATCGCCCCGGCCGGTCGCGGTCTGACCGAGCGTCAGCTGCGTCGCCGCTTCGTCGGCCACGCGCTGGCTCACAATGGCTACCTGGAGATTCTGCCGACACCGTTCATTGCCAACGATGTCTTCGACGTCTGGGGCCTGGACGCTGATGACCCGCGTCGTAACACCGTCAAGGTCATCAACCCGTTGGAGTCCGACCACGCTCAGCTGGGCACGACTCTGCTGCCGTCCATGCTTGAATCGCTGAAGCGCAATGTTGCTCGCGGCCAGGTCGACCTGTCGCTCTACGGTGTGGAGCAGGTATCCATCGAGCGCGGTAACGGTGTCTCGCCGATGCCGTCTACCGCGGGTCTGCCGAGCGAGGCCGAGCGCGCCGAGCTGCTGGAGTCGCTGCCGGAGCAGCCGCTGCACGTCGCCACTGTCGCCTGCGGTCGTATCCGCCTGGATAGCCCGTGGGGTGACGAGGCCGCGTACACCGTCGCCGACGCCATCGAAGCCGCGCGCATTGTTGCCCGCGCTGCCAACGTCGAGCTGGAGATCCGTAACGCTGAGGTGCTGCCGTGGCACCCGGGCCGCTGCGCTGAGCTGCTTGTCGACGGCGAGGTCGTCGGCCACGCCGGTGAGCTGCACCCGAAGGTGTGCAAGGACGCTGGTCTGCCGGAGCGCACCTGCGCGATGGAGATTAATCTCGATGCACTGCCAGTGACGGAGCACCTGCCGGCGCCGGTACTCAGCCCGTTCCCGGCTGTCCACCAGGACGTCGCGCTTGTTGTCAGCGATGAGGTCTCCGCCGCAGAGGTGGAGAAGACTCTGGTGGAGGGTGCTGGTGAGCTCCTCGAATCCATTCGTATCTTCGATGTTTACCGTTCCGAGCAGATGGGCGAAGGCGTTCGTTCACTGGCGTACTCCCTGCGTTTCCGCGCACCGGACCGTACGCTGAAGGAAGAGGAAGCTTCCGCGGCTCGCGAGGCGGCCATTGAGCTGGCCACTACCCGTCACGGCGCTCAGCTGCGTGGCTAAAAGGGGAGACCACAGGGAGAGATACCCATGATTGGCATCTTGCGGCACCGCGGCAACAGGCTGAATAGCGCAGAGGCACGAGAGCAGCGCGTTGGAGTGCGCGCGGTGAGCAGCGCGAAGCCTGCGGCGACTGTGGCTGCAGCTGCTGTCACGGCAGGTCTGTTGCTCACCGGCGCGCCGAGTGCGGCTGCGCTGGTTGGCGGGGAGGCTGCTGCGCCTAGTGTGGCGGCGGACTCCGTGGTGTCAATCATGGTCCAGACCAGTCCCCATACCGGAAACTTTTGCACGGGAACTGCAATCGCCCCGCAGTGGGTAATGACCGCCGCCCACTGCGTGCGTGATGTCCCGCAGCAGGCTGGGGAAGTAGAGGTCGGTTTCGGTCAGGATTCCCACCGTGTTCCTATCGATAGCTGGGAAATTGCGCCCACCGGTGACGTAGCGCTTGTTCACCTTGCGGGCGACGCAGCTCTTCCGGGGTATCCCGCAATGGAACGTCGTCAAGCGTTTTCGGAGCAAGAAACGGCAGGCACGGTCTATGGGCGATCGCTGCTCGGCGATGTTGCGGATGGCTCGCTGCCGTCGGCGACCGTCACCGCTTCGATGTGTCCGGTGAAGTATCAACAATGCGTGCGGGAAGACTCCGTGTTGGCGCGCATGGAGCGCCCCGCGGCGTTGCAGGTAGGCGATTCGGGCGGACCGCTTTTTATCGACGGCCAGCTAGCGGCGGTGTTCTCGGGCGCGGTGGCTTTTGATGGCAGCGTGGCACCGGAGGAATCGGGTTACTATCTCTACACCACGACGTCATCGGTGGCGCAGTGGGCAGATGGCGTGATGAGCCAGGAGCCAAGCGTCGTAGTTGAATAGTCCGGCGTTGAGTAATCCGGCGCGCTGATTGAATGGCCGGCTCGGCGAACCAGATGTATGTACCGACGACGGCGTTATATTCATAATTCACTCACGTCACATCGATAGAATTCCAGCACTTTGGCAACGAATTCTATGAATATCTTGCAACGCAGTGAATAAAAGTGTTGAATGTTTGGCATGAGTATTTCCGTTGCCATTGCTGGTGCGACCGGTTACGCAGGAGGAGAGATCCTCCGCCTCCTGTTGTCGCACCCGGCGTATCTTTCCGGCGAACTGACCATCGGCGCACTAACGGGAGCATCCAACGCGGGTGCTCGTGTGGGCGATATTATGCCTCATGTGGCACCTTTGGCTGACCGCCGTATTGAGCCGACTAATGGTGACACACTCGCTGGGCATGACGTGGTGTTCCTCGGTCTGCCCCACGGTCATTCGGCTGCGATTGCAGAGCAGTTGGGGGATGACACAGTGATTATTGACTGCGGCGCGGATTTCCGCCTGCAGGACGCCGCTGAGTGGGAGCACTACTACGGCTCGGAGCACGCCGGTACCTGGACTTACGGTATTCCGGAGCTGCCGGGCAACAGGGAAGTAGTGGCTGCTTCCAAGCGTATTGCTGTGCCGGGTTGTTTCCCCACTGGCGGGACTATTACGGCACTGCCGGCAGTTGCAAAGGGTCTGGTCAAGCCGGATCTGTCCGTTGTTTCCGTCACCGGTACCTCCGGTGCGGGCAAGAAGGCAGCTGTGCCCCTGCTCGGGTCCGAGGTTATGGGCAATCTCCGCGCCTACAACACTGCGGGCAAGCACCGCCACACCGCAGAGTTCCTACAAAACCTCAAGCCGTACGCAGAGGATCTCACCGTCAGCTTCACGCCGGTGCTCGCCCCGACGTCGCGCGGCATTCTCACCACCATCACCGCTCCGCTTGTCGACGGGGTGACGGAGGCAACCGCACGGGAGGCCTACCTCGAGTTCTACAAGGGTGAGCCGTTTGTGCAGATGTTGGCCGAAGGGCTGCAGCCGCAGACGCAGTCGGTAATTGGCTCTAACTTGGTTCAGATTCAGGTTGAGGTAGATGAACGCGCCAAGCGTCTGGTGCTGACCTCGGCGATTGACAATCTGACAAAGGGCACCGGTGGTGCCGCAGTTCAGTGCATGAATTTGGTTACTGGACAGAATGAAACTGCAGGACTTCCATTGGTAGGAGTTGCCCCATGATGAAGGAAGAAAAAGAAGGTCTCGTCAACGTCGCTGGTGACGAAGGCGGCGTATGTGCACCTCAGGGGTTCGTGGCCAGTGGTGTCATTGCAGGCATCAAGGTCAGCGGAAACCCGGACATGGCGCTCATCGTAAACCAGGGGCCGGAGAAGACTGCTGCGGCTGTCTTTACTACCAACCGTGTCCAGGCTGCGCCGGTGACGGTATCCAAGAAGCACATCGCTGACGGCAAGCTGTCCGCTGTGGTGCTGAACTCGGGCAATGCCAACGCCTGCAATGGTCAGCCGGGTATTTCCGACGCCCTCGAAGTCTGTCAGAAGGTCGCAGATGAGCTCGGCGTCGATGTTACCGAGATTGGTACCTGCTCCACCGGCTTGATTGGTGACCGGCTGCCGATGGACATTGTTCTGGCAGGTGTGCCGAAGCTTTGTGAGAATCTGGGCAGCGATGCCGCCGCAGGTACGGCTGCAGCAGAAGCCATCTTGACCACTGACTTGGTGGCAAAGCAGGCCGTTGCGCATGGTGACGGATTCACTGTCGGCGCTATGGGCAAGGGTGTTGGCATGATTAGCCCGTCGATGGCCACGATGCTCGGTGTGATTACGACGGATGCGTCGGTAAGCGCAGAAATGGCGCACGAGGCTATTGCCAAGGCGAGCGAGGTTACGTTTAACCGCCTAGATATTGATGGCTCCACATCCACCAATGACACCGTCATCATTTTGGCCAACGGTGCCTCTGGTGTGAAGCCCTCGCAGGAGGAGCTCGACCAGGCAGTGCTCAGTGTGTGTGATTCCATCGCGCGCCAGATGCAGTCGGACGCCGAAGGCGTGACCAAGCGTGTGTCCGTGACCGTGCGTGGCACCGGTGGTGCTGAAGATGCTCTGGTAGCTGCTCGAATCATCGGCCGCGACAACCTCTTCAAGTGTGCGATGTTCGGTTCGGACCCGAACTGGGGTCGTGTGCTGGCGGCTGTCGGCACTGCACCGGTGGATATGGATCCGGAGCACATCACTGTTTCCTTCAACGGTCATGTAGTCTGTCGCGATACCGGTGGCACGCCTGATGCTCGTGAAGTGGATCTCTCCGGCAAGGACATTGCCGTGGAGGTTGACCTCGGTACTGGTAATCCGGAAGAGGCCACGATTCGTACGACTGACCTTTCCCACGACTACGTTCACATCAACTCGGCATATTCGTCGTAAAGGTTTTGAGGAGACTCTGCAATGGTTCACCAGTTGACCGAAGGGCTGTCCTTCGAACAGCGGGCACATGTGCTGGCGGAAGCACTGCCGTGGCTGCAGCACCACCGCGACAAGATTGTGGTGGTCAAGTACGGCGGTAACGCGATGACCGACCTGAAACTGAAGAAGGCCTTCGCGCAGGACATGGTTTTTCTGCGCACCGTGGGGGTGAAGCCGGTGGTTGTCCACGGTGGCGGCCCTCAGATTTCGTCGATGCTCAAGCGCCTGGGGCTGGAGGGAGAGTTCCGAGGCGGTTTCCGTGTCACGACTCCGGAGGTCATGGAAATTGTCCGCATGGTGCTCTTCGGGCAGGTCGGCCGCGAACTGGTGAACCTCATCAACGCCTACGGCCCCTATGCAGTGGGTACCTCTGGTGAGGACGGTGGCCTGTTCACTGGTACTCGACGAACGGTAAACGTCGGCGGCAAGGAAACAGATATCGGGCTGGTCGGCAATATCACCGAGGTGCACTCGGAAACGCTATTGGACCTGATTGATGCCGGACGTATTCCGGTGGTCTCTACGATTGCGCCGTCCGCTGATGGCAAAGAGGTCTACAACATCAACGCCGACACGGCAGCAGGTGCACTGGCATCGGCAATTAACGCGAACCGTTTGGTGATTCTGACTAATGTCGAGGGTCTCTACACGGATTGGCCGAACCGCGATTCGCTGGTGTCAAGGATTTCCACTTCGCATCTGCGAGAAATCCTCCCGACGCTGGATTCCGGAATGATTCCGAAGATGGAGTCCTGCCTGAACGCAGTGGATCAGGGAGTGCCTGCGGCCCACGTTATCGACGGCCGCCAGCCACACTCGGTGCTGCTGGAGCTGATGACTTCCGGCGGTATCGGCACAATGGTAGAGCCCGGATAAGGCAGAAAAGACGGACAAGAATTTACCGACATACATGTTAGGCAGGTCGAAAGACGACATGAGCGACTTCAAGCAGCAGTGGCAACACACGATGATGAACAATTACGGCACGCCGCGCATTGAGCTTGTGCAGGGTAAGGGCGCTATTGTCACGGATTCCGAGGGCAAGGAATACCTGGACCTGCTCGCCGGTATTGCAGTCAACGCGTTGGGTCACGCACATCCGGCCATCGTGGAAGCTGTGTCCAAGCAGATTTCCACGATGGGGCACGTGTCCAACATCTTCGCCTCTGAGCCACCACTGGCACTGGGCGAGAAGCTCATTGAGCTCACTGGCTGGGACACTGATGACACCCGAGTTATGTTCTGCAACTCCGGCACTGAGGCCAATGAAGCCGCGTTCAAGCTGGCGCGGTTGACGGGGCGCAATCGCATTATCGCTACCCACCACGGGTTCCACGGCCGTACCATGGGCGCACTTGCCATGACCGGTCAGCCCGACAAGCGCACCCCGTTCGAACCGATGCCGGGTGGAGTCGAGTTCGTGCCGTACGGTGACATTGACTTCCTCACCAAGACCATCGAATCCGATCCGTTGGGTGTCGCTGCGGTGATTCTGGAACCAATTCAGGGTGAGACCGGTGTGGTCGCACCGCCAGAGGGATACCTCGCTGCCGTCCGCGAACTGACCAAGCGCTTCGACGTTCTCATGATTGTCGACGAAGTACAGACCGGTATCGGCCGTACCGGCCAGTGGTTTGCCCACCAGCACGATGGCATCGTGCCGGATGTTATGACCCTGGCGAAGGGGCTCGGCGGCGGCCTGCCGCTGGGTGCTGTCATCGCCAACGGCCGCGCAGCGGAACTGTTTACTCCTGGTGCGCACGGCACCACCTTTGGTGGCAATCCGGTCTGTGCCGCTGCCGGCCTGGCCGTCATCGAGACGCTGGAAGAAGAAAAGCTGCTCAATCGAGTCACCGAGAAGGGCAAGGTCCTGGCTCGCAAGCTCGCGTCGTTAAGCCATGTCGATCACGTGCGTGGTCGCGGCTTCATGCTTGGACTGGTGCTGCGCGAGAACCTGGCGAAGGAAGCGGTTAACGCCGGTTATGAACGTGGTGTCATTCTGAACGCTCCGCAGGCGAATGTGCTGCGTATTGTGCCGCCGTTGAACCTCAGCGATGAGGAAGTCAACCGCGCCGTCGAGTTGATTGATGCCTGCCTGAACGACGCCGTTGAGGCTGTCGCCAACAAAGGAAGGAATTAGAAACTGATGCTCCGTCATTTTCTCGGCGATGATGACCTGACTCCACAGGAGCAGGCTGAGGTGCTGCAGTTGGCTGCAGAGCTGAAGGTAGCGCCGTACTCCCGACGTCCGTTTGAGGGGCCACAGTCGGTTGCGGTGCTGTTCGACAAGACGTCGACTCGTACCCGTTTCTCCTTCGACGCTGGTATCGCAGCTCTGGGCGGCAACGCGATTGTGGTCGAAACCGGTAACTCGCAGATGGGCAAGGGCGAAACCTACCAGGACACCGCTGCTGTGCTCAGCCGCTTTGTCTCGGCAATTGTCTGGCGCACCTACGCGCAGTCCGGTTTGGAGGCCATGTCTGAAACCGCGACGGTGCCGATTGTCAACGCGCTTTCCGACGAGTTCCACCCGTGCCAGATTCTCGCTGACCTGCAGACCATCATCGAGCACAAGTGCCCGGAGGAAGGCCAGACGGGACTGCGTGGCAAGAAGGCTGTGTACTTCGGCGATGGTGCCAACAACATGGCCAACTCCTACCTCGTGGGCTTCGCCACCGCAGGTCTGGACGTCACCATCTGTGCACCGGAGGACTTCCAGCCGGAGCAGGTCTACGTCGACCGCGCCAAGAAGGTTGCGGAGCAGACCGGTGCGGCCGTGTCCGTGACCGCGGACGTCGATGAGGCCATTGCCGGTGCCGACGTTGTCATCACCGACACCTGGGTCAGCATGGGGCAGGAGAACGACGGCCTGGATCGGCGTACTCCGTTCCTGCCGTACCAGGTCAACGCTGAGCTGATGGCCAAGGCAAATGAGGATGCCATCTTCCTGCACTGCCTGCCGGCATACCGTGGCAACGAAGTTACTGCCGAGGTCATCGATGGCCCGCAGTCGGTAGTCTTCGACGAGGCGGAAAACCGCATGCACGCTCAGAAGGCGTTGCTGACCTGGCTGGTGGAGAGGCAGTAAGGTCATGACCGCAGCACAACCAGGATCTCGCACAGCTCGGCAGACGCGCATCGCTGACCTGCTGGCGCAGCATCACGTGTCCAGTCAGGTTCAGCTCGTCGAGCTGCTTGCCGACGAAGGCATTGAGATTGCGCAGGCGACGTTGTCCAGAGACCTCGATGAGCTGGGAGCCCGAAAGATTCGCGATGGAGCCAACGGTTCGCGGTATTCCATCGTCGAAGATGCACTCGCTGTCTCCAGCGGGGCAGTGGCCAGGATGCGGCGCGTTTTAGACGAGCTGCTGGTCTCCATTGATCATTCGGGCACCATCGCGGTTGTGCGTACACCACCGGGAGCCGCACAGTATCTAGCCAGTGTGATTGACCGTGCGGGACTCAAAGAAATCGTTGGCACAATTGCGGGAGATGACACCGTAATGTGCCTGGCTAGAGAACCACTTTCCGGCGCTGACCTAGCCCAGCGTCTAGCCGCCGGAACGAACCAGTAAACTATTCCACGAAATGCTTTAAAGCACCGATTAAAGGAGCGCTTACCCTATGACCAACCGGGTTATTCTTGCTTACTCTGGTGGCCTCGACACCACCGTTGCTATTCCGTACCTCAAGGAAATGACCGACGGCGAGGTCGTCGCAGTTTCCATCGATGTCGGACAGGGCGGCGAGGACATGGAGTCCGTGCGTCAGCGCGCTCTGGACGCCGGCGCTGTCGAAGCTGTCGTTGTCGACGCTAAGGACGAGTTCGCCGAGGAGTACTGCCTGCCGACCATCAAGGCCAATGGTCTCTACATGAAGCAGTACCCGCTGGTTTCTGCACTGTCTCGCCCGCTGATTGTTAAGCACATGGCGAAGGCCGCAGAGGAGTTTGGTGGCACTCACGTCGCACACGGCTGCACCGGTAAGGGCAATGACCAGGTCCGTTTCGAGGTTGGTTTCGCTAACACCGCCCCGGATCTGAAGATTATTGCACCGGCTCGTGACTTCGCTTGGACCCGCGACAAGGCTATTGCCTTCGCTGAGGAGAAGGGTCTGCCAATTGAGCAGTCCAAGTCCTCTCCGTTCTCCATTGACCAGAACCTCTTCGGTCGCGCCATTGAGACCGGCTACCTGGAGGACCTGTGGAACGCACCGACCAAGGATGTCTACGCGTACACCGAGGATCCGACCCTGAACTTCAGCTCCCCGGACGAGGTCATCATCTCCTTCGAGGACGGTAAGCCGACTGCCATCGACGGCAAGAAGGTTTCCGTGCTTGAGGCCATCGAAGAGATGAACCGCCGCGCTGGTGCTCAGGGCATCGGTCGTCTGGACATGGTTGAAGACCGCCTGGTCGGCATTAAGTCCCGCGAGATCTACGAGGCTCCGGGCGCAATTGCCATCATGACCGCACACGCAGCGCTCGAGGACGTCACCGTTGAGCGTGAGCTGGCTCGTTACAAGCGCCAGGTCGAGGGCGAGTGGGCCAACCTGGTCTACGACGGCCTGTGGTTCTCGCCGCTGAAGCGCGCGCTGGATGCCTTCATCGAGGAGTCCCAGAAGGGCGTTTCCGGTGACATCCGCATGGTCATGCACGCAGGTCACTGCAACGTCAACGGTCGTCGTTCGAACACCTCGCTGTACGACTTCAACCTGGCTACCTACGACGAGGGCGACACCTTCGACCAGACCCTGGCTCGCGGTTTTGTCGAGCTGCACGGCCTGTCCTCGAAGATGGCCGCAAAGCGCGACTTCAAACTGTAAAGATTCTCCAGAGCGACTAGAGCGAAAGGCCTATTGGAAAAGACAATGGTCGAAAAGCACGGTACCAACGAAGGCTCCCTGTGGGGCGGCCGCTTTGCCGGTGGCCCGTCCGAGGCGATGGCCGCATTGAGCAAGTCCACCCATTTTGACTGGGTGCTCGCGCCTTACGACGTTCTTGCGTCCAAGGCCCACGCCCGAGTGCTGCATGCCCGTGGGCTGCTCAGCGATGCCGACTTTGACACCATGATCGAAGGCCTTGATCAGCTCGGTCGCGACGTTGCCTCCGGCGAATTTGGTCCAGAGCCGACAGATGAGGACGTCCACGGTGCTATGGAGCGCGGTCTGATTGATCGCGTCGGCCCGGAGGTCGGCGGTCGCCTGCGCGCTGGTCGTTCCCGTAATGACCAGGTGGCAACTCTGTTCCGCATGTGGCTGCGCGATGCCGTGCGCGGCGTTGCACTGGATGTCACTGACCTGGTTGCCGCCCTGGTGGCTCAGTCCAAGGCACATCCGGATGCCATCATGCCGGGCAAGACCCACTCCCAGGCAGCGCAGCCGGTATTGCTGGCCCACCAGTTGCTGGCTCACGCGCATCCGCTGCTGCGCGATCTGGACCGCATCCGCGATCTCGACCGTCGACTGGCTGTGTCCCCGTACGGTTCTGGTGCGCTCGCAGGGTCCTCGCTGCACTTGGATCCGGAAGCCATTGCTGAAGAGCTCGGCTTCGACTCTGCCACGGACAACTCCATTGACGGCACTTCTTCGCGTGACTTCGCCTCTGAGGCGGCTTTTGTCTTCGCCCAGATTGCTGTGGACATGTCTCGCCTGGCAGAGGAAATCATCTACTGGGCCACCCCGGAGTACGGTTACGTCACTCTGGCTGATGCCTGGTCGACTGGATCCTCCATCATGCCGCAGAAGAAGAACCCGGACGTGGCAGAGCTGACCCGCGGTAAGACCGGTCGCCTGATCGGTAATCTTGCAGGGCTCATGGCCACGCTGAAGGCTCAGCCGCTGGCCTACAACCGTGACCTCCAGGAGGACAAGGAGCCTTTGGTGGACTCGGTTGAGCAGCTAACCTTGCTGCTGCCGGCCCTGACCGGCCTGGTGGCAACGCTGACCTTCCACGAAGACCGTCTGCGCGAGCTCGCTCCGGCGGGCTACACCCTGGCCACGGACTTGGCTGAGTGGCTGGTCCGCGAGGGCGTACCGTTCCGCGACGCTCACGAGGCATCCGGCCAGTGTGTCCGCATCGCAGAGTCCAAGGGCGGTATCGGTCTGGACGAGCTTTCCGACGAGGACCTCGCCGGTATCCACCCGGCACTGACTCCGAAGGTCCGTGAAGTGCTGACTATTGACGGTGCTGTCGCTTCCCGCGATACTCGCGGCGGCACCGCGGGTGTCCGTGTTGCAGAGCAGCTCGCTCGCGTTGACGAGAAGAATACCGAGCTGAAGCAGTGGGCTGAAAAGCCGGTTCGCGGCTAAAGCTGCTAGAGCTAGCAAACCTGCTAGCCCAGCTAACGCAGCTAATTAATCGGTGTGCGGTCAATCGACCGCACGCCGATTTTTTACAGCCCGGGGGGGGGGGGGGGGGGGGG
>NZ_JASPJT010000007.1:0-7068 GCF_030232425.1 Corynebacterium sp. MSK019 | reverse complement strand
AGAAAAACCAGCAACCCGACAACTGATGACCCGGTAACTATCAACCCGATAACTGGCCACCCGAAAAATTACGGGCTCCACGTGCGAATACGGGCTGCAAATGTGAAACTGTGTAAGTTTATGACACTTTCAGGCCATTTTTCGGGCCATTTTTGTCATAAACGTAGTCAGTAACTCGGCTCGACCCGCCGCCGCCAGTCATAAACGCAGTCAGTAACTCGGATCGATCCGACGCCACCAGTAACCTTGTAATGCCAGGGTGCCCCCCCGAAGTGACGCAGATTACTGATTATTTCTATATCTGTTGCCAGGTTTGGCCGGGTCTCTTACCATAATTTCATGGCGGAAAGTACGCGGTCGAGCGGTGGAAATCGCAGCTCACGAGATAAAAATAAGAATCAGAGTGGTAGCAAGAAAGGGTGCATGGGCCCGGGGGCAATTCTTGCAGTCATTTTGATTGTCATCGCGGCTGTTGCAGTCTATGTCGGTCGCGGCGGTAGTATTCCAGGTTTTTCTGGTGGCAGCTCCGGAGGAAACCGTGATTTCTTCGGTGGTGAAAAGACCGTCGTCAAGGCGATTGTTGGCTCTGAGAAAAAGCCCTTCTTCGAAGACAAAGAGGTCCAGAAGGCTCTTGCCTCTCACGGCTATGTGGTGGAAGTAAAGACGGCGGGTTCGCGTCGGATGGCCACGGATGTGGATCTGGATTCCTTCGACTTGGCATTCCCGTCGTCGGCACCGGCAGCGGAGAAAATTGCCGAGAAAATGAGCGGCGCTGAGCGGTACGACGTCTTCTACACACCGATGGCGATCGCTACTTTCGACAACATCTTGCAGGCATTGGCGCGGGAAAATGTTGCTCGCCAACAGGGCACTACGTGGCAGGTAGATATGGCAGCGCTGGCCACGATGCAGCACGACAATGTCCGCTGGCGTGACTTCGCGGAGAGCGATTATCCGTCGCCGCGCACGGTGCAGATGTCCACAACGGACATTCGTTCGTCGAACTCGGCCGCAATGTACTTGTCGCTCATGTCTTGGATTACCAATGAAGGCCGGATTGTGTCTGACAATGGGCAGGTCAATGCGGTCTTGCCGGAGCTCACCCCTCTGTTCACCGGCCAGGGGTACACGGAATCCTCGTCGGCTGGTCCATTTTCGGACTACCTCTCGCAGGGTGTCGGTTCGAAGCCAATGGTGATGGTTTACGAGTCGCAGTTCCTGGGGGAGAACAGTGCCCCGAACAGCCGGTTGAAGTCGGAAATGCGCCTGGCGTATCCATCGCCGACGATTCTGAGTACTCACGTGGCGCTGGGTTTTAACGACAATGGAGCTGCGGTCGCACGGCTCCTCGCCGAAGACCCTGAGCTTCAGAAGCTGGCGGCCAAGCACGGTTACCGCTCCAGCCAGCCTGAGGCGATGGAGGAATTCCAGACGCAGTTGAAGACGGGCCAGGAGGTCTCCACCGATTTTGTGGACTCCATTGATCCGCCGAGTTTCGACATCCTCGAGCAGCTTATTGAGGGTGTGTCCCGTGGATACCAGAGCCCACCGAGGCCGGAAACAGAAGAGGGGTAAAGCCGAATGAACATGGATAAGGCACTAACTGCCCTCCGCAAAATGCTTCTTGGCCTCGTCGGTGTGCTCGGCATCTTCGCTGCCGCGGCCTGCTCCGACGGTGGCCTGAACCTGCCGCTGGGCTCCGACGGGGAGAAGACCAACAAAGTCGACGTCGATTCTGACCTCAAGGGCTCGACTATGCGCATCGCCGGGGCCACGGAGCTTGCAGAGCTCCAGCCACTGATGCAAAAGGCCTCCGACGACCTCGGTTTTACTATTAACCTTGAGCTTCTCGACGGCACCGTGAAGAACAGCCACGCGCTTGTCTCAGGCGAATTCGACAACCAATTTGACGCCACTTGGTTTGCTACCAACCGGTACGTTGATCTGCTCGGTGGGGCTGACAAGCTGGGCGAAGCCAAGAAAGTCGCCACCTCACCCGTAGCGTTCGGTATCCATTCGGCGAAGGCTCGGGAGCTCGGTTGGGATACCAAGCAGCCGACGTGGGCTGAGATCGCGGAGGCTGCGTCGTCAGGCAAATTGGCCTACGGCATGACCAACCCCGCGGAATCGAACTCGGGCTTTTCCGGTGTGGTGTCGGTTGCGACCGCGTTCGCCGACACCGGATCGGCGCTGACTACGGGGGATATCAACCGCACCACGCCTGAACTGCAGAAGTTCTTCGAGGGGCAGAAGATGACCTCGGGTTCGTCGGGGTGGCTGCGCGACAAGTTCCTGGATGAGCCGGACTCCGTCGACGCGCTCATCAACTATGAAGCTGTGTTGCAGCAGATGAATAAAGAGGGCGCTGACCTGGAAGTTGTTGTTCCGAGCGACGGTGTCATCAGTGCGGATTACCCGCTGACGCCACTAGCTCAGCCGGCTAACGACCTTGCCGCGCGGCAGACGGAGGCACTCGGGCAGTGGCTGGAAGCGAACTCGCAGGTTCTCGCCGACCACTTCCTTCGCCCGGTCTCCGATGACGCCAACCTGCCGGAAAGCATGACCAACAGCGTCATTATCGAGCTGCCGTTCCCGGGTGATCGCGCAGTCACGGATCGTCTCATCGAGGCGTACGACAATGACCTGCGCGTGCCCGGAGAGTCGGTCTTTGTTCTCGACACTTCCGGTTCAATGTTCGGGGAGCGCATCGCTGATCTACAGGCGACAATGCGCGCAATCGTCGACGGCAGTGCACGCACCGAAACGGGAAGCGTGGGATTGCGAAACCGTGAGATCGCGACGATCCTGCCGTTCAGTACGAGCGTCGGCGAGCCCACGACCACGACAATTGACGGCCCGGAATCGCGCGCGCAGCTCACCGCCGCCGTCGATGGTCTGTACGCAGAGGGCGAGACGGCGCTTTACGACGCACTGATTCAGGCCTTCGACCTTCTCGGCAGCTCGGATAAGAACTCCATCCCGTCTATCGTGGTGTTGACCGATGGTCAGGTGACGTCGGGCAAGAGCTTTGCGGAGTTCCGCGACTTCTACCAGTCCAAGGGCGGGAATCTGCCACCGGTATTCGTCATCCGTTATGGCGAAGCGGACCCGAGAGAAATGCAGGAACTTGCGAACCTGACTGGTGGTAAGGTCTTTGAATCCCGTGAGACCGAGCTTGCTGATGTGTTCAAGGAGATTCGTGGCTACCAGTAAATCCTCCGGCACTTCCTCCGGCGGTGGCTTTCTTAACAGCCCCGCCAACATTGTCGGGCTCGTCCTTGCCATCGCCGTCGTGCTGCTGCACCTGATCGTTGGGCTTGGTTTCCTGTGGCCGGTTGTTGCGATTGCCGCGTGGGGCGCGTCGGTTGCTTTGTTGCCGAGGCAGAGCAAAGGGGCTCAGAAGTCCGTTAGCTCGGCGCCGAAGCCTGAGGTCCCACAGCGTCGCCCGCTCAATCCATCTGAGCTGCGTAGGAATCTTCACCGGACATTGGGCAGGCTTTTCGATGCCCAGCCTGGCGAAGCTCTTGGCAACGCCGCAAATGACCTGGGTGCGACGCTGGAATCCGTCCTGAGCGAGTGGAAGTACCTCAAAGATTATCCCGAGCAGAAAGTGGTCATCGACGGCATCATCGAGGAGTACTTGCCGCAGACAGTCAACTCCTACCTCGCGGTCCCGGAGCGTCTGCGTCACAAGGCCGAGAATCCGGCGCGGGAGTCCATCGACCTGTTGCATTCCGCGGTTCAGAAGATCCAGGATGCAATCGGTCAGGACAACCTGATTGCTTTGGAAGGTCAGCGTGACACCCTGGCAATTCAGTTCGGTAAGGTAGTGGACTATGAGCCTTGATCCGAAACTCCTTGAAATCCTCGCTTGCCCGCGTGACAAGGGGCCGCTTGAATACCTCGAAGACGAGCAGGTGCTGGTCAATACTCGCCTGAAGATTGCCTACCGCATCGACGAAGGCATTCCGGTCATGCTTTCCGACGAAGCTATCGCCTGGGACAAGTAATTGCCTTTCCCGCTTGCCGACGGTTACCGCGCCCTCGACCGCACTGTGCTGTCGGGAGCTCCCATTGAGGCTGCGAAGACACTGCTCGGCTGCGTAATTGTCATCCCCGCTGAGGATGTTATCGCCACCATCACCGAGGTCGAGGCCTATGGTGGCCCAGTTGACCAGCGCTATCCCGACCCGGCCGCGCACTGCTTCATGGGGCCAACCGCACGCAATCGCGCCATGTTTGGCCCGGCGGGACATTGGTATATCTACCGCTCCTATGGCATTCACTTTTGTGCCAACATCACCAGCGCTACGGACGGCACGGGTGGGGGAGTATTAGTCCGCTCCGTACGCATTGAGCAGGGCCTGGATGCGGTGCGCCGTCGCCGCGGTGAAAAGCCAGCAGTTGCGGGTCTCGGACGTGGTCCAGGAAATGTTGGTCAGGCGCTTGGCCTTGACTTAAATGACTATGGGGCAGATGCGCTGGATCCGTCGTCACGCGTGTTTGTGGCGCAGCCAGCGAACGCCGATTCGGTTAGAGACATCCACGCAGGCCCGCGCGTGGGCGTTCGGCGAGCGGCGAATCGGCCGTGGCGGCTGTGGCTTCCGGACGATTCCGTCTCAGCCTATCGGCGCCACAAGAAGGCGGTTGAGGAGTTCTAGGTCACCCTCGCGGTGAACGTCGGCAAGCGAAACGTTACGATAGGGGACGTGACTGAACAGAACATTATCGACGAACTACAGTGGCGTGGCCTGATTAATCAGTCCACCGATGTTGACGCGCTGCGCGAGGCGTGCGAAAACCCCATTACTCTGTATTGCGGTTTTGACCCAACTGGCGATTCGCTGCACGCGGGCCACCTGGTTCCGATGATTATGCTGCGTCGTTTCCAGCTGGCCGGTCACCACCCAATTGCGCTGGCCGGTGGCGCCACAGGCTTCATCGGCGATCCGCGTGATGTCGGTGAGCGTTCGATGCTCAGCCAAGACGCCATTGAGCACAACCTGGAGGCCATCAAGGGCCAGCTGCGTCGTTTTATTGACTTTGAGGGCGATGCCCCGGCGACAATGGTCAATAATGCGGACTGGACTATGAACATGTCCGTCATTGACTTCCTTCGCGATGTCGGCAAGAACTTCTCCCTCAACACCATGCTCGACCGCGACACCGTGAAGCGTCGCCTCGAGTCTGACGGTATCTCCTACACCGAGTTTTCCTACATGCTGCTGCAGTCCAACGACTACGTGCAGCTGCGCCGCAACTACGATTGCGTGCTGCAGATTGGCGGCGGTGATCAGTGGGGCAACATCGTCTCTGGTGTCGATTTGAACAGGCGTATCGACGGCGCCAAGGTGCACGGCCTGACCGTGCCACTGGTGACCGATGCGCAGGGTCAGAAGTTCGGTAAGTCTACCGGTGGCGGCAAGCTGTGGCTGGACGCTGAAAAGACCTCGCCGTACTCCTGGTACCAGTACTTCCTCAACGCTGGTGACTCGGTTGTTATTGACTACCTGCGTTGGTTCACCTTCCTGTCTCAGGAGGAAATCGCGGAGTACGAGGTTGCTGTTGCGGAGCGTCCGTTCAAGCGTGAGGCGCAGCGTCGTCTGGCGCAGGAGATGACCAACCTGGTTCACGGCGAAGAGGCCACCAAGGCTGTTGAGCTGGCAGCGCAGGCCCTGTTTGGCCGCGCTGAGCTGACCGAGCTGGACGAGGCCACCCTGGCAGGTGCCGTCTCTGAGACTGAGGTTGCGGAGATTGCAGAAGGTGAGCCGCGAACTGTTGTCGACCTTCTCGTTGCTGCGGGTCTTGCCAAGTCGAAGGGTGAAGCACGCCGCACCATTAAGGAAGGCGGCGCGTACGCCAATAACCAGCGCATCGAGGACGAAGCGTGGGAGCCTTCTGCTGAGGACCTGCTGCATGGCAAGTGGATTGTACTGCGCCGCGGCAAGAAGAACTTCGCTGGTGTGAAGTTCGTGTAAGTGCTGGTTGGTCTTTGCGTAGGCGCGCTGCTGATCTCTCGATCAATTGGTGTTTATGCAGCTTGATTCTTTTTGGGTAGCTGGGCTAGGGCTCTGGGCAGTCTAGGGGATTGATGATTTCAGAATCATTGACTCCTGGTCAGTCCGGAGCCTTAGTTGTTTTAAAGGGAGCGTAGAAGCCGAAGCAAAGGTGGTAGCGATGAGTCCAAGACATGAAAACCGTGCTGGACGGGGAGGCTCGTTGATGGGTCGGATTATCGCACGTTTCTCGAAGAAGTCTCAGCGTGCGTCAGAAACGGGCTCCGAACAAGCCCACGATTTTCAGGGTGAGGTTGCTTCTCGGCGGGTGAGCCCGCAGAGCACGCCAGGCCGATTGACGGTTGAAAACCCAAATGTGTTCTACACCGTTGAAGATAGGCAAAACGAAATCGTTATCCGTGAATATGATGCCTTCATCGGTGGCCTTTCCGACATGGTCGGACTGGAGGATGAATTCCAGCGGAATTTTTACGACCGTGAAGTCATTGTCAGGAAAACCACGGACAGTCAGCGAAAGGAGCGAATACATTCTTCCAGAGAAGCCTTCGAGGATTATCACCGAAGACTTCGTGGACAGTAGCTGTAGCTCTTCTTGGGTTTCATCAAAGGAGAGGACTGGCAGCTTCTGGTAAGTCGCTCTACTGCACAGGAAAACCCTAGATCAGATCTATCTACCTGGGGTTTTGTGTCTTTGGGTGGTGTGTGTGTAATGTATTCGGAGGTCAGCGTGGCCAGGCAGTTTATGTGTTTGGTTGGCTGATGTGGGGGAAATGTTTTCGTGCGGTTAGCCGCTGGGAGTCGTTGGTTTGACTTTCTGGTTAATTGTTTGTTAATGTTTTCTCTCGCTGCTCACGTGGTGGTTGCCCTGGTTGTGGGGTGGTTGTCTTCGTGGGTGTGTGTTGTGTGAGAACTCAATAGTGTGCCGATGTACTAACTAATGCTTTTTTGGGAAAGTGCTTGTTTGGTTGTCGTTTGCGTGTGTGTTGCTGGTGGGTGCCGGGGGCCTTTGTTTGTTTTGGGTCCTTTTGTGCTTGCGGGTGATGGATTGCGT
>NZ_JASPJT010000006.1:0-167410 GCF_030232425.1 Corynebacterium sp. MSK019 | reverse complement strand
TGTATTTCGATTGGCGGGTTTGCTTCACTACTTCTCCTGGTCGAAAGTGGTGATGCATTCACCGCCTGACCCTACCGGGCCATTTCTGTCATAAACGCAGTCAGTAACTCGCATCGCCCCACCGCCGCTGGTCATAAATGCAGTCAGTAACTCGCATTGGGGTTAAGCGACAAATCCTGGGTGATGCGGTGGCATGAAAAAGCCCCCGCCTTGGTAGCGAGGGCTTAGCGTTTACGCTGGTGATTAGCGCTTCTGTGCGTCTGCGAGAATCTGGCGACCTGCGACCATGCGGCAAATCTGGTTGGTGCCCTCGTAGATCTGGGTGATCTTGGCGTCACGCATCATGCGCTCAACCGGGAAGTCACGGGTGAAGCCGTAACCGCCGAGCAGCTGCACGGCATCGGTGGTGACCTGCATAGCAACGTCAGAGGCGAAGGTCTTGGCGTTTGCGGCCATCAGACCCAGGCGAGCGCCGCCCTCAGCGGTGCCACGCTCAGCGTTAGCGGCTGCGGTGTAGACCATGAGACGAGCAGCGTCAATCTTCATACGCATGTCAGCCAGCATGAACTGGGTGTTCTGGAAAGCAGCAATCGGCTTGCCGAACTGCTGGCGCTCCTGCACGTAACCAACAGCGTAGTCGTATGCACCCTGCGCGATGCCCAGTGCCTGTGCACCAATAGTCGGGCGGGTGTGGTCCAGGGTCTCCAGGGCAGTCTTGAAACCGGTGCCCTCTTCGCCGATGATGCGGTCAGCCGGGATACGGCAGTTTTCGAAGTACAGCTCCGCAGTCGGGGAACCCTTGATACCCAGCTTGTGCTCCAGGCCACCGACGCGGAAGCCCTCGTCGTCCTTGTGGACCATGAATGCAGAGATGCCGTTGGCACCCTTCTCCGGGTCGGTAACAGCCATGACGGTGTACCAGGTGGAGCGGCCACCGTTAGTGATGAAGCACTTGGAGCCGTTGAGGACCCACTCATCGCCCTCACGGACCGCGCGGGTCTTCATGGAACCGGCATCCGAACCAGCCTCACGCTCAGTCAGTGCGTAGGAAGCCATTTCACCGTTGGCGATGTCCGGCAGGACCTTGCTCTTCAGCTCGTCGGAGCCCTTGAGGATCAAGCCCATGGTGCCCAGCTTGTTCACAGCCGGGATAAGAGAAGCCGAGCCACAGACACGAGCAACTTCCTCAATGACAATGCAGGCCGCAACCGAGTCCGCACCCTGGCCACCGAACTGCTCCGGCACGTGGACGGCGTTGAAGCCGGCCTCGTTGAGAGCCTTCAGGGCCTCCTCCGGGAAACGTTCGTTCTCATCGACGTCCGCTGCGTACGGAGCAATCTGCTTCTCCGCCAGATCACGGATAACGGCGCGGAGCTCCTGGTGCTCCTCTGGCAGCTGGAACAGGTCGAATCCTGGGGTCAAAGCCATGTGGGTGTTCCTCCCGATTTAATGATTCCGATGTCGTGTTCGATATCGCGCTCTACGCATTTCTACGCAGCACTATCACCGCACGACGTATTTATCTTCGTTCGATACTAGTGGCTAACGCTTCGCGCTACCCGCGAAATTCGTAAAATTCTCGCGTTGCCGCTCGGCGCCCACAGAATAAACTGCGCGAGGAATTCCCGCAGCAGCGATGTCGCCCAGTACCTCAACGGCGTATAGGCCCCGACGACACACCAGGATTCCAGCCCCCGTTCGCGCATGAGCTTCGCTACCCGTGGCGCATGAAAATCACTGGTCACAACAACCGTTCCAGCGCTCAACGCACCGTCCATGCCGCGCATCAATTCGCACGCATAGTCAATGTTTTCCGACGTATTCGTCGATTGGTCCTCGGGGATCAACTCGATGTCGCCACGCTTTACGACGTCCCCAGCGTTCGCCTCCAACCACTCCACCATGGCGTCCGCTTCGGAGCAGGTGGCATCTGTCACCGCTTCACTGCCGACCCCACCGGAGCAGATGATTCGCTCGGTTCGCTCATCACACGCTGAGACTGCTCGCTGTAATCTTCTGGCCAGCAGGGCCGAGGGCCGATTGTTCTTCAATCCGCATCCCAGCACAACCACGGTGTGTGGCGGCAGAGTTGGTTTTTTGGCTGCACATCGAAGACGAACGGCCTCGAAAACGATCGCTGCGGCTCCTGGTACTGCGAGGCCGGCGAGCAGGGGCGTCGTCAAGCGATGCGATGCGCGAGCGTAGTAGGCGCGGTAGCTGGCCAGTGTCCACGCGGCACCTACTGTGGGAAGAACCCACCGCGGAGGTCTGCGATTGGGCAGGCGTGGTGGGCGTAGCTCCGAATTAGCGGCGACGCGTAGTCCGCCGACGAGGAGCATGGAACCGAAGCCTGCACCGAGGCACGCGAGTGTTTTTCTCATCAGAGCTTCCACGTTAACTGTTCTGGGACGTTGATGGTCCAGTCGACGAGCTGTTGCGGATTGTGCTTCGCCATATGCTGGGATTCCTGCTCGGCCCACATGTCCCAGTGTTCCTCGAAGTGGTCGTCGCGAGCCATGGCACGGGCAAATCGAGTCTGCGTGTCCAGCTCTACCCAGACTCCCCAGGCGTTGCCGTCGCCGATGGCGCGGGCAGCGGCAAGGTTAGCTTCAGTGACAGCGCCACAGCCTTCAACGATGAGCGAGGAGTCCGGTGGCGTGGGGACCCACTCGGCGAATTCACTGGCGTACCAGTCCCAACGGCGATACCCGCGCTCATCGGCCGGTAGAGCGGGGTTCAAAATGGTCTCCGCAACTGCGGCCGATGCTTTCTGCAGACCGGACCAGCCCGGATATACATCCTCCAAGTGGATAACTGGCCAACCGAGGATACTGTGCAACTTTGCCGAAAGGGTGGTTTTGCCACTGCCGGAACGGCCGTCGATAAGCAGAATCATCGTGATCGAAACACCTTTGCTACGCTACGCCCAGGAAGCGGAACTCCCCGGCCCACACGGAAATACTGATTGCTGCGACGGCGATGGCAAGGCAGGCGGCCATGGTGGCATAGTCACGCGTGGCCAATGTCGAGGTGTGCCACCACGTACGCTTAATCGGTGCGCCAAAGCCGCGGGCTTCCATGGCCGTAGCCAGTTTGGTTCCGCGGCGCAGCGCAAACACCAGCAGAGCGAACACCTGGGAAATAGTGCGGCGGATTGCGCCGTGGTCACCCAAACCGCGTGCTCGACGGGCTCGGGTCAGCGCCTGCCAATCGCTGATGAATAGGCCGACGAGCCGCAAACTCGCCACCGTTGCCAGCACAAACCGGCTGGGCAGCTTGAGAATCTGCGCCAGCCCATTGCCCAGATCGGTGGGGTCGATATTGGCTGTCAACACGACAACTGGAGTACCGATAGCCAGCACACGCAACATAATCGCGATGGCCAGGGAAATAGAATTATCCGTCACATGCGCAAGCAGGAAGGAGAAATACTCTTTGCCCTCCGGGTTGCCGTAGAGCGCCATCGAGATTCCAGAGATGGGCGCGGCGATAAGAAGTGGCAGGCTGCGTCCTAGAAAACGACGAAAACCCAAACCCGACAGCGGCACCAAGAAAAGCGTGCAGACAAGCGCGACCACTGCGGAGACCCAGTCGATGGAAATCAGCAGCGGTGTGGTGAGCAAGAACAGGCCCAGTACTCTCGCTACCGGGTTGACCGTCGCGAGGAAAGGCTGCTTACTCTGCTCGGCGCTCTGCGTACCTTCAGCCGTACCGGCGGAACCGACTTCAGTCACGATGTCCCTCCTGCTTCACCCTGGCCGCGCGAACCTTTACTGCTGCTCGGACCGGCCTGCTCCCCCGAACCACGCTGTCCCGGTGCCGCACGGCCTGACCGCTCCGGATGAAACGCATCCATGTCGACGACGTAGTCCCCCATCGCTTGGACCACCAACGGATCGTGGGTAATCGAAATAACAGTTCGGCCGTCGTCTGCAAGTTGGCGAAGCAAAGTGAGCAGCTCGGTGAATGTCCGGCGGTCTTGGCCGAAGGTCGGTTCGTCGAGAAGCACAATATCCGGCGCTGTCGCCAGCATGGTCGCCACCGACAGACGTCGCTTCTCACCGCCGGAAAGCGAAAATGGGTTCGCCTTGGTCAGCGCCGTCAACCGGAGCCGCTCGAGCAATTCCTCGATGCGCTGATCGGCGTTAACACCGACGAGCTTGGGGCCGAGCTGCAACTCTTCCAGCACGGTGCCGGTGACAAATTGGTGTTCAGGATCCTGGAACACCGTGCCGATACGAGTAGCCAACTTCTTCGACGGCCACTTCCACGGCGCGCTACCGCTGCCTGCCACTTGGACCGTCCCCGCCATCGGCTCAAGCAGACCGCCGAGCGTCAGCGCTAACGTGGACTTGCCGCTGCCATTGTGACCAACAATGCAGGTGGAAGCTTGAGATGGGATTGAAATTGATACACCGCGAGCAATCGGTTCAACAGTTTCGCCACCGCTGAACCACGACTTCTTCGCGCCATAGCCGATGGCCAACTCGCGGGTTTCAATCGCGATGTCACCGCTAGGGTGCCCGTCCTGGTCGCAGGCAACGGAACGCGCGTCCGGCAGCGCGGGCGGTGCATCCGGAATCCACACCCCAGCATCCGTCAGAGCCTGCCCGTGGTCTTCCAAGACTCGATGAGGCGCACCATCGGCAATCACACCTTCGCGGCCCAGCACGATGATGCGGTCGACCACATCGACCCACGCATCCACCCGATGCTCGACCACGATCAGCGCCGCACCGGTTCTCTCCGCCGCGGTAATCGCCGCATCGCGTAGTACCGGCACACCGGCCGGATCGATGTTGGCCGTCGGCTCGTCCAAGCAAATGACCCGTGCGCCCATCGCCAGCACACCCGCCAATGCGAGGCGCTGTTTCTGTCCCCCGGAAAGCCGGTGCGTGGGATGGTCCAGCGGCAAATCCAGTCCCACCACATCCAGGCTGGCGCGTACTCGGTTGCCGATCTCAGCCGGGGCAACGCCAAGGTTTTCCGCACCAAAGGCAACATCGTCGCCAACGCGGGCACTAATCGTCTGCGAGTCAGGGTCTTGCAGCACTAAGCCCACCGCGCCCCTTGCGGAAGCGGGAGTACAACCTTCAATCAGGAGCTCTCCGGTGGCTTCGCCATCGGAGTCGTCGCCAAGCACGCCAGCAATAGCGGCAAGCAGCGTCGACTTCCCCACCCCCGACGCGCCGAGCAACAGCACCTTTTCACCACGCTCGACGTCCAGCGTGATGTCATTCAGTACCGCAGCTTTGCGCCCCGCGTGCCGATATCCGAACCCCCGCGCGCTCACCGCAGGGACATTTCCGCTTGACGACGGCCCCCGCGTCAACTCCTCATCTGTCATCGATTTTTCCTAGACGTCGCCGTGCCGCTCTCGCCCGATGGCAAACCGATCCAGCGCTCCAGTTGCCGCCAGTGCCTTAGCCAGGAAGTAAGCCAGCAGACCGGCGAGGACGGCACCAGACAGCGCCGTGGAGATCAGGTAGATGACGTTGAATTCGAAAGTCTTGGCCAGGTTGCCGGTGAAAAGTTCAAAGGTCCACGCGCCGACACCTGCCATGAGACCGGAGATAACCACGGTGGCCAGGTTGTAGCTCTTGTACGCCAGAACAAGGAACACCAGCTCCGCGCCGAGCCCCTGCGCCAAACCTGAGTACAGGGTGGAGATACCCCACTGGTTACCGATTAGTGCTGAAACTGTCGCTGCGATTACCTCGACGAAGATAGCGGCACCCGGCTTGCGAATGATGTACGCGCCGAGCGGCCCACCGAGGAACCACATACCCGCGACCAAACCGCCAAGGCCAGGAGTAAGCGCGTTGACTGCTTCATAGCCCGCACCGCCGATGATGTTCCAGATAACAAAGATCAGGCCAACGGCCACGCCGATAACAGCTGCAATGATGATGTCAATATTGCGCCACGAGAAGTTAGCGCGTGTTGCACTCGCCGATTGCGTCATCTCACTTGCTCCCATTTTTCTTTAACTCGAGCGATATTGCTCAAAAGATTTTGATGTATTCATTAGCGGCATATGGGGCCTGTGCCGACACGCCCTAAGCACTAACTTTTGCCTACCCTACCGCGCCCAGCAGATGGCCTAGATAACATAAGGAACCATGACTAAAGCCGAGCGGTCATCTACTGGAGATACCCCAACTGCCCAAACCCCTCATCCGCCGACAGTCGGCGATGAGGGGACAGCCGCGGATTCCGCAGTGAAAACTGTCGAGTTCCGTGGTGCTGACAACACCGCTGAGCAGGAAAGTTCTCGCCCATACTACATGCCCACATTGACGTGGGGCGAGAGACTTGACCTGTCTGCGAAGCAGTGGTGGCCACTCATCGGAGTTGTTATTGCGATACAGCTTGTCGCTCGCATTCTGGTTCTGACTAGCCATGGTTTTTACTGGGATGACTTCATCATCGTTGGCCACCTTTACGACACCCCGCTGCTGAGCAAGGACTACCTGCTTCAGGACCACGACGGGCACCTTGCACCACTGGCCTTCCTGGTGCAAGGCCTCTATCACCTCATTGCGCCGTGGAACTGGTGGCTGCCGGCTATCACCATGGCCGTGATGTCGGTAGCGCTGACATACGCCACCACTAAGCTCTTTGAGCTTCTCACTGGCCGCACGCTGGTGTCGCTCTTCCTCATCACGGTCGTCGCCTGGACTCCGCTGATGCTTCCGGGAGACACCTGGTGGTCGGCTGCGGCCAATTCCCAGCCGTTCCACCTGGCATTCGTGGTTTTCATGATTGTCGCTATTCGCACCACTATGCGTCGTTCTTTCGGCCCCCGCCCGTGGGAAGCCGCTGGTCTGTTTGTACTGCTGGCAGTGGCGCTGGGATTCTTTGAGAAGTCCCTGGCTATCGCGCCGATTTCGATGCTGGTTGTCATCACTTTGGCTTACATGGAGCGCAGCAATATCCTGCAGGTTCTCCGTCGCGGCCTAGTCATCTGGATCCCATCGATGCTGCTGACCGGCGCCTGGGCACTGTGGTACTACTTCGGCCCCGCCGAAACTACCGGCTTCATTTCTGACAAGCTACAGCCCGAACTGTTCTTCAACGGCCTCGGCCAGATTTTTGCCGGCATCATCGGCGGGCCAACAAGCTGGGAACGTTGGGCTCCGGGACAGCCGTTTGCCTCCGCTTCGTCTCAGCTGATTACTCTCGGCGGCATTATTCTGTTGATTCTGTCTGCCACCCTCATTGGCCGCGACTACCGTGGCTGGGCTCCGTGGACGCTATCGGTGGCGTACATGTTCACCACCTTGTTCGCCATCACCCTGTTCCGCTCGGGAGAGAACACCTCTGGCGTGCTGGCGCACACTCTGCACTACTACTCTGATGTCGCGCTCGTGATCGCTATCTGTGTCGCGGTCTCCCTGGCGGGACTCCCGCCAAAGGACGAGGCGCCGGCTCTGCTACCGACTCGTACGCACATTCTGATTTGGTCGCTGGGTGTCGCACTGGCTGTCACCTCCTCGATTTCCGTGGTTACTTACCGCAATGCCTGGTCTGATGACATCGCAATGGAGTGGATTGGCAACACCAAGGCGTCGCTGTCCGCGCTGCGCGAGGAGGCCGACGCCGCTGGCCCCGACAAGGCAATCGACTACAACCTCATTGACCAGCCCGTCCCCTTCGAGATTCTCGTGCCCGTCGCCGCTCCGATGAACATGTACTCGCGGGTCTTTGATGCAGTCTCCGATCGCCCTCCGTTTGAGCGCGTCACCGGTCACCCGCGCATGTTCAATACCGACGGTTCGCTTATCGACGCCAAGGTCTCCGAGATCACCCGGGTCACCGATGGCCCTGTCGAGCAGTGTGGCCATCGCATCACAGTTGGTGAGGACGGCACTGCGTCGGAGGACATCAAGCTTGAGAACATCATCAAGCTCGGCGACTGGGTGCTCGAGTTCCCGGCCACCGCCTCTGAGGACATGGATGTGCGCCTGTCGCTACCCAATCCTTTCGAGACTGAAGAGCAAACCCGCGCTGGTTCCACGGTCGTGAAGATGAACAACGATCTGCGGCCGCGCTATGCGTACCTCAACGGTGGCGGAAATACTCTCCGTGTCGATGTGGAGAAAGCGACTCCGGGGGCAACGCTATGCATCGGCGCGGGGGCGATTGGCCCCTTGGTTCCCGCAAGCCGTTAAGAATCCTCTAAGATATTGCTTTAAGATAATGTGAGAAAAGTTCATTAGCCCTTGTAGCTATTGTTTTTCCGACAGAGGAGCCACATCCATGCGTAACCGCATCGCCGGCGCTATCGCCGCATCCGCCATTGCCGCAGCAGCCCTGGTCGCTTGCTCTCCCCCGAACGAGGTTGACTCGGACGTCAAGGTCGGCGACCAGGCCAACCCGTCGGAGACCTTCGAGCAGAAGGCCACCACCCCGGCACCCTCCGACGAGATGACTCCTGCTGAGACCGCAGAGATGTAACTGCAGATTCACTAATTGAAACTGCGAAAACCGGGGTAGTTAGCAAACAGAAACGCAGTCGCTACTCCTTGTGCCCACTCATCGATGGGGCACGAAAGAATTACCGCCCGGCCATGGTGTCCGGGCGGTTTTGGTTCTCTGGGGGCAGCCTAGAGCCACGATGAGAGCTTAGGAAAACTCAAATTCCACGTGGTCACCATCACGGATTACCGCACTCGTTGCGCCATTTTCCAGGTTCAGCTCGACAATGAGCGAGGGCATCTCGCCGGAAGCTCCAGCCTCACCCGAGGCCCCGGCAGCATCGTCCACGAGCGCCGCATCGGTCGCGATCACGCGGTAGCGAAGGAAACCATTGCGCAATTCATCAGTCTCCACGCGAGCGGAGTGCAGCCATGGGAAGCGGCGGCGCAACGCAACGAGCTGCTGATAGGAGCGGTAGAGAGCCTCGCCGAGCGTAGAGAGTTCCTCCGGGCTATCCGGGAACACTGGACGGACCTGGTCGTCACCGCCGATGCGTTCCTCTTTGAGACCGGTATAGCCCTGTTCGTCACCGTAGTAGACCAGTGGCACACCGGCCACGGTAAACAGCACCGCTGCCGCCAGCACGGCCTTGTCGGCCCCTACCTGTGTCGCAATGCGTGAAACATCGTGGTTTCCCACAAACGTCACCGGCACAAAAGACTCCGCGAAGGTGTTATGGCGCTTCAGAGTCCAGTCCAACTCGAAGAAGTTTTCCTCCTTCAGCGCCGACCAGGTCGCTTTCCACAGCTCGTATTCCGTCACCGAGTCCATGCCGGACACCGACACAATCTCCGCATAGTCGCCGTGGATGACCTCCCCGTAGATAAAAGCATGCGGGTGCTCAGCACGCACTCGCGGCAAAACCTTGTGCCAGAACTGTGGATCCACTGCGTAGGCCGCATCCAGGCGCCAGCCATCAATCCCCCGCGCCAGCCAGTAATTCATGACGTTCACGACAAAATCAACAGTCGCGTCACTGGTGTGATCGAATTCGACCAAACTCTCATGTCCCTCAAACACCGGCGCGGTCATGTCGCCATCTGAGTGCGTAAACGCAAAGAGCTGCGCTTCTTCAGAGTCAGGGTTTTCCTTCGCGGTCTTCAGCGCGGGCGCCTCTGCCCCGATGTGGTTGAAGACACCGTCGAAAAGCACTTTGATGCCGCGCTCATGGGCAGCTTCGATGACGGCCTTCATGTCCTCTTCGGTGCCCAGGCGCGAGTCGATGCGGTAGTAGTCCTCGGTATCGTAGCCGTGGCTAGTCGACTCGAATACTGGCGCCAGCTGCAGGACGTTGAGCCCGAGCTCCTGGACGTACGGAAGCCAGTCAATCAGTTTGCGAATTCGATTGACCGGCGCGGCGCCTCGATCCTTCTCACGGATGGGCGCTCCCACAAACCCCAGTGGATAGACGTGCCATCCAATCGCCCACTTCGTCCACTCAGGTGCGGCGCCAGCGAGCGTCTTATCAGGGGCGTTGGGGGTAGTGGACATTGTCCTATGCATCCTCTCTAGGTGCCTGAGGCTGATTGGAATTATCTGGTGCCGTCGCAGCCTCAGGGGTCGGTGAGGTCTCCCCCGCCGATTCGCTTGACGACGCCCGCGCCTGGCCCGCATGCGACTTCGGCGTGCCAAGGCCTGCATTCCGCGGCCGTGGAGGCACGGAACCTGCTGCGGGCATGGTCGGAGATGCGACAGGGCGCTCCGGCGGTTGGCTCTTCGACGGGTTCAGTGCATCCAGCGCGATTTGAATTTCCGTGCGCATGCCGCTGACCATGGCTCTCTCCACAATTTTAAACTTGGAGTTGTGAAGAAAGAAGGGATTACCCGCTTCCGGGCCACCGGTGCCGAGGAACATGTAACAACCCGGCGCTTCACGGGAAAAATACGAGAAATCATCCGAAGGAGCCCACGGATCGGCAGCGAACACCTTGGACTTGCCAACCGCCTTCGTCGCCGCATGCCACGCACGATTGACCGCAATGTCGGCGTTGACCACCATCGGGTACGGAATCTGCCAGTCGAAAGTCGCCTGTGCACCGTGAGCCTGGCAGACGCCGTTGACGACGGCCTCGATACGCTGGCAGACAATCTCCCAGTCGGCCTCATCCACCGAGCGGATGGACACTTCCAGGTTGGCCGTATCCGGAATCACGTTGCCGGCCTCACCTGAATGCAGTGAGCCGACATTGACAATGTTCATGTGCTTCGGATCCACATCGCGGGAGACAATCGTGTTCAGCATGAGAGTCGCCTCGCTGGCGATGAGCACCGGGTCAATCGACAGCTGCGGGTTCGAGGAGTGTCCGCCACGGCCACGAATCGCGATGGAGACGATGCCCGACATAGTTGTCACTCGCCCAGCGCAAATCCCCACATGCCCCACCGGATGCGGCGCGACGTGGAAGGCATAGACCTCATCTAAGTCATCGGCGGCGCCCTTGTCGACCAGCTCACGAGCACCGCCCGGCAGCATTTCTTCGGCGTGCTGGAAGATGCACAGCACCTTGCCGTGCAGTTGATCGCGCATTCCAGAGAGCACCTTCGCCGTGCCCAGCAGCATCGCCGTGTGAACATCATGCCCACAGGCGTGCATCACACCTGGCGTGCGCGAGGCGTACGGCAGTCCCGTTTCCTCCTGAATCGGCAGGGCGTCAATATCCGCGCGGTAGCCAATCACACGGCCAGTGCTGGGGTCGCCCGCTGTTCCCTCGATGACGCCAATTACGGACGTCGGGGTCAACCGGTACGTCGGGATGTCCCACTGATTGAGCAAATCCTCAATCATGTCCGAGGTCCTGTACTCCCGGAAGCTCAGCTCCGGATTCTGGTGCAGTTGGCGACGCCATGCCACCGCCTCTTCGATAGGTACTTCAAGGCGGTGCGACGGCAGGGTGTCGTTAGCATCAGTCATGGTTCATAGCATGACAGAAAATGGACTCCACGACGAGCAACTACGGAAATTCCCTCACCCATTTTCGCTTCACGACGGCCACAGCGCCCCGACATCTCCCCTGCTAGAGGTGACTTAAGCGCTGCCAGCGTGCTGCTAGTTTCCGGCACCCCAAAAATCCACGGTGAGTTCGGCCAACCACCATGGATCAATCGTGCCGCACATCTCACGCGCCGAGTGCATGGAGACCATCGCAGCTCCGATATCGATGGTGTCGATACCCAGTCGCGTTGCAGTGATCGGGCCGATAGTGGAGCCGCATGGCTTGTGGTTCGCAGAGACAAAATACTGCACCGGCACTTCCTGGCCAATGCGCTTAGAGGTTTCCGCTGCAATTCGGACAACCTCGGCCTGACCAGCCGCCGTGGTGGCATAGCGCTGGTTGGCATTGATCTTCAGCACTGGGCCAGCATTGAGTTCCGGCTGGTGCCCCGGCTCGTGTTCACCTGCATAGTTCGGGTGCACACCGTGTGCGCCGTCGGCAGAGAGACAGATGGAACCGCGGTAAAGCTGCTGGGTGCGTTCCAGGTCAGCGCCTGTGGCCGCTGCGATGCGGGACAGAACGTCGGCAAGCAGTGGCCCTGCAGCGCCCGTGGTGGAGGCGGACCCGACTTCCTCGTGGTCAAAAGCCACCATGACGGGGATAGTGGTTGACGTGCTCCAGTCTTGGCGGAGCAAGGCCTCGAAGGCGACCAGGGATGAGTGAACACTGAGCAGGTTGTCGAGTCGACCTGAAGCCAGGAACTCATCGTGAGCACCGAAGGTGCGCGGCTGCTGAGTGTCGAAGGAAATGAGGTCCCAGGCGACGATGTCGTCGATAGACAGTCCCGCAGCATCGGCGATGACCTGGTGCACATCGGTGCCGAAGGTATCCATTCCGATAATCGGTGCAGTGTGATTCTGCTTGTGGAGCTTCAACCCCTCTTCGTTAACCGCACGATTGAGGTGGATAGCCAACTGCGGAATACGCGCGACCGGGCCGGTGCGAGCAAGGTGCTCATTGCCATTTTTATCAATTACACGACCGGCGAACTCAATTTCGCGGTCGGTCCAGCTCCCCAACAGCGCGCCGCCATAGACTTCGACGGCGACCTGTGCATAGCCTGCGGCGGAGGTGCGCGCGTTGGGCTTCACACGAAAACCGGGCGAATCCGTGTGGGAACCCACAATACGGAAACCGGTCAAATCGGCAGCCGGTGCCTCCGGGACGATCCAAGCAACGGCAGCGCCATCGCGACGCAGGACGTAGGCACCGGGTTCGCTTGGCCACTGTTCGTGCTCGTCGACGACCGTGGCACCGGCTGCACTCAGACGGTCAACGACCTGTTGTGCCGCATGAAATGAGCTTGGCGACGCAGCCACAAAATCAATTAGATCCTCAACGTGACTGAGCGCTGCCGCCGGAACGCTGCGCGATGCCGCGTCCGAGGTATCCGCCGAATCCGGAGACTCAGGGGTGAGTGCCGAAGAAATAGCCATAGCCAAACTCCTACTTCAAATTTGATTCCGCATTTCATTGTATTGGAGGGCACAACTGTATTGGAGCCCACAACTGACCGCGACCGAGTATTAAGCCGGTCCACAGTGTGATGCAGCTTTCATGTTGGGAACGGTATCCGCTTAGTCACTTTTGCCCGTTTTAACTCGATATCGGGCATATTCAGACATATAGTGGCAACCGCATCAAAGAAAACCATTTGAATACAGAAACTCTCAAACCGGAGTCCCGACCGGATTCCGACCACAGAAAGGGTTTATACCGTGAGCCTTGAAAACCTGTTCCCCCGTTCTTTCACTACCAAGCGCGCCTTCTTCTCTCAGCCGCTGCGCGAGGCTCTTGCCCGCGACACCAGCAGTGACGCTAACGCAGTCCACTTCGGCCACCAGGTTAAGAGCACCCGGAACGAGATCTACAGCGACATGTCTCCCCGTGACATCGTCTCTATGCTGAGCCGCTAAATCTAGCGCTTCCTCAAGTCGAATAAGACCATTGGCTCTGGCTGAGGAGATTTCAACGTCTCCACAGCAGCTAATTCACTGCCAAAACCAGGTCCAACCTCGCCTGTATCACCATCGCCATACCGATGTACCGCAAACGCGTGGCAGCCACCAATAACTAGCATCAATGCCAGCGTCAAGAGCATCGCGGTAATCCCCGAATACATAAATCCGCCGGTATATGGCGTAGCAGCAATCGGGTTTGTCACAGGAAACGTCAGCAGGACCACTAGCAACGCAATACCGATATACGGCCACTGTCTGGTCAATCGGGTCCGCGCCATGGCGACCAAACCGAACACAGACGTGACCAGCATCAACATGTAATGGGTCCAAAGAATCGATGAGAATGTGGCTGCAATAAGCCACGCGCCCGTGATTAGGAATTCAAACCGGTAGACCGAGTTCAACCACGCAACTGCCGTGACCATCAACACCACGCCAAGCGCAATACACAGTGGAATCGTTTTCACATGACTCGGATAATCACGAACCACTGTTACTAATAAATCAGGTTTTCCCAGGTCTGTGGCTAAAGTCGACGCCAACGACTGATTCGCACCGCCGACCAAGACCGATGAACCAATGTCGCCGATTCGATCAATCCAATCCGAAATCACCGCCATATCAACGCGGATAAACATCCAGACCGCCAGTACCGCCGTGGTGGCCAGCGACCAGAGGGCTGCGCGCCGTCGATAAGCGAAAAAGAGCATCACAGCGATGAGCGCATACGGAGTCAATTTAATGGATGCGACGATGCCGAGCACGATGCCCGCGAGCCAAGGACGAGTGTGCGAGGCAGCAAGACCATAGGCGACACCCGCGACGATCAGCGGTGTCGTCTGACCGATCCAGAACGAATTAATAGTGGTCGGCAGAGCGAATACGCATGCGGTAACCAGCGCTGCGATACCCCAGGGCATGGTGGACCGAAACCACAGGTGGTAGGAAGCTACGACGAGGACCACGACGGCCATTCCGGAGAGAAACAGCAACCAAGCAACCGAGGTTTCAAAGCTCATGACGTGGGATATCACTCCCAGAGCCTTTGCGAACAAAGGGTTTTGCACAAAGGGATGCGTAAATGGCGCAGACACTTCCTGCGCCAGGCGTGGCCAGACCTCTCCACTCATGGCAGTGAAATCGATTGGATCGGCGTCATAAAGATGGGACTCAAGTCCCCTGTCCATAAGTAGCCCGCCTACCCAGAGCGAAGCCCAATCGTCCGGCTGAGTACGACCATTCCAGGCCAACAGCGAGGCAAGACCACCGAGCAGCGAGACCAGAATAAGAGGCCAGCTCATCACAGGCGATTGCGCCAGCGCGGGGGTCTGACTGGGTTTGCGAGCCCGCATTTTTCGCGAGACCTGTGACCGAGACTTCGCAGCAGCACGTTGCGACTCCGCAGCCTGTGACGATGCGCCATCCTGTGACACAGGTCCTTCTGCCTGACTATGCCGTCCCACGTTCCTCCTCATCGCTGGTAAGCGCCTCTATCTAATGTAGTGATTCCAATACGGCAGTGGTTACACCCCGCAAGAACCCACAAGGTATGACGGCTTACTTTGAACAAAGTGCCAGGAGGACGACAGTTGGCGGCCGTGATGGCCGGAGGACTATCGAATCTGTGAAATAGTGCCGATGGTCGTAATCAGCTGATCTCCATCGCTGTCGACCACGGCGGCTATGGGCATGCGCTCCATCTCATCCGGGCCGACATCGTAGCCCTGCGAGACCTCTGCCGTAATAATCTTTCCGGTCGGGCCTTCCTCAATGCGCGGATTACGAACGACCACATGAACCAGACTGAACTTCGCGGTGATGTGAACTTCTCCGCGGTAGCTCTCCCCTTCGACATCACTGTTGTCATTGTCGCGGGTGAATGAGACGACACCGGCCTCAGGCTCTAGGGCACCGTTCTTGGCAGTGACGCCACCACCCAGTGCGCCGAATACCTTCTCCAGCGCAGATACAGAAATTACTAAATCCTCGCTGGAGGGAGCCGGGGCATTCTTGCCCGGAGCATCCGAATAATTCAACGGGATGTAGATTTCCTCGGCCTCATTAATGGAGCCGGCTGCCGGGTAAACATAAATGCCCCAGTTTTCACCAGCTGGGGTCTCTGGCGGGTCAACAACAATGCGAGCCTCAAAGCTGCCGTCATCTGTCATCGGGGTAGCCTGACGAGCGATAGAACGTCGCATGTCGACGCCCTGGTTCGGTATCGCCTCGAGAGTTCCAGCCGGCGTGACCCAGGCAATGTTGTCGTGCGGATGTTTCCGCGACGAGGACGGAGCACCTTCACTTGGCTTCCAGGAGTCTGGGAACGCACTGTAGAGAACGTAAACGCCATTGGGCACACCCGGAGGAATTGGAAGCGGGTAACCACCACGGTTGGCCGACGGATTAAAACCACTGCCGCGAACAATGAGAACATCGCCGCGATGAACTGTGGCGCCTTCAGCTGGTGTGCCGTCCTCAAAAGTGACAGAAACTTCCGGGGATTCGACATACTGCGGATCCTGCGGCTGGAAGTTCTCCGCTGGATTAATCACATTGGGAAAGTTGTCTGGCACGATTGGCTTCGCAGTTTCAGCCATTGCTGGGGACACAAACGCTGAAAGGACCATGGCGCCGGACAGCGAAACCGCAGTAACACCTCTGCGCGCACTCTGCCTCACCGGTCGACGCTTGCCTTCTCCAACGGGCGATGATTCGGAGCCGGACGAAAGGCGAGTTTCGTGAGCCCCCGCAAGATGGCGGTGGGAATGATCGAAAGTCAAGAACTTCAGACTGTGCATACAAGCAATGTACACCTGCATATTAGGCTCACCTAACGCATTTATTAAGGCGCGCCTTATCCACCCCCGTTTGAGTCTCAACGCTGGGATTGGAAGAAATGGTTGAGAGCAAAAGAAAACCGCGGCCAAGCCCAATAGAGCTCGACCGCGGCTTGCTTCAGCAGCTTTGACGCAACCAATTACTCCGCGGTAATCGGCAGGTAGACGCGACCACCCTGATCAGTGAACTCCTGGGACTTCTCAGCCATGCCGGCCTCGATAGCTTCAACGGAGTCCAGGCCGTGTTCCTTCGCGTAGTCCTGCACATCCTTGGAAATACGCATGGAGCAGAACTTCGGACCACACATGGAACAGAAATGCGCGGTCTTTGCCGGCTCTGCGGGCAGGGTCTCATCGTGGTAATCCAGCGCAGTGTCCGGATCCAGAGCCAGTGCAAACTGGTCATGCCAACGGAACTCGAAGCGGGCCTTCGACAGCGCGTCGTCACGCTCCTGAGCGCGCGGCAGCCCCTTTGCCAGGTCAGCGGCATGCGCGGAAATCTTGTAAGTAATCACGCCGACCTTGACGTCGTCGCGGTTCGGCAGACCCAGGTGCTCCTTCGGCGTGACGTAGCAGAGCATGGCGGTACCAGCCTGCGCAATGATTGCCGCGCCGATAGCCGACGTGATGTGGTCATAGCCCGGCGCGATGTCGGTTGCCAGCGGGCCGAGGGTGTAGAACGGAGCTTCCTCACACCACTCCTCTTCCCACTTCACGTTGTCAGCGATCTTGTGCATCGGAACGTGGCCTGGGCCTTCAATCATGACCTGGCAGCCGCGGGACTTGGCGATCCTGGTCAGCTCGCCGAGGGTCCGCAGCTCAGCCAGCTGGGCCTCATCGTTAGCGTCGGCAATGGAGCCCGGACGTAGGCCGTCACCGAGGGAGAACGTGACATCGTACTGTGCCAGAATGTCGCACAGCTCAGCGAAGCGCGTGTAGAGGAAGCTCTCCTGGTGATGCGCGAGGCACCATGCGGCCATAATCGAACCACCGCGGGAGACAATGCCGGTAACGCGGTTGGCGGCCAGTGGCACGTAGCGCAGCAGCACACCCGCGTGAACGGTCATGTAGTCCACGCCCTGTTCGCACTGCTCAATGATGGTTTCGCGGTAGATTTCCCAGGTCAGCTTGGCCGGGTCACCCTTAACCTTCTCCAGCGCCTGGTAAATCGGCACCGTACCAACCGGCACCGGGGAGTTACGCAGAATCCACTCGCGGGTTTCGTGAATGTCCTTACCGGTGGACAGATCCATGATGGTGTCCGCGCCCCAACGGGTCGCCCACACCATCTTCTCCACCTCTTCGGAGATGGACGAAGTCACAGCCGAGTTACCAATGTTGGCGTTGATTTTGGTGGCAAAGCGCTTGCCAATAATCATCGGCTCGGTCTCCGGGTGCTTGTGGTTGGCCGGAATCACGGCACGCCCCGCAGCAACCTCTTCGCGAACAACTTCCGGATCCACATTTTCACGAGCGGCAATGAATGCCATCTCCGGGGTGACAATTCCCGCTCGGGCCCATGCCAGCTGCGTCTTGACCTTCGGGGCCTCCTCAGAGCCTGCAACCGCCGGCACTGCCGGAGCCTTCGGCCAAGAGTCACGAGTCTTAGCCAACCCCTCCTTCAGGTTCAGTTCCGGGTTTTCCTCGGTGTAAATACCCGAGGTGTCGTACGCATCGAAGTGAGTACCGTCCGTCAGGTTGATTCGACGGACTGGAATGCGCAGGTTCGCCTCACCGAAATCGTTGCTGAACGCAACCTCGTCGTAATGCTTGTTGCTGCGGTAAATCGGGCCAGTTGTAACCTCGCCCTCTTTCGGCGGAGCGGATACAGATACACGTGCGGCCATGAAGCAACACATCCCTTTCCTACGCTGGTATTACCCAGATTCAGGTTCGTCCGGTCGACGCTCGATCCCTAGCGTCCTCTCAGTGCCGGAATTTCGGTTGGCACTCCCGTGGTTTTGTAATGCGCCTCATAGTCTAACCAATCGTTCGGATTACTTCGGTCATTACACCCGCGCTGTCCACCAACGCTTAACGACGCCCCGGAGAACGCACCCCAAAGGTGCAGGTGGTGGCTACGCAGAGGCGTCGTTTTGCACGGCAACCGCGTTGTCCACACCCCTAAAAGTTATCCACAGCCGGTCTATTTTTTCGGCTTCTCAGCAAGCGCAATTACGACCGCGGTGTTATATCTTTCTCACACAAATTCTTTGGGGAGGGAAAATTGAAAAAGGCGACTACTGCCGCCCTACTGTCAGCACTTCTATGGGGAATAACGGGGACTAGTTGCGCATCGACCGAGGCATCCGGCGAGGACGTTCAACCTGTCGGCGACAATGCGACAACCATGACTACTGACTCGGGCGTGACGTTACCTGCGGGTGTGCTTCCACCCAACAATCCGCCGGAGCCCGGTGATGCTCCACTTGGTCCCGATGGGCACTACAACTACGACGCACCCGAATTCGTCCTGACCAATCCGTGTGACGACCCTGCGATTATGGGGCGTTTAGACAGGCTGGGGTTCCAGGAGCAGTCTGAGGTTTCAGAGCGAATTAAAGGTGTCAAACAAATAGGTTGCGGGCTTCAAACCAGTCATATTTTGCCACTCGGGCTCTGGCACACATCGGTGGCCCATTCCCGGCTCGAGAACTATGACGCTCACCCCACCACGCACCACTCAGAAGGCCTCCATTGGGTGACTTTCAAACAAACCAACCCGATTGGTCTCTCGTACTGCATTGCATCCGTAGAGACCCCGAAAGGCGCACTGGGTTTTATAACGCACATCTCAGAGGAAGAATCCACTGATTTCGATGAAACCCTCTGCAATCCTGCCAATGAACTCATGACCAATTACCTGGGGGAAATGTCTTGATTTCTGCAAATATTTCGACGATTGATCACGCAATTAGCGGACTAACTGGAGCAATCATGCTTCCCGGCTCGTCTATGACGATGCAGCCAAACCTGGCCGGCTACTCACAGGTTCCGTCACTCCAGCTGGTGGCGACAGAGCACAGTCTGGCAATTTCCGGCAGTTCAGGAAGCTCTGCAGCCGTCGGCTTGTCTCTGGGCAAACAACTCACCTGGGCGCAAACGAATCTCGCTGACTTCCGTCGCGTGATTACTGAACACGAATCCACTATGAACCGGATTCTTCGAAGCATTAACCCGTTCAATGGTGACGGCGCTTCCCTTGCTGAAGTAGCGCGCACAAGTGGTGTATTTCAGCGTCGGCCGATGTTTGAAGCTGGAAGTCTCACTTTCGCGCCAGTCACTCTTTCTGCGGAACTTGGTCTCGATGCGAAGTCCCTACTATCCATGTTTTCCTCGACAAACGATGGTGCCGTAGCCGAGGCGATCGCCTACTGGAACAACTTCGCTGAAACTATGACCACGTTGGCCAGCAATCTAACCTTCATCTCATCCGGCTTGGTGTCGAGCAACAGCGGTGCTGTTTTCTCTGCTGCGGATACGACAATGAAAGGTCTGGCCGCACGCGCTACCAGCATCGCCACCGCATCTGAGGTCATGGCCGGGCACCTTGCCGTATTGCCATCTGTGAAGGCGATGGCCGTCAATGCACTATCAGCGATCGAAGCCGAATCCAAGGCACTCCAAAACCCTGGCGCGCAAAAGGCTTTTGAACAGGCCGAGGTAGCAGCCTTTCTCTCTGGTCCGTATACCGCACAGCTACAGACAGCTATTCCCCGAATTCCTAACCTGGTTTCTGCCGATGCGGGAAGTGGTGTGACTGCCGAGGTGTCCGTTGGAGCCACAGTCGCCGGGCGTTCTGGAACTAGCCAGTTCAGCCTTTCGCCTGCGGGGATGACTGGAAGCATGCAGGCCGCCAGCACACCAGTTGGTGCCACCTCAACTGTTCCGGATTCTCCAACACCACAATCCACAACCGCGAGCCCTTCCGCTCCTTCGCACGTGCAACCGAGCACTTCGACTTTGTCGAACCCCACAAATCCGTCTGCTACCCCTGTGCACCCAGCATCACCTAGCAGCCCAACGAGCTCCACAATCTCGCCAACATCCCCGACCAGCACATCAACCATGGCTCAACCGAGCACGGCGAATCCAGCCATGGTCACCCCTTCGGGAGCGAGCGCCCCACTTCAACGCACATCACCGCAAGGAGTCTCGCCTTACGGAGTTCACGGCAACCGGCCGGCTGGCTCCCTCGGCGCAGGTCGCACTGCGGGGCTCACACCAGCGGGCAATATCCCGGCACTGCCGTCTTCTGGAAACGCAAGCCCCCGTCCACCGGCCTCGGGACTTCCGACTTCGAGTCCCGGTCGTATGCCAGCGCCAACAGCGGGGCGCGGGATGGGAACCGGCTTGGGGCCCGGGGTTGCTGGTTCTGCCTTGCCAAACGCCTCGAATAGCCCTGCACAGCGCGGAAGTGGATTGATGAATTCCCTAATCAGCGCGCGCAACAGTACTGCTACCGGAGCTACGGGTACTGCTGGCGGAACCACGGGCGCCGCTGCTGGAAACCGTGGCGCAGGGGCTTTCGCGGCCACCACAGCGGGCAATCGTGGCGGACTGCTCCAAAAGGGCTCCGCACCGTCGGCACGCAAACTGACAAATGTAGCCACCATCAGGGATAACGATGCCGGCGCTTTCGAGCAGAACGAATACCAGAAGGAGCTTTTCGGGGATGCGCCAATTACTATCCCGGCGGTGATTGGTCACAACGTCCGATCGTAAAGCTCCGACCGTAAGCCTCCGAGCATAAAGTCAGCGCGCAAAAGCTGATCTTTACCCGCTCGGGCGCCACGGGGGATCAGGCTGGCAATCGACGACGTCATCACGATCTTCGCGCCCGGCTCCAACAGTGGCACGAACGCACGGCAGCCGCAGACCGCCCCGAGCAGGTTGATGTCGAGCGCGCGGTGCCACGTGTCCATGGTGACGTTCTCGATCGCCCCGCCGACCGCGATGCCCGCGTTGAGCACGAGCACGTCCACCGCGCCTATCGCCGCGGCCGCCGCCTCCCGGTCCGCGTCGGAGGTGACGTCCAGCTCGCGGTAGGTGCACGCATCGCCGAGCTTGACGACGTCCTCGTTCGCCGAGTCATGCAGATCGGTCGCGATGACCGAATCGCCGCGTGCGACGAAGCGCTTGGCCAGTTCGAGGCCGAAGCCGGAAGCGGCGCCGGTGATGAGCACGCGCCGCAGGCCGCGTGGTTCGGGGGAACGGCCGAAGGGGCCCTCGCCGGATGCGGCGGCGAGGCCGGTCCGGGCCGGCGAAATCGCTCCGCCCGTGCGGCGGTCAACCCCGTGTACGGATCTACGTGAGCATCGACAGCAGGAACACGGAGTCCTCGTCTGCGTCGACCCGGTGTGGGACCATGGTGGGCAGGTGTGCGACGGTCCCCGGCGTGAGGACCTCGGTGCGGTCGCCTACGGTGAAGCGCACCTGGCCCTCGATGCATTGCACCATAATCGGGTGTGCAGCGCGGTGATCGGGCAAGGCCTGGCCGGAGCGGAAACGCATGGCGATGATGTTTACCCCGTCGGCCGTCTGCAGACGTTTCACCGCCGGGCCGTCGCCGTCCTTGGCGGGCGGAGCGGCGGCGACGACGTCATGAAGGCTCAGAGCCTCCGGATCGGCGGTCAATTCAGCTTGCTGGTCGTCGTCGAGGAACTCAATCTCGGGCCCGCGTCGGACGGCGGGCGATGCTTCGCGCCCGCTTTCGGAAGCGTTGGAAACGGCACCCGTCGCATCGGCGGCGTCGGCGGAATCGGCGGTGTCGCGCAGACGGGCCACGATGCCTATCGAGGCGAGGGCGTCGTCGTTCTCGACGAAAACGCTGCGCATGCCGAGAACGCGCTTACGCGCCGCGGGGTGCTTGATCATGTTGCCTGCGATGCGGGCAACTCCGGAGATCCCTTCGTCTTCGATCATCTGGGAGGGCTTGAGCAGGCCCATCTCCGCAATGCGGACGTGCTCGACCTCGAATCCGTGTTCTTCGAGGAGGTTTCGCCACTCCGCGACGGTAAGTGGTCGGGCGTTGACCCGGATGGCCTTGGACATCGCGATGCGAATCTCATCTTTCGTCGCCGCATCCAGGTCGTCGGGGGTCAACGCCAGTTCGTGGATCGCGTAGCGGCCGCCGGGAACGAGAATCCGACGAACCTCGTCGAGAATCGCCGCCTTGCCCTTGTCGCCTTGCATGGTGAGCATCGCCTCGCCCACGACGGCGTCCGCCGAGTCATCGCCGAGCCCCGTCGCTTGGGCCTTGCCTTCGGTGACCCGGCCCCTGTGGCCAACGACCTTGCCGGTCGTCTTGGCGGCGTCGGGGTCCTCGTCGATGCCGACGTAATCCCCCGGTGCGCGATTCAAGATTTCCGTCGCCGTAATCCCCAGTCCCGGTGCGAGTTCGACGACGCGGGCGTCGGTGAGGCGAGCCCGGTCGAGAATCCACTCCGTCATCTTCCGGCCACCGGGTCGAAGGACCTTTTTGCCCAGTCGGGCCAGTAGCCAGTGGCCCTGGAGTTGTTCGAAATCTCTGTCGCGTGCATTCATGGTGCGTCTCACTCGTCGTGTGGCCGGGCCGACGGTGTCGGCGGCTGCGCCGGCCCGTTAACCCGCATGTAAAATACTGCTTTAGCAATTAACTTAGCCTTACCTGGCATATTTGTCGAGGGGTTGGCCCGAAACGCCGAACCGGGCCGTTGCAACGTAGATGTCCGACGACCCGGTCGATCCGAAAAAGGCGAGGTACCTGTCCTTCGGCGTCTGGTCTATACCGTCATCCGGTGTCGTTTGGTGGGCTCAGTCGATGCTGCGGTCCATGGTCCAAGCCAGCACCTCGGCATCGTTGATGGCGGTCATGGGCAGCGAGTCGACCTCGTCCGAATCCGCTGAATTCGATCCGTCGGCCGTGATGCGGGCAACGTCGCCGTCGTAAAGCGTCTCGTCGCCGAAGGATGCCGAGCCGCAGGCGACGAAGAAGTGGGTGAACCGCGACAACGGCACGTCGATGGTGCGGCCTGCGGGAACCCGGCCGATGCGCAACGTCGCGCCGGTGGTGCCGATGGTCAGCGGCGCGAGGCCCGGTGTGCCCGACGCGACCGGGACCAGCGTGCCGTCGGTGAGAGCATCGTTGAGGTCGACCTCGTCGTGGGAGGGAGCGGCACCGAGATCGTCGGGCGGCAACCAGGCCTGGACGACCCGCAACTTCTTGCCGTCGAGGTAACCGGAGGCATTGAGCTCGGAGTGGCGGATCCCGCGCCCGGCGCTGATTCGCTGCGCCATGCCGGGGTCCCTATGTGGATTGTCAATAGTCAGGCGGGACTTTCACGTACATCGCATGGGGGTGTTGTAGCCGTGACTGATCGCCGGGCCGTATCATGCGGGTCGGCGGTGATCAGCGCAGCGGCCTACGCAGCCGTGGCGATGTTTCTAGCAGGGATTTCTCGGAAGAACTCACGCCGAGTCAACAGGGCATAGATGACGTTGCAGCGGCTCCGGGCAAGCCACATCACCGCGGCATTGTGCTTCTGTCCTTCACCCCGTTTACGCAGGTAGTAGTCGCGCGATGCAGGATGGCAGTTCGACGCGATCCACGCCGATTGAAACATCGCGTTTTTCAACTGTTTATTGCCGGCCCTGGTGGGAAACTCGCCGCGGACCGACGTACCCGACTGCCGGGTGGTCGGCGTAAGCGGCTAAGTGTGCGGCGTCGGCGAAGTCCTGGCAATCGCCGATGGACAACACGATGTTAGAGGCGGTCTTGATGCCTACGCCGGGCATCGACATCAAGACCTGGGCAAGAGGGAACGATTCGAGCATCTCCTCGACTTGTCCGGCGATCGTGTCGCGCTGTGCTTGAAGCGCTTTGATGTTCGCCGCCAGCTGGGGAATGACCAATTCTGCTGCCGCAGTGCCGGGTACCGTGACAGTTTGCTCGGCAAGGGCGGCGAAAATTGCGTCAACCAGGGCAGCAGGGGCCTTCTTGGCGCGGTTGCGCATCCACTTCAGGGCCCGGCGTCGACCTGCGGCGGCCAGTTTTGTCGGACCTTCGTAGTGGATGAGCGAGTCCAGCACCAGCGTGCGGGAGAGAATCTCGGCTGCAAAGACGCGCTCGAGTGCGGGGTGAATCTGTGTGAGCATGCTACGAAGGCGGTTTTTCGTTCGGGTGGCGTCTTTGGCGATGTCGTCGTGGAATCCGGCGAGCATCTTCAGCGCTGATAGTGTCTCGTCGTCGCGGTCGACTGCCCGCAGTGTGTGTGGCATGGTGCGGGCGGTGTCGGCGATGATGAATGCATCCCGGCGGTCGGTTTTTGATCGTCCAGGGTAGAGATCGGCTGCTTTTCGCATGGCTAGGTCGGGGAGGTCTCCGACCGTGCAACCGCAGTCGCGGGCCACGGCGATGGGCAGGGCGCCGATGGTGTTGGGTTGATCGACGACCATGAGAACGCCGCCGTGGGCCTGCATGGACGCGAGGATTTCGCGCTGTGCGGCTTCGTCTTGGGGCAGTGGTTTGTCGTAGATTCTCTCGCCGGTGGTGGTCAGCGCGCTGGCATGGTGGTCGGTTTTGCCGACGTCGAGGCCGATGATGATGTCGGGTGTTGTGGACGGTTCCATGGTGGTGTCCTTCTGTTGCGGCTGGTCGCCGGTGTCTTGGACATCCGTTGCAAGCACCCACGTTACGACGAGACCTCTGTTTGGTCCGTGGCCCTATTAGCTGTCAGCGGTTGTCCCCGGTGTCCGGTGGCAACACCCCCGGATTATGGAAATGTTCACGCAGATAAGCCATACCGGGCCCGGTGACCGCGCCCCGTGAGGGGGACACCATCACGGTAACGGATCGAACGGCGGTCGTGAATTCGCACCTCAACAACGCCTGCAACTTAGACACTTTTTCACCGGCTCCTTGGGCGGGATTGGCTTACTTTTCTTGAAGTTTTAGGCCTACATCGGCACTCTCCAGAAGTTGTAACTAAACCGAACGTTCGTTACAGTTACTGGAATGACAAGTACCGACCACGCCGCTTCCACGAGGGCTAATCCGTCCACTCCAGTCACCCACAGGTGGGTCTTCCTCGCTATCATCAGCGCCGGCCTACTACTCATCGGCATAGATAACTCGGTGCTCTACACTGCCCTGCCAGTTCTGCGCGAGCAGCTCCACACAACCGAGCTGGAGGGCCTGTGGATCATCAACGCCTACCCACTGGTAATCTCCGCACTCCTCCTCGGCACAGGCACTCTGGGCGACCGCATCGGTCACCGCAAGATGTTTCTTGTGGGCCTGACGATTTTTGGCTTATCTTCCCTGGCCGCGGCCTTTGCGCCGCACGCCTGGGCGCTGGTCATCGCCCGCGGCTGTCTAGGACTGGGCGCCGCGACCATGATGCAGGCGACCCTCGCACTGCTACGTGAGACCTTCCGCCACCCTCGTGAACTTGCCACAGCTATTGGCATTTGGTCTGCCACGGCAACACTGGGTGCCGCCGCTGGCCCCGTCGTTGGCGGTTTCCTATTGGAGCACTTCTGGTGGGGCTCAATCTTCCTTATCAACATCCCTGTAGTAATTTTCGCAATCATTGGCACGCTGATTTTTGCTCCGCCGAATCAGCCCAACCCAGCCAAGCGCTGGGATTTCCTCACCAGCCTCTACGCGATGCTGGCCATGCTGGGCCTGGTTTCGCTCATTAAGGAACTCGCTGGTCATCGCTCCTCCACCGTCATCGTCGCAGCTATCGCCTGCGGGCTAGTGGGCGCGGTACTGTTTCAGCGTCGTCAGGCACGTCTCACTGAACCCCTCATCGACTTCTCCGTCTTCCGTTCGCGGATGTTTTCCGGTGGCGTGCTGGCAGCCGCGCTTGCCATGTTTGTCCTGGCAGGCGCCGAATTGATGACGACGCAGCGCTTCCAGATTTCCGTCGGATACACACCACTCGACGCGGGCTTGCTAGTTGCCACCGCGGCACTGGCGTCCTTGCCAGTTGGTGTCATCGGCGGCATGGTGCTGCATCGAGTGGGTTTCCGCACACTCATCACCGGCGGATTCCTCCTCAACGCCATCGGCCTGGCAGGCATGTACTACGGTGTTTCCTCGGGCAATTTCCCGCTCATGATCGCAGGATTGATACTGCTCGGCGCGGGCGCAGGTTCTGTGATGTCGGTGTCGTCGACCGCGATTATCGGCTCAGCCCCGAGGTCAAAGGCCGGTATGGCGGCGGCGATGGAATCCGTGTCCTACGAATTTGGCACACTGATCACCGTCGCAATCACAGGCAGCCTCCTACCCATGTTCTACGCCTTGTTCACGCCTGTCGACGCCAGCATCTCACTCACCGATGCACTTCACACGCCAGCGCTTAACGACGGCGCCCGCGCCGGCCTCGACAGTTCCTACCTGGCCATTTTGATTATCCTGGCTGTCGTTGCTGTCATTGCAGCGATTGCGACTGCGGTGGCATTCCGCGGCAACCCGAAGGAGACTGAATATGCGCACGAGTAAGCGCACTGCCATTCTCGACACAATCGTTGAGATTATCGAGACAAATGGCTTTTCCGAGGTCACCTACGAAAATGTCGCAACTCAATGCGGAATGAGTAAATCAGGGTTGATTTACCACTTCCCCTCCCGCGAAGACATGATTCGCAGCGTCCATGAGCACATGGCGCAGTTATGGGAAGAGGAGCTTATCGAAGCCGCGGGTGGGCCCGCAGAGGAGGTATCCCCCGCCAACCGCCTACGCGCAAACCTCCAGGTCTCGCTGGATACAGCAACGAGGGCCGAGCTACTCATGTCCATCGACTCTGCCGCCGACCCGGAGCTGCGCGAGATCTGGACGCGCCTTTTGCGCCGGTGGAATCCGCCGGTAGAACAGATTGCCACCGATGAGGAAGCCTGCATGGCCTACGTTGTCCAAATGATTTCCGATGGACTCTGGGCCAACGACTACCTCAACGGCAATCAGCTCACGAAAGCACAGCGTAAGGCAATCGCCGAGGCCGCGGCAAAGCTGATTCCAGAGTCGATGGAGTAGCCAGCTCTAAACGCCCTTGCGCTGAACGTCCTTGAGCTCGGAGTCAGTAGCCAGGCCGTAGTTAGCACCCTCATAGACGGCCTTTGCTCGACTCGTTCCGCCGAGCACATACTCACTAAAAGACAGCACCAGCGAGCCAAGCACATTCTTGGACGGATCATCCAGGTAGGTACCGTGGTAGGAACCGGTGACTACCGCTTCCCAGGCGGGCCCTTCAGCGTCGCGGTAGCCACGTCGATCCGCATCAAAAGGAACGATGTCCTCGTGCTCCGCAATGGCCACCAGGCTTGGAATCTCCGGCGGTGTGGAGATTAGTCCAGCGTCGGAAGGCCCTGGGGTGATGGCGACCAGACCACGGGTGACCATATCGATACCCGCAGCCTGGAAGGCTTTATCCATCCTGTTGTTCAGGAAGATTGCGGAGCCACCACCCGCAGAGTGCCCGACCAACATCGTGCGGGAGAAATCGATCTTGCCTGCAAGTGGTGTGGACTCATCCCCATTGGCCGCTGCGGCAACTGAAGCTGCCAGCACCATCTGTGGCGCGAACCAGTTGGTGAAGTTGTAGCCAAGAGCCACGACGTATCCGTGGCTTGCATAGAGTCGCGCTTGCGCGTCGTACATACCCGGCTCAGTACCAATGCCAGGGCTGAGAACCATCAGTGGCGCAGACTCCATCGAGTCAATATCCGCCGGGTAGATAAGCTGCGCGCCAACTGGGGAGGCGTTGGCCGATTCAGGCAGTACGTCATAGCAGCCGGTGGTGCCGTGGAGACCGTGGAGGTCCCGCAGTACGCGGTTATAGATGGTGTAGACGACACCATCACATGGCATTGCTTCGCGGGTTGCGGCAACTGGATGGGAGCCCATCGCTCCGAACTCCTTGCGCAGCTGCCCCGCCTCTGGGGCGAACGGCTCGGTGATATGGCCACTTTCGCCACCGGAAATGACACGGTTCACGCCACCCATGACATCCACCAGACCACCGCCAATTTTGTCCACGGTTTCCGAGTTCTGGTAGTCAATAGTGCTTTCGCGTGCAGTGATATCCGGCAGCTGACCAATGCGCGGTGCCGCCTGCGCTGGCACCTGTCCGCCGAGAACTACACCAGCTGCGAGCGAGAGAGCAGCCACCTTCGAGAACGTACGCCCCTGCCCTCGGCGGGATGCCGACACGGCCTTTCCGGCGGCACTTAGTGAACCAATCATCGTTTTTCCTTAACTCTTGCCAAAAGCCTTGGAATACGAATCTACCTAATGCGTAAAGACGTACGTAAAGACAGAATCATCCTCCCCCATACTTCACCCCTCAAACAATCATTCAGGGCGCTACAAATGTTCACTCTCGCCCACAATTAGCACTATTACCCCCATTTCCTACCCCCTTTCTAAGAGTGCGCAAACTCAGAAAAACCCACCTCACCACCGTTACCCACATATTTTTATTACCTTTTTCCACAAACGCCTCCGCTGCCTCCCCACCAGCGCATACCTTATTGACACCAAGGAGAAAGTGGCCACGCCCACACTCACTGTTAACCGACAACCGAGTGTGCATGGCCCTTAATAAAACCCCCGAACAGAAAAGAACTCCCACAATGAGAATCGGCATCCCTTTAGAACCCGATCCCCAGCAAACAATTGTGGCTGCGACCCCGGAGACCGTCGGCAAACTCGTCAAGCTTGGCTACGAGGTCGCCGTGCAGGCTGACGCCGGCCTGGCTGCTAAGTTCACCGACGCGGACTACGAATCCGCCGGTGCCACCATTGTCGACGAGTCTGTCTGGCACAGCGATATCGTCGTAACGCTCGACACTCCGCCGGAGCAGTTCCGTGCACTGCTTAACGACGGTGCCATGCTGATCAGCCGACTTGCGCCAGGCCGAAACGAAGAGCTGGTCGAAGAGCTCGCGCACCGCAACATCACTGCCCTTGCTATGGATGCGGTTCCCCGTATTTCCAGGGCACAGTCGATGGACGTGCTGTCGTCGATGGCCAACATCGGTGGTTACCGCGCAGTAGTCGAAGCGGCTGCTGCGTATGGTCGCCTTTTCACTGGTCAGGTGACTGCCGCAGGCAAGATGCCGCCAGCTACCGTTTACGTCATCGGCGCTGGTGTCGGCGGACTTGCCGCAATCGGTACCGCCAACTCTATGGGCGCGATTGTCAAGGCAACAGACCTGCGCCCTGAAGCCGGTGAACAGGTCGAATCGATGGGTGCAGAGTTCATCCCGATTCCGGCCGCCACTGAGAAGTCCGAAGATGGCTACGCCAAGGAAATGACCAATGATCAGGCTGCCGCTGCCGCGAAGCTCTACTCCGAGCAGTCCGCGCAAGCTGACATTGTCATCACCACCGCGAATATCCCGGGCCGCCGCTCTCCACTGCTGCTGACTGCTGCCGATGTTGCAGCTATGAAACCAGGCAGCGTCATCGTCGACATGGCTGCCGCAGGTGGCGGCAACTGCGAGATGACCGTTCCAGGCAAGACCATTGTCACTGACAACGGTGTGACCATCATCGGTTACACCGACCTTGCAGGACGTCTGCCCGCGCAGGCATCGTCGCTGTACGGACAGAACATTTTCAACCTGTTCAAGCTGATCACGCCGGAAAAGGATGGCTCTCCAGTTCTCAATCTCGAGGACGAGATTATCCGTGGCATCACGGTGACAAAGGCTCGCTCACAAAATGGCGCCGGCGCTACCGGAGCTGAGATTCTCTGGCCACCACCGCCAATCAAGGTCGCTGTCACCCCTGCTGCCCCACTGCAGGAGCAGCAGGCCCACCAGGCCGCATTAGAAGAGAATGCGCCGGAGAAGGTTTCCTTCATGGGATCGGGCCTGGGCTCGAAGATTGCTCTGGGCCTGATGGCACTGCTGGCAATTGTGGTTATGCTCAGCGCACCGCACAGCGTGAGCGCCAACTTCATGGTTCTCACCTTGGCTATCGTGCTTGGCTTCTACGTAATCTCCGCGGTCACGCCGCGCCTACACACACCGCTGATGTCTGAGACCAACGCGATTTCCGGCATTGTTCTGGTGGGTGCGATTCTCCAGGTGGGAAGCTCCAACCTGCTGGTTTCCGGTCTCGCGTTCGCGGCCATCGTGGTTAGCTCCATCAATATCTTCGGCGGTTTCGCCGTCACCGACCGCATGCTTGGCATGTTTGTGAAAGAGGAGGCATAAAGTCTAATGGCTAGCATTGATACTGCTTCGCTTCTGGACTGGACCTACCGCCTGTCCAACGTCGGCTACATTGTCGCCGCCGTCCTGTTCCTCGCTGCCCTCTCGGGCCTGTCCAAGCCGGAGACCGCTCGCCGCGGTAACTCCTTCGGTATCGCCGGTATGGCTGTAGCCGTTGTCATTGCCATCTTCCAGGCACTCGTCACCGCAGACACCAAGCCGGATACTCATTTCTCGCCGCTGATTACCCTGATTCTCATCGCTGTCGCTATCGGCATCGGTGGTGTCATCGGTATCAGTCGCGCACGCCGCGTTGCCATGACTGGCATGCCGCAGCTGATTGCATTGTTCAATGGTCTGGTCGGACTCGGCGCTATCTTCATCGGCTTCAACTCTTACATCTTCGCCGAAGATGTCGCCCCCGATGCCCTGAAGTTCCACTTCGGTGAGGTCTACATTGGCGTCTTCATCGGCGCTGTGACCTTCACTGGCTCCATCGTCGCAGGCCTGAAGCTGTCTGAGAAGATCAAGGGCTCGCCGCTTCTGCTGCCGGGCCGCAACGCTCTGAACATTGCCATTCTGGTGGTCACTCTGGTTCTCCTGGCTGTCTTCATCGCAACCGGCACCGAGGGCGGCGCCATCGCATGGGCATGCATGGTTGCAGTCACTGCTTTGGGCCTGTTCTTGGGCTGGCACCTGGTCATCGCCATCGGTGGCGGCGACATGCCGGTTGTCGTGTCCATCATGAACTCGTACTCCGGCTGGGCCGCCGCTTTCACCGGTCTCATGCTTGGCAACCCGCTGCTCATCATCACTGGTGCGCTGGTTGGTTCCTCCGGCGCCTACCTGTCGTACATCATGTGTGAGGCCATGAACCGCTCCTTTGCCAACGTTATTCTGGGTGGCTTTGGCTCCGAGGCTTCGTCGGGAAGCGCCGTGGAAGGCTCCCACACCGAGGTCAGCCACGAGGACACCTCCGAGATTCTGCGTGATGCAGACAAGATCCTCATCGCTCCGGGTTACGGTATGGCTGTGGCACAGGCTCAGTACGCTGTTGCTGACCTAGTCCGTAACCTGCGTGAGGCCGGCAAGGAAGTGGTCTTCGGTATCCACCCAGTCGCTGGCCGCCTGCCGGGTCACATGAACGTGCTGCTGGCTGAGGCCAAGGTTCCCTACGACATCGTGCTGGAGCTGGACGAGGTCAACGATGACTTCGCTGATGTGGATGTCACCCTGGTCATCGGTGCAAATGACACCGTCAACCCGATGGCAGAGCAGCCGGGCTCCCCGATTGCGGGTATGCCGGTGCTGAAGGTGTGGGAATCTGAGCGCGTGATTGTTCTCAAGCGTTCGATGGGTTCGGGTTACTCAGGCGTGCAGAACCCGTTGTTCTTCAACGAAAACACCGACATGCTTATCGGCGATGCGAAGGCCAGCGTCGACTCTCTGAACCGCATCCTGGCGAGTTCGAAGGTCAACGCTTAAAACTTCAGGCAAGCAACGCCGTACAAATCGGAGCCTAAGTACTTTCCCCTAGGACCCGTCACGAACCATCGTGATGTGCTCAATGCCGGCTTCCATGAAGGTCTCCCCGATCTCATGGAAGCCGGCTTTTGCGTACACAGCCTTCGCCTGCGTCTGGGCATGCAGAATCAGCCCCGTATCCGGGTGGTCAGCGATGACCTGCTGCAGCAGTTTCGAGGACAACCCCCTACCCCGGCTCGCAGCATCGACGACAACTCGGCCGATGGTGCGCGGGTAGCTCGTCGAGAACTCATCGAGCGTGTCAATTACACGCAAGTACGCAATAATCTTGCGGGAGTCATTGTCGTCGCGGATGAAATAGTGCTCCGCGGTAGCTTCCAGGTCGCGCCAATCCATTTCCGGCTCTGTACAGGACTGCTCAAGATAGAACACATCGGTGCGCAGTGCCGAGATGGAATACACATCGGTCGCACTGAGTTGAGAAAAGGAGGCGTGTTCAATCATGGTGGCTGATTTTACTGCGAAGAACGGTGTGACGCTCATAGCTGGCAAACGTAGTGGCGCACCATCGCGCAGAATGAAGCCGCAGACCTATACCGCCCGCACCCGGCGGAATTGTACCTTCGCGCCGGGCACCAATTGCCCGGCCCTCGACAATGACGGCTCCGTCAACACACCAATGACCGGATATCCACCCGTCGCCGGATGATCAGGACCGAAAATAATCGGCTGCCCCGATGCGGGCACTTGTATCGCACCGGGGACCATTCCCTCGCTTGCCAACTCATGGGTGACCTGGCGCTCAAGAGTAGTCCCATTCAGCCGAAGTCCGACGCGGTTGGCCTCTTGCGTCACGGTCCATGTCTCGTGAAAGAAATCACTGACGCTTTCCCGCGTAAACCAGTCCGCCCGAGGGCCAGGAACAACATCTAAGCGCGCAGCCTCGCTCGACCAATGAGGCGCGGGATAAATTGCGATTGACGACCCCGTCGAATACTCCGGGTCGCCGACCTGCAAGACCTGACCGGCCTGCAAAGGCGCTGGGCCGAGCTTGCCGAGCGTATCGTATGACCGCGAGCCCAGCACTTCCGCGACATCGATGCCCCCTCGAATCGCGACGTACCCGCGAAGACCTGCATCGAAGGTACCAAGCCGCACAATTGCCTTCGCCCCGACCACAATTCGACTATTCATCGAGGTCTTGATGACCTTGCCATCCTGCTCGACAGTCACCTCACCGTGGGCTCCTGCGAAGGATATGATTGCTCCCTCCGCTACTTGGAACTCCAACCCGCCGACGACGCACTCAAGCACCGCCAGGCTTTCTTCGTTGACAACCATCCGGTTAGCAGCTGCCGCGGACTCGTGGTCGAACGCACCGGAAGTACTCACGCCCAGGCTGCCTTGCCCTGCACGGCCCAAATCCTGAATCGTCGTCAATATGCCGGGTCGAATAATCTCGATAGAATTCTTCATCTCTTCCGCCCCCTTTTTCTACGCCGCACTCACCGTAGAAGTCGCTTCAAATTGCACCTCAACCCCGGGCTCAAGCAGCGCCGGATTAGGCCGATTCAAGTCCCACATCTCCACATCTGTATGTCCCAAGAGCTGCCAGCCACCGGGCGAATCGATGGGATATACACCTGCGAATTGGCCCGCAAGTCCGACGGAGCCCTTGGGAACTCGAGTGCGCGGCGTCGTAAGGCGGGGAATATCAAGCGGCTCTGGCCACCCCTGACCGCTCCCGCGCACCATGTAATAAAAGCCCGGCGCGAATCCACCGAACGCGGCCGTCCAAGGGCGTTCGCAGTGCCAATCGATCAACGCTTGAGGGCTCATCCCAAGGCTTTGTGCCAAGGACTCAAGGTCCGCGCCGTCATAGTGAACGGGAATCGTCATTGTTTTTCGCTTGTCGACGGTCTGCCTCTGCGCATTGTTGCCCCGCAGCGCGGTTTCTACTGCGCCGAGGTAACGACGAGCCGGTCCGCGAAAGCGAAGAAGGAGCGTTTGGGCTGCAGGTACCCTGTCAACGAGTCCCTCAATCTCAGCCGCAGCAGAGTGTGCACGAAGTACCTTCGCCAACGGATTGGCCGATGATGAATAGTCGATAAGCAGCGCATTTGTTCCCATAGGGCGAATCTCGGCCATGGCGGTGCTGATCCTTTCTTTCTTGCGGGGTTGAAAAACTGCGGTTGATAAGACCGGTGTGCGAGTCCGCGCTATACGTGGGCAGCGACAGTGACTCCGGCGTCGACGAGCCCTTGGCGAATCATACGGGAGAGTTCGACCGCACCAGGGGTGTCTCCGTGCAAACAAATAGAGTCAGCCTGCACGGTCAACGGTGAACCGTCGTAGGCGACGATTGGTTCCCCGCTAGCCATTGCAATGACGCGTTTGACGACGGCATCGGGTTCTACAATGACCGACCCCTCGAGTACTCGGGACACCAGAGTTCCATCGGAGTTATAAGCGCGATCTGCAAAAGCTTCCCTAATCACAGGGAGGTCCGCGTCGAGGCTGAGCCGTTCGATGACCGACCCCGGCTGCGCCATAATGGCAAGCTCATCTCCGCAGGTGGAGCGAGCGAGCAGGAGCGCCTCCACCACTGCAGCGGCCTGATTTTCATCCACTGCGATGCGGTTGTAGAGGGCACCGTGGGGCTTGACGTAGGAAACTTCGGTACCCACCGCCCGTGCACATGCCGAAAGTGCACCAATCTGGTAGACGGTTTCGGCTCGCAATTCTCGATGTGCGTAATCCATGCGACGTCGTCCAAACCCGGGGAGATCGCGGTAGGCGACGTGCGCGCCGATGCGAATTCCGCGCGCAGCAGCTGCCTCACAGGTCTCCATCATGACGCTAGCGTCACCCGCGTGATACCCGCAGGCAATATTGGCACTGGTCACAATGTTCAGCAGAGCGATATCATCACCCATCTTCCACGAGCCGAACGCTTCCCCAAGGTCAGAGTTGAGATCGATAGTGGCGCCCATAAACGTCACCGCTCCTTCCAAGTAATAATGCTGGTCTTTGTACCGTTGTTATGTTGGTTCTCATCTGAGCTGTGCGAGAAACCGGGGGGGATTAGCCGAGCATTTCAAACACACCGCCGAATGAGCGCCACGCCAAGAACCAGGCGACTGCGACACCCAAGATTCCGATAGCCGCCAACCACTTCGGGTACTTGTAACCATTCATGAGATCCGCACGGAACAGCGCGATGTAAATCAGCACACTAACGCCAATTGGAAGAACCAAACCATTGAAGGCTCCGGCGAAAACCAACAGCGTCGCTGGAGCCGTACCGATGACACCGAAGAGCAGCGTGGAGATTGCAATTAGGACAATGGTGATCGTGTTTTGAGTCTTGGCTCCAGCACCCGAGGAACGAGTCAGAAATGTTGCTGAGGTGTAGCTGGCACCCACAATCGACGAGATTCCCGCAGCCCACAGGACAACGCCAAAGAAGCGCATACCCCAATCTCCTGCCGCAGCTTGGAATGCCTCTGCAGCGGGGTTTCCATCCGTATTGAGGACCACGCCACCCGCAACCACTCCCAAGACAGCTAGGAAAAGGAGGAAACGCATGATGGCTGTGACGATGATGCTCGTAACAGATGAGCGAGTGGTCTGTGCGAGGTTCTCTACACCGCCGGCGCCAGCATCAAGCATGCGGTGAGCGCCAGCGTAAGTAATGTAACCGCCAACAGTGCCACCGACGAGCGTGATGATTGCCAACAAATCAATCGTGTCGGGCATGACCGTGTTCTTCAGTGCTTCCCCTACTGGCGGGTTAGAACTGAACGCCACAATTCCAGTGACCAGAATCATCACGACACCGAGCACAACGAGTGCCTTGTCCAGCGCCATACCCGCCCGCCGGGAGAGGAAGAAGCCAATGGCGAGGATTGCAGTAACAATGCCGCCAATCTTTGCGTCCACGCCCAACATCGCGTTCGCACCAAGTCCAGCACCGCCGACGTTGCCAATATTGAAGACCACACCACCGATGACAATGAGAATTGACATTAACCAGCCCAGCCCCGGAAGCACGGCGTTGCCGAGCTCCTGCGCGCGGCGTCCAGAGACAGCAATCACTCGCCACACGTTGAGCTGAATCGCGATATCAAGAAGCACCGAGATCACAATGGCAAAGGCGAAAGCCGCGCCAAGCTTGGCCGTAAAGGTTGCGGTCTGGGTGAGGAAGCCCGGCCCGATAGCACTGGTCGCCATCAGGAATACGGCGCCGAGGAGTGCCGTTCGCCGCGCCTTATGGGCAGATGTTGAAGCGTCCATAGCGTAAGGCCTTTCCCTACAAGTCTGACGATTCCCACGTTGAAGGATTCCTACGTTGAAGATCGCCTGCACAGAGATTGTTGAACAATGTCTCGTATGTTAATTGGTGATGGCCGCCACACAAAAGTGCTTTAGTAGTCTGTATTACATGACTACCCCCGGAAACATCCTCGACGATCAGACCCGCACGTCCTCTGGGGAAAAACAACAAGACGTTTCAGTAGCGGATGTCACCGCAACTGTCCTGCGCCGAGAGATTCTCGCCGGAAAGCACTATAGCGGCGAGCAGCTCCGTGAAACCCAACTTGCTGCGCGACTGCAGGTCAGCCGCAACACCATCCGACAGGTCTACCGCAAGCTGGAATCTGAGGGGTTACTCACTCATATTCCTCATCACGGCGTTTTTATAGCCTCCTTCGACAAACAACGCATCCGCGAACTGTATGCCTTTCGCCATGTCGTCGAATGCGGAACACTGCGATCGCTAAGCAAGAGCCAGGCAAAGCTCCTCGGCGAAGAGATTCTTTCTATTTGTGGTTCACAGTCATCATTGAACCTTCCCGAACGGAATAATGCCTTTCACCTCGCCATCGTCAGAGCTTCCGGGTCCCCCGACCTGTTAGCCACCGCCGAATCAATTCAGGCCCAACTCCGTCTTTGCTTCCTCTCCTACCCCCAAAGCATCGAACTCCATGCCCGATACGCCGATCGCCACATCAGTATCGCCAAAGTTCTCATCGAGGACACCCCAAACCACGCCGCCGACCTCCTCAGCGCCTACCTCAATGAGTCGTTCAGTGCCGTCACCGCTGCCCTCCCGCTTGCCGACCGTTGATAATTAGCTGCTAGGACTACAGTGATGGACATGGCAGCAAATTCAGGCAACGCATACGCAATGACCATTCCGGAGTTCGGCCCCGCTGACATTTTCACCAGGACACTTATCGATCATGCTCAGCCCGGTCCCGGCGAAATCCTGGTCAAAACCACAGCCATCGGCGCGAATCCGCTGGACTACAAGATGCGCGATGGCTCTTCCGGTCTGTGCGCAAAGTTCACCCCTCCCGCCGTCCTCGGACGCGAAGCCGCGGGTGAAGTCGTTGCCGTCGGCGAAGGTGTGGACAGCTTCGTCCCCGGCGACCGTGTCTTCGGCATGCGCGGCTTCGACGACTTCCGCGGCACCTACGCAACGCACAACGTCTTCCCCGCCGACGGTGTGGTCCGAACGCCCGATTCGCTTGACGACGTTACCGCTGCGGGTCTTGCCCTAGTGGGAATCACGGCGACCGTCGCTGTCGAGCAGCTTGCAAAGGTAAAAAGCGGTGACACCGTACTCATCCATGGTGCAGGTGGCGGTGTTGGCCAGCTGATGACACAGCTGGCGGTTGCCCGTGGCGCAACTGTGTTGGCCAGTGCGTCGTCACGCCATCATGAAAAACTAGTGGGCTTTGGCGCGCAGCATATTGATTACACAGCGGAAGATGTATTCGAGGCTGTGCGCCGGCGGTTCCCCGAGGGCGTTGATGTTGTGCTCGATGGCGTGTACTTCGACACTTTCCTCCCCTCGCTGGATGTGTTGGCATCGGATGGTCGGATTGTGGCGCTGCCTTCACTGGCCGACCTGACACCGGCGAGGGAACGTGGCATTGAGGCACACATTCCGGCCATTTCGAATGACACGACTATTTATGCCGACCTGGCCGACCGCGTGGTTGCCGGTGAGATTTCACTTCCTATCGGCCTGACTAAGAATCTCACCGAAGTCGCGGAGGTCCACCGAGTATTGGAAGACGGGCACGCTGACGGCAAGATTGTGATGACCGTCGAGTAAACCAGGCGCGTTACTACAGCTCGCGACGAGCGTTCTGATACGTCTTCGTCAGCGAGCACCACAGCTCGTCGGCATCAGAGATGGCTTCCACCAGCTCCCGGTTGGTCATAGTTTCGCGCTGCTCGCGCAGTCGGTTGTTTAGCTTCCGGGCACGAGAGAGCTCACCGCGTAGCTCGATGAGCTCCGGCGTAGCCTCACCGGAGGCAAATACATCCTTGTAGATGGTGCCGACACCCATTGTGGTGTTCACATTGTCCCAGGCAGTAAGGATTGCGGTGAGCTGGTACTCGGTGTCCATGGCAATCTGCTGCAGCTCCGCGTGATTACGCTCGGCGAGCTCGTGCGCCTCAGCACTACGGCGCACACCGGCCCACGCCTGGTATGCGATGAGAATCGCAAGCACCAAACCCGCCACTGGCAATGCATATTGCAGAATCCACAGCGTGACACCGAAGAGCTGAATAATCAGGCCAAAAAAGAAAAATACGACAATGACCGTCACGCACCCGTTGTCGGAGCCTGAACGTTTACTCACCGCGGTGTCACCTCCGCCGCAGCATTCAAGATCGCATCGGCCCCCAGGTGGCTGGCGTAGCCAAGTCCAATGGCTGCTGCCAGAAGGAGTATTGCCAGCAGCGTATAGACGATTGCCTCTTTGACAGTGCTAGTAACCGCAATGCGCTGCTCTTCGTAGTCAACCAGGGCACGCATGTCTTTGGTCGAGGCATTCAATCGACGTTCGAGGTCAACCATGTGTTCCTGCTGCTCGGCGCGTGAGATAGCGATGGCATTCAACGGCACATCAACACTCTCGACACTGGCATATGCCTGTCGACGAGCACTCTTCACGCTGTCGAACGAAACTGACGGTGCGGGTGGCACTTTAGTTGGCCCAGTGAGATTCCGCGACACCTTATAGTAAGAGCGCGCTGCGGCCCTCGTCAGTTCGTTGTTGGAGTCGCCTTGATTGCCCATAGTGCCGAGTCTGCCACATGAATTTTCTTTGGCTCGGTATCGTCCACCTCATCGAGGATGGCAAAGACATGCATGCCTGCATATGGTGCGGCTTCGGCTCGGAGCACGGTCCCCGGTCCTACCCCTGATGTCGCCAAATAGCGCAGTAGTTCAGGGTCGGAGTCGTTAATGCGATCGACTACCACCATCGCGCCGGCTTCGATATCCGTCAGGTCGGTGCGCACTGCGCTGGCGATGGTACCGCTTGCGCTGGGAATTGGATCGCCATGCGGATCGCGCTCAGGGAATCCCAGCATTGCATCAATGCGACTAATGAAATCATCCGAGACCGCATGTTCAAGCTTTTCGGCTTCCTCGTGAACCTCATCCCAGGTGTATCCCAGAGTCGAAACCAAGAAGCTCTCAATCAGCCGGTGGCGACGCACCATGATTAGCGCAATGTCTCGCCCACGGTCCGACAGGCTAATACCCCGATACGGCTCGTGGTTGACAAGGCCACGTGCAGCTAGCTTCTTTACAGCCTCGCTGGCGGTGGGCTTCTTTTCGCCCATCCGCTCAGCGACGTCGCCAAGTGCCACTTTTTCACCGGTGCGCTCGTGCAAATCCCAAATGACCTTGAGGTAGTCCTGGGTCTTTGCTGGTAAATCCTCCACGTGCATTCTTTAGACTTTAGCGTTATTGCGTGTTGCCGCAATCTTGAGGGGGACATAGAAACAGCCGGCGCACACGCCAATGCAGCCGCCAACTGACAGATTCGCCGCCACCGCAATGAATAGCCCCACCAGGCCGATCGCGATACCCATCAATGGCGCCAACACGAATAGCAAACGGGTATCGTTCACTACCCCAACGAGCGCAGCTGCCGGGGCAGCTAGCAGCGCGATGGATAGAATCGTGCCGACAGCCGGAATCAGCGCCACCAGAGTCAGAACGATTAGCCCGCTGATGACCAGCTGTGCTTTTCTCCTCGAATGCGCGACTCCGAAAGACTCCGGGTCGAAGGTGAAGTAAATCAGCTGACGCCACCGAGCAAGCAGCACCAACGCCACCAGCAGCAAGAGGCCACCGGACAGCACAATATCAATCTTGTTCACGTTAAGTACGCTGCCGACCAGGAAGCTTTCTACCTTCACCGGCAACGGGGCGAACCACTTGTTCAGGAAGTAGCCCAGTGCGAACCCAAATGTCAGCACAATTCCCGCCGCCGAGGACGTTGTTCCCACCTTTGACAGACCGAACAGTGCCCCAATCGGAATACACATCAGAAATGCTCCGATAAAGAGGAACACCGAAATCCACGAGTGGCTCAGGCCGAGCGCTGCCGCAATAACAACGCCCACAACCGCGCCGGGAAAAGTCGCATGTGTAATCGCTTCTGCGAAGAACACTTGTTTTCCCAGCACCGCGAGCACCCCAACTACTCCAGCCAGGGCTCCTACCAGTATCAGTTCGATAATGGGCAAAATCAGGATGCTAGACACGGTCTCCTCCCAGCACGACGCGCAGCCCCAGTGCCATGAAATACAGTCCCACCGAGGTCAGCGCGACGACTGCCTGAGGCGACACCGGCCCCAAAGGCACCAGTGCCAAACCAACGATTCCGCTGAGGCAGCCCACTGCAATCGCAATCGGCACCATCACATGAACTCGGCGAGTCAGCAGTCTCGCCGCCGCTCCCGGCACGACCAGATATCCGACTACCAGCAGCACGCCCACAGCGCTTGCCGACGACACCACGACCGCAGCAATCGCCGCGTTAATGGTGAGGTCGATGCCCCACACATTGACGCCTGCGGCTTTGGCACCAAAGCGATCAAAGGCAACAAACACCTGTCGGCGCCAGGTCACTGCGATAAGAACCAAGGCGATGGCACAGACAATCAGGGCGCTGGTGAGACGGGAGTCAGTGACTTCCAGCAGTCGCCCGAACATGAGCGCTTCCAGCTGTCCTGACTGGTCACCTTTCTTCAGCGAGAGAATCACACCGATGGAAAAGAAGCTGGTCAGTACAACTGCAACTCCAGCTTCCGACATGTGCGAGCGCGATACTAAGGTCAGTGCTACTGCCACTACCACCGCAAATGCTGCAGCCACCGGGATAATCATGTCGATGCCGCCGAATACGGCACCGGCCACAATTCCGGGAAAAATCGAATGCACCATGGCCTCGGCATTGAACTCGAGGCCACGCAGGTTCACGATGACACCGACCAGGCCAGAGACCGCCCCGAGGGCAATCAACAGCACTAGTGGCCTGAACATGAAAGGCGCTACCCCAAGCTCATTCGCAAGCTCAGTCCACATAAGCTGGCACCAACTTCGAGGTTGCACCAAAAGCTGGCTGCTCTGCCACAATTAATGTGTTTTCGCAGGTGTCCTCAGCAAGCACGAGATCATGGGTGGCCGCGATAATTGCCGTGCCACTTTCCTTCAGTTCGTTGAGGAGATTCAGCAGCATCGCCCGATTTTCAGTGTCGAGGCCGTTGAACGGCTCGTCGAGAAGCACGAGTTGCGGACGTGCGACGATGGCACGCGCCAACAGAACGCGTTGCTGCTGACCACCGGAGAGGTTGCCGAAACGTTCACTGGTGCGGTCGGCAAGCCCGACTTTGGCTAGCGCTGCGTGGATGCGTTCTTTGCGGTGTCCAAGCGGTTGGAAGGGGCGCAGTTCGTGCAGCACCCCCATGGCGACGACATCGAACGCCGTGACCGGAAAAGTGCGATCGAGGTCTGCCGACTGCGGGACGTAGGACACAATCTTCGCGTTGTTGTGCATCTCACCAGCGAGAAGACGAGTCCCACCCAGGATTCCGCGCAGCACAGTCGTTTTTCCAGAGCCATTGGCGCCGATGAGTGCAAGCCCGGTACCCGGCGCGACATTGGCGGTGATGTGATTGACGATGGGTACCGCCGTGTAGCCGAATGAGGCATCGCGGAGCGTGACTATGGGCTCGGCAGACATGGGGTTGGCTAAGTGGTTACGGCTCATTTGATGCTCTCTGGCAGGGGCGCGACAGTTCCGTCCCATGCCGTCACAACCTGAGTGACGTTGTGGATGATGGAACCGATGTAGGTCTCGCCATCACTGCCAGCCGGACCAAGGGAGTCGCCGTAGAGTGCGTCCTCACCAACGATGGCCTTGACACCTGCGGCCTTGGCGATCGCCTCAATTGATTTCGAGTTGTTCGAGTTCTCCGCAAACAGCGCGGTTGCACCCGCGTCCTTCACGGTCTTTGCCGCCTCGGCGATATGCGCGGCCGTGGCATCCTGCTGCTCGTTGAAATCAGACAGCGCTGCGCCGATGAAGTTGATATTGAACTCGTGGGAGAAGTATCCAAAGGCATCGTGGCTGGTAAACAGCACAGGGTCCGACACGGTGGCGATGGACTTATTTGCCCACTCATCCAGCTGATTCAGCTTGTCCTGGTAGGCCGCAACGTGGTCGGCGATGGTGGACTTCAGCTCATTGTCGCCACGTTCCTCAGCGACCTGTTCCAGGGCGTAGCCGATATTGGCAACCTGGATCTTGGCGTTCTTCGGCGAGGTCCATACATGCGGATCGAAGCGGAATTCCGCCTCCTCACCGGGTTCTTCCGGCGGGAATGGCCATGGGGCGACATCAATCTTCTCCACCCCTCGGTCAATGGTGTAGTTACCATTCTTCGCCTTCTCTGGTGGCAGCGGCTTTGTTTTGTCCGTGTCCTTGGCTGCCTTCATGGCATCTACGTCACCTGCAGTGAGAACGCCACTGGTTACTGCCATCGTTCCGGAAAAGCCCGAGGACTCAATCGCCTGGTCCAGGAAGTGCTCCAAATCGACTCCGTTGACGAACAAGAGATCGGCGTTACCAGTCTTGGTCAGCTGCTCATGGGTCATTTCCAGCTCATGTGCTGTTGCATTCGGCGCCAACAGGCAGGTCAAATCAACTTCATCGATGTCCAGCTGCTTCACGTAATCACAAATCTGCGTCGTGGAAGCCACGACGTTGATTGGGTTCTCGCCGCTGGCTCCCTCACTGCCATCGCCACACGCTGCAAGGCCAGCGCCCGCTAGCAAGATCGAAAGGCCCGCACACATGGACTTAGCTGATCGCGAAAGTTTTCCGGAAATTGTCATGTTGGTGTCCGCTCTTGATTGTTTGTTCCTGCTTTACGACGGCTACGCTGACCGGCCGCTTCAGTAAATCTGGTCACCTTAGGGGCGGTTGGAGCGCACTTCGCCGTTCATCTATCACATGTGAGAGTAAACCTAACGACAACTATTTTCAACCTATTGAACTTAAGTGTTGTTGGCTTTACAGCCTTTCAGGATAAATAACGAACAAGGTCTCACCCCATACAGTTACACCGCTCCATCAACCGCCACACCACAACATCAGCCATGATGGAGACATGGAAGCGAAGATTTACCACAACCCCCGCTGCTCAAAGTCCCGCCAAGCTCTCGCCGTACTACGCGAAGCCGGAATCGAGCCGGAAATCATCAAGTACCTAGACACTCCTCCAACCAAGACCGAGCTGCGCTCGCTAATCGAGGCGGCAGGCCTGAACGTCATCGATGCCGTGCGCACCAAGGAAGCAGAGTTCAAGGAACTGGAACTCTCCAAGGACTCCAGCGACGAGGAACTGCTGGACGCAATGGTCACACACCCACGCCTGATTGAGCGCCCATTTGTCGTCACCAATAAGGGGGTAAGGATGGCTCGCCCCACCGAGGCTATTAACGACATTCTCTAACCAATGACATGCGTTAATCGCCTTTACATCAACCCCCTCCACAGGCCTCCAAGGCCGGGAGGTTAATGCCCCGTTAATAGAGACTGAAGTCTCTGTAAACTCAACGCTGAAACGATAAAGCTCCCCGCCTGCTGCCCTAACCACCCGCACAGGTTGCATTAGAGGCAACGGCGGCCTTCAGCGAAAGGACTGTCATTATGAGCAGTCAGAGGTTCGGCTGGCTCAGCGCACCCGGCCCAGCAGCTCCCCTCCCCGAGGAAAAAATTGCCCCGACCTACCGAACCTGGCGATTCAACGTGTTCATGGGCATCTTCATCGGCTACGCGGGCTTCTACCTCATCAGAAATAACATCCCCCTGGTGTCCGCCGTACTGGAAAAGCACGACCTACTTGGCGCAGCCGGAATCGGCATCGTAGCCAATGCAGTTCTGTTCTCCTACGGCCTATCCAAATTCTTCATGGCCATGCTCTCCGACAGAGCCAATGCCAGGTACTTCCTCCCGCTTGGCCTAGCACTGTCCGCGGTCGTAAACCTCTTTGTTGCGTTCGTCCCAGCCATCAGCGCCTCTGTTGCAATATTCGCGACAGTCATGTTCATCAATGGTTGGTTCCAAGGCATGGGCTGGCCGCCCTCTGGACGAGTTGTCGTCCACTGGTTCTCGACATCCGAGCGTGGCACTTTGATGTCGATCTGGAACACTGCCCACAATGTCGGCGCCGCCGTCGGCGGTGCTCTGGCAGCCTGGGGCTTGCATTCGTTCGCCACTTCCGACGCCGACTGGACTCCCGCATTCTGGCTACCGGCAATTGTCGCGCTCGTGATTGCCGCCATCGCATTCCTGCTGATTCGAGATAACCCGCAATCCATGGGTCTGCCTCCGGTAGAGGAATACCGGAACGACCCGGACAAGGTCGAAGGAACTAATGACGAGGCACAAGAACCCTGGTTCACAATCGTCAAGAACCATGTTCTTACCAATCCGGTTATCGTCATGCTGGCGCTGGCCAATGTGTTCGTCTACGCACTCCGTTACGGAGTTCTTAACTGGATTCCGATTTACTTGACAAACGAATTGCACAAGACCAACGTCACGGGCGGAATCATCGGATTCATGCTCTACGAGGGCGCAGCAATTGTGGGCACCTTGCTGTGCGGATGGGTCTCCGACAAGGTCTTCAAGGGTTGGCGCTCAGGCGCCGGCATGCTCTTCCTGGTCGGCACCGGCATCACCATTTTCGCGTACTGGCAGCTACCCGCTACGGCACCATTGTGGATGTTCTACGTGCTCATCTCTCTGATCGGCGCACTCATTTACGGTCCAATCATGCTCATCGGACTGCAGGCCATCGACCTCTCGCCTAAGTATGTTGCGGGAACCGCAGCTGGTTTCACTGGATTGTTTGGATACCTTCTCGGCGCAACACTCGCCTCGACTGGTGTCGGCCTCTTGATCGACTTCGCAGGCTGGAATGTTACATTCGCAACCCTCATTGGCGTTGTCGCTATAGCGTTTGTCCTCATGATGTTCGTCGGCAAGTACGAGCGCGATGTCATGCACAAGGCAGATGAAGCCCGCACCAAAACAGCTCAATAACTGTCGGTCACGGTGTTGCTAGTCGAATATCAACTTCACTCCGTGGGGCCAATACGGTCGCAAGGTCGCCAATTCATCGGTACACTCTATGTCACAAACGAAAAAACGCGAGTAGACATTACGAATGGAAGGAGACTTCACCATGGGACTTATGGACAAGGCCAAGGAAGCACTGAGCAACGAAGAGAACACCGATAAGGTTCTGGACAAGGCTGAGCAGCTGGGCAAGGACAAGCTCGGCGAGGACAAGGCCGACCAGATCAAGAAGGCTCGCGACATGGCAGACGAGCGCCTGGGCGACGAGAAGTAAGCTACAGAGCTTTTCACCCCGCATTAGCACCCCACTTTCACAGGGGAGCTGGTGCGGGGTTTTGCTGTCCTTAGGAGATCCCACAGGACCGCTGACACGCCTTTATTGACAATTATTTTCACATTGTCCATCATTAGCCACGTGAAAACTATTGTCGATAGAGCTTCTCTTCCGCGTACTCGAAACCAAAAACTTCGAGCCCGGCTCTTCGGCTTTCTGTTTTTCCTCGCAGTCCCCGCCACAATCCTCTTGGCAATCTCCATCGGCCCCGCGGGAACAGGTTTCAGCAACGGCATCGTCGCACTGCTCACCCCGCTCATCAATACGCTTTCCGACGACCTCCCAGCTCTCAACCACCTCCTGCCAGAGATATCCCCTGCCACGCAATCACTTGTCTGGAGCATCCGGCTGCCCCGCGTCCTGTTGGCGGGGCTGGTCGGTGCCTCGCTCGCTGTCGCAGGCGCAACCATGCAGGCAGTCTTTCGCAATCCACTGGCCGAACCTGGTGTTACCGGTGTCTCCTCCGGTGCAGCAGTGGTAGCCGTTATTCTCATCGTCACTGGCGTGGCCGCGAAAGCGCCGTGGGTCCTCTCGGCAGGCGCGTTCATAGGCGCGTTGCTGGCTGTCATATTTGTCCAGATCGTCGCCGGTCTCAATGGCGGCAGTGGAGCCACCCTGTTGCTCGTCGGCATTGCGCTCAATGCGTTCCTCGGCGCAGTCATCGCCGCCACCATCGCGAACGCGCCACACAGTGATGACGCACAACAGGCCATGTTCTGGCTCAACGGCGATTTAACTGCTGCCAATTGGCAGGACATTGCGCTGGCAGTCGGCCCCATTACCGTCGGCACGGTTATCCTGATGATGCTCATTCCCGAACTCAACCTGCTCCTCCTCGGCGAAGAACAGGCCGCTGCCACTGGTATGCGCACAGTCTGGATCCGGCAACTGCTACTCGCCCTGGCTGCTTTAGTCACGGCAGCGGGCGTCGCTGTCACTGGCGTTATTTCCTTTGTCGGATTGGTCGTCCCTCACCTGATTCGCCTTGCCATCGGCCCCGATCACCGCAGCCTGCTGCCCATTTCTATGTGCCTCGGCGCAGTGTTTCTCATTCTCGCCGACCTCGTCGCCCGCAGTCTCTTTTCCCCAGTTGCACTGCAAACTGGCACAGTCACCGCGTTCCTTGGCGCACCTGCGCTACTCGCGTTGATTCTTCGGCAAGGTGGTCGCCAACCATGAGTCAGCAGACACAAAACCTCACCGACCACGTCACTAAGCCAGACACCGACAGCACCGCGCTGCTGCGGGCTACCGACCTCAGTGTCGGTTACCGCAATCGGACCGTCGTAAGTGGCGTGAACCTTGCTATTCGCCCCGGCGAAGTCCACGGCATCATCGGCTCCAACGGCACCGGAAAATCCTCCTTGCTCCGTGCTATGGCTGGCATTGTGACACCGAGTTCGGGGCAGGTTGAGCTCCTCGGCGCGCCGCTGACGAAGCTTCGTGCCCACGAACGCGCCACTCGATTGGCGTACCTGCCGCAGCACACACCGGCCGATGCTGCTATTGACGTTCGAACTGTCGTGGCACTCGGCAGGTACGCGCACCACCGTCGGCGTGACCGTTTCCGCAGCTCACTAAACTCCACGGACCACGACATCGTCGCCTACGCACTCGACCGCGTTGGTGTCACCGCACTCGCCGACCGTCCTATCACGGCTCTGTCCGGCGGGCAGCGGCAATTGGTGTTCATCGCAAAGCTATTGGCACAACAGGCCAAGGTCATGCTTTTCGACGAACCCACTGCGGCCTTGGACATCGGGTTTCAGCTGGAAATCCTCGAGCTGCTCGGCGAGCTAGCCGACGAGGGCCACGGTATCGGAGTTGTTCTTCATGACCTCAACCTCGCGGCCCGCAGCTGTCACCGGCTCAGTGTGATTCACAACGGCGGATTGGAAGTCACTGGTTCCGCTGAAGCAGTGCTGACGCCTCCCCGAATAGATGCGATTTATCGCATCTCCAGTGCTGTCGATACCGATCCACATACCGGTTCACTGCGAGTGACGGCGTTGGCTCGGGCTCGGCCGGCTGACTGATTGCGGCTAACTGATTCAGAGTGTCTGATTCGGGCTGACTGATTCCAGCTAGCGAAAATGCAACCGAAAACTTTCCCAACAATCAAAACTCAACAAGCAAGGAAGTACTTTCATGTTTTCACCAACTTCTCCTATCTCGGCCTTGAAGCGAAACTCTAAAAAGACCTTCGCGCTGCCGTTGATTGCAGCGCTCCCACTCGCTGCGGTGGTCGCCTGTTCTTCTTCGGAGGAGGCGTCGCAGCAGCCGTCGTCAAGCGAAACTGCGACGAACAAGCAGGCGCAGTGGCCGCGGACTGTGACCGTCGGCGACCACGACGTTACGGTGCAGAGCCAGCCGAAGCGCATCGTTGCACTGTCGACCGAAGTTGCGGATCTGGCGCTGGAACTGGTTGGGCCAGAGCGTGTCGTCGCGGTGACGAAGAACGCGCTCGATGAGACCTCTGGTAATCAGGTTGAGCTGGCGCGTAAGGTGCCTAATGCAATTGCCAACTCCACGAAGCCGGATCCGGAGCAGATTCTGTCCTATGAGCCGGACATGGTGTTGATGACTAGCCGCCATGATCAGGAGCAGTCGGCAAGCAAGCTGCTGGGCGCCAGCGATGTTCCGACCGCTGCGTTTTCCAGCAGTGATTTCGCTTCGCCGAAGGCGCTGGCAGAATCGGTGACCACGCTCGGCAAGTTGCTGGGAGCCGAGGACAAGGCGGCCGAAATGGTTGCCAAGATTGAATCGGAAACCGAAGAGATTCTCTCGGGAATTGATTCCACAACTAAGCCAAAAACGCTGGTCCTGTTTGCCCGCGGTGGTCAGAAGATGATTATGGGCATGCAGTCGGCGACGACGAATCTCGTTGAGCTGGCCGGTGGCGAGCCGATCTCGCCAAAGGGCAAGCGTCCGGGTGCCGTTCCCGCTGATCCGGAGACAATTGTGCAGCTGAATCCGGATGTCATTCTGATTCAGGATTTCCACGGCCAGGGCAAGGCTCCATTCCAGGAGTTGCTGGATAACCCGGCGCTTGCCGACGTCGCTGCGGTCAAGAATGATCGAGTGCAACTAATTGATGCGAAGACGACCTCTGGCACCGCCGGAATGCACATGCCCGATGGACTGCGTGAGATCGCTGACGCACTGGCTAAATAGAAAATAGGTTTTCACGTCGCTATGTGGATTCATGAAGCACTGACTTCCCCACCCCGCGGAATGCACTGGGTTTTGTTATCCAGCTGGGGGCGCAGCTTTTTCTTCGCTCTCAGCGCCGTGTCTCTTGGATACACGCTCGATGCTCTCAGCAGTTTGCACGGCGGTGTCACAGACACCAGTGGCGGCAACTGGTTTGGGCAGTGGGGACTTCATGAATCCCTGGCCGCTGCAATTGTGGCGGTCATTCTGGGAAGCCTCTGTGCTTATGTCACGGAGGCATTGCCACCACGGCTTGCTGGTGAGCAGGAAAGGCTGTGGCGCTCGCATGTGGTTGGCAGTGTGCTGAAGCCGGAGTTTTCTGCTCCTGCACAGGCCCCGAAGCGTGCGCATGGACGAGGGCACGGCTCCGGGAAAGCTGGTCACGCACACCGAAGCGCCTCCAACACTGGCGAGGGCCTACTCTTCGATGCCGCGACCACAAGCGTCGAACAGACCGCGAATTACCGAGCAACATTTCTCGCTCCCACGTTGGCCTCGTTTAGTGCTCCACTGATTATTTTGGCAGTCTGGGCTTTGTGGGTGGATACGAAAACCGCCTTGTGGCTGGCACTATTTTTCATTTCCACGCCGTTGATCATTATTGGTGCTGGAAAACTCCTGCGGAAATCCAATGCGACGTATCGCCGAAAGCAAGCGAAGGCCACACATGCGTATTTGGAAATGCTCGAAGGGCTGGGCACATTCAAAGTTCTTGGAGCAATTGACCGGGTCATGGCACGTTTTGCCAGCCAAACTCGCACTGCGATGGCTGAGCTCACTGCCCTGCTCGCCCGCAATCAGCTGATGATTATTGTCAACGATGCGGTTTTTGGAATTGCAATGTCGACTACAGCAATCGGCCTTGTCCTGCTGCGTTTACAGGCCGGCGCAATCAGCGTAGGCACTGCTCTCGCAGGTGTTTTTCTATCCGTTCTGCTCTACGAGCCCGTTAATCGTGTCGGCCGAACCTTCTACATCGGACTCGGTGGACGCACCCATCGAAATGGAATTGTGGAGATGTTCGGTGAACCTCCAGCTGAAGCGTCCACGGCCGCAACAGCGCATTCCACCGATGCCTCCGCGCCGCAGGCACCGCACGCACAGCACGCACCGGAGATTTCCTTTCGCGATGTGACCGTTGACATCGGCGAAAAGCGCATTCTCTCCGATATCAACCTGACAATTCCAGCCGGCAGCAGAGTCGGCATCGTGGGCCCCAGCGGTTCCGGAAAAAGCACACTCTTGCGTGTACTCGCAGGCCTGCAGCCGCATTCCGGGGAAGTCTCCCTCGACGGCCACGCGCTTTCAACCCCGGAGTTGCTCGCCAACTCGCTACTCATCTCCCAGCAACCAGCCATTTTCGGCACCACCGTCGCGGACAATCTTCGCATCGCATGCCCGGACGCAACGGCCGTCGATATGCGAAAAGCACTTCGCGACGTGCACTTACTCACCGAAATCGAGCAGCGCCCTGGTGGTCTCGATTCGGAGGTCGGCGATCAGGGCAATTGGCTCTCGGGCGGGCAACGACGCCGCCTAGCCATTGCGCGTGGTCTGCTCGGTACTGCTCCGATTGTGCTTCTCGACGAGCCGACAGCGGACATCGATCGTCGGACGGAAGGTCTCATCAAGGAGTCCTTGACCCGCCTCGCTGAAGGTCGCACGAGCATCATGGTGGCTCACCGAATGGAGGCACTATCGGACGTTGACCTGGTCATTGTCGTCGCTGAAGGCCGGATTGTGGCTACGGGCAAACCCGACCAACTGAGCACAAGCAATGAGTATTACGCACGAGCGCTGACCGAGGAGAGCTGACATGAACAACATCATCTGGTTGCTGCGCTTTTCCGCACAGGCTCGCGGAGCGCTCAGTGCATCTATCCTCGCACGCGTGGCTGGGCACATTCTGGGTGCATTGATGCTGGCTGTGCCCGCCTGGGCAATTGCCACAATTGCGCTGTCGAAGTGGGACGCAACCGACTCATCGCAAAGCTTGAGCATGCAGCGGACGTGGGCGGTCATTGGCGTGGTTGCAGGGCTGGCGCTGTTGAAAGCGATTCTGCGGTATGTCGAGCAGTACCTCGGGCATCTGGCTGCATTTCGGCTGCTTGGTGAGCTGCGGTTGTGGATCGTCGAGCGTCTTATCCCGCAGGCGCCCGCGGTAACCGATGGGCTGGGTACTGCCAGAATCCACACGATTGCGATTCGTGATGTTGACCGTGTGGAAGTCTTCTTCGCGCACACAATTGCGCCCGCGGTGACGGCCGTACTAATTCCGCTGATGGCGGTCATGACAGCGGCATTGACTGCTGGAGCCCTGCCTGCGATTGCTCTGACGCTGACCTTCGCGGTTGGCTTTGTGATTGCACTCGCGGGCTCTAAGAAGGCGACTGCGGAGGCTTCCGCAACGAACTCCACACGCACGGACATTGCGCAGTACATTGCCGATACGCTGCGCCTTCGGGAGGAAATCCTCATCTACGGCGCAGCCGAGCAGCGGCTGCGGGGATTGCGTGAGCTCGATGAACAGCTTGCTCAAAAAATGCGTGCAGGCGGCAAGCGGGCTGGACTGCGCTCTGGCGCGACCGGACTTCGGATTTGGGGTGGCAGCATTGCCGTCTTTTGTGCTGGTATCCCGGCGCTTTCAGCCGACTACCGTATGCTCCCTGCTGTTTTGGTGACGACGTCCCTGGTGGCGGGAACTGCTTCATCAATGGATTCGATCGAGCGCCTGGCATCTTCTCTGCCAGCAGGACTCAATGCAGTCACTCGGATCAGGGAGCTGGCCGCGCAGCCGCCGACTGTGGAAGAGCCGAAGCAGCCGGAGTCGCTGGACCTGCACCACGCGCAGACCGCGAGGGCCAACTCCGGCGACTCAGTCCCTGCCCTCGAACTGAGCGATGTCAGCTACCGCTACCCTGGCGCCGATAACCCTGCACTGACCAATATCAATCTGCGTATTGCCTCAGGCCAGTTCATCGGTGTGGTCGGCCCAACTGGTTCGGGCAAGTCCACACTCTCCCGGCTAATCCAGCGGCATGTCGATCCGGATGTCGGCGAGGTCATCATCAATGGCCACAATGCCCGTGACCTCGGCTCAACCAATGTCTGCCGAACGGTTGTTGTCGCAGATCAGAATCCCTTTCTCATGGAGGCCACCATCGCTGAGAATCTATGTCTCGGCGCGCCTGATGGCTGCGAGGTTCCCGAATCACTGATGCACTGGGCGCTCGAACTCGCCGCCATCAACCCTGCTGAGATGCCGTTGGACAGGCCCATTGGCCGCCGCGCGCAGCGGCTCAGCGGTGGTCAGCGTCAACGTCTGGCGCTGGCCCGCACCTACTTACGCGCGGTACTAGCCGACGGCACTAAGCCCAATGACCTCGCTGCACACCTCGCCGGAAAGATTGTTATTTTCGACGAAGCCACCAGCCACCAGGATCCACTGACGCAGGCTCGTATCGTGGACAATGCCCGCGCATGTGGAGCGACCTGCATCTTTATTGCGCACCGACTTCAGACACTGGCCGAGGCCGATGACATCCTGGTCATCGAAAACGGCCAGCTCATCGAACGCGGCACGTATGACAACCTCCTGAACGCAGACGGCGCATTTGCTCGACTTGCGCGCGCCGAGGTCTAGGCCCCTTCTAGCTCTCCGCGCAGGTCTTCCGCAACACCACCACGGTGTCGACAACGTTCTTGCCATCGATTTGCTTGACGACGTCACGCTGCGCCACCACCGCTTCGAGACTCTGCGGCTCGTGCACAAAGAAATCTGTGACCTCATCCGCGCTGTAGAGCAGCTCGGGGTCTCCCGGGCCGTGGACTTCGTTGTCCGGGTGGTGTGAGACTGAGACAAAGTAGCCACCCGGAGTGAGAGCCTCAGCGACGGCTCGCCAGAGGTTCTCCCTGTCCCTGCGCGGCAGGTGAATAAATGCGGCGACTACCAGCTCAAAGCTTCCTGCTTCCGGCTGCCAGTCTGTTAAGTCTTGCTGGACCAGGTTCGCAGAGAGCCCTTCAGCTGCCAACGCGGCTCCAGTGTGTTCGAGCCCGACGCTGGAGAAATCCATGCCGGTGACATCCCAGCCCTGGCTGGCTAACCACACCGTGTGACGGCCACGGCCACAGCCTAGGTCGAGCGCACGTGAGGGGTCGGAGAAACCTTTCCGGATTACCTCAACATGCTGCGCGATTGTCGGATTCGGTTCGCCGCCAAAGAAAGAGGGCGAACCGTCACTTGCGGCCTCGCGATCTGCGGTGAATTTCCCATCCCAGAACTCTGCTGTCGACATGCTCACCAGGATAGACGGCACCGAGAGGCAATGCTGGACTACATGAGGTTCTGCGGAGGTTTGAAGTTCTACGGGGAGAGAATCTCCACCGGCAAACTGGCATCCTAGTGATCCTCGACGAGCTCGCGGAGCCGCGCAAAGATTGCCGCGCCATCGTGGCGAATACCGTCATGCTGGAATGCATTGGTCACATGTGGTCGCAGATCTCGGTAGCAGTTGGCTGTCCCCATCGAGTAATCGAACGGTACGAAAATGTCGTCAAGATAAACCGCGGCTGCCGAGGTCGGAGCGTCGGCAAGCAAGCGCGCGGAATCATACGGCGAGTTTTCCCAGGTGTGCTGCGCCAATTCTCCGGCCTTTTCCTTGAACGGAATGAGCGCAGGGTCTTCGTCGAATTGCCAGGGGAAAATGTGCTCGCCGGTGAGGTAAAACAGCTCGTCACCTGCAGGATTGGCCTTTTCTTCAAAACCTGGGATTTCCTCGCGAATACGGTGAGCTGCCCAATTAGTTGTGGGCTGGTTTCCGACGCCACCATAAATGGATTCGTGAATCGCGGCATATAACGGGCCATCGGCGAAACTCACGCGGGCCCCTACATCGGCCAGAAAATCGGTGCGCAATTGCTTTTCGCCATTGCGAATGTGGAATGGCTCTTCCAATAAATACGCCAGATTGTGGAATCCATCTCCGCGGCCCAATTCAATTCCGATGGTGCGGAATCGGCGAGAACTCAGTCGCTCACCGGTAGGGAGAGTTTCTGCAGATTGCTCGAGGTGCGCGCAGATTTCTCGAATTCGGTTTTCGGCCCACGGATACTCGCGATAAAAACGCTCGTGACGGGTGCGCAGCTTCGCATATGTCGTGCGATAAAGGTCGTCAGCACCACGGTCCAGAACAGGTAAACCACCTGTGAGGTAGGCGTGCTCCACGGATTCCGGATAGCGGCTGAGATACGAAGTAATACAAAACCCGCCAAAGGACTGCCCATACAGTGACCATTTGGCAATGCCCAAATGCTTTCGCAATGCTTCCGCGTCTTCGACGATGTATTCCTGACGCAATTGGGCAAGCCGTTCGGCCGGAGCATCTGCAATATTGGCCGCATCAATTCGATGCGAGCGCCCAGTGCCGCGCTGATCCAGCAGGATGACGCGGAATTCCTTCAGCGCCTCACCGATTACTCCGCTGGCACCTACCGGACGCGGTGCCGGAAATCCCGGGCCGCCCTGCAAATAGACAATTGCCGGCGCATCCTCATTTCCTGGCGCATAGATTTCCCTGGCGAAAAGCTCAAATGTCGCGGCATTCGCAGCTTCGGTAAAAGGATCCCAGGGCACCTCAACGGTGTGTTCCTTAATAATGTACCCAAAATGCCTGCTTGCAGTACTCGTCGATGCCATGTCTCTGCCGCTCCTCTAATCCCGCTGCTCGTATTTCTTCATCAGCTTTGCGACGAGTAAATCGGTCGCCTCATCGTCCGCAAGAATTTGATCCAACATCTCCCGGTATTCCCGCTGCCGCAGTGCCGTATCTTCTCCGTAGTCATCATAGGAATCACCGGATAGGTCCACACCGAAATCGGATTCGTCGCTGTCATCCTGCACTGTCTCCTGCTGCGCCGTCGGCATGTGCAGATCCGCTGGGAAGTCCGCATTGAACTCCTCCAGGAATTCCTCCGCGTTGGCCTCGGCGTCGGAACGCGACACTCCCCTATCAACCTCAGCCTGAATGCGACGCTGCAGCGCTTTTTCCATCTGTCGGTGACGCCAGCTGCGGAGGCGTGCGGGCTCGAAACGTCGACCAACCTCGCGGCTCTTGCCCTCTGCTCGACGTGCGAGGACCGCAATCTGCGCCGCGGTGTCGTTCAGTGGCGCCCACTCCGAGTGTGCCGACACTCGCCAATTACCCCAGTACCCCAGCAGCGACAGCAGGATGCTGACGATAGGACCAATGACCATGGACACGGCCATAAATCCCAAATGGTGGCCTCCGATGACAATGACCGCGCAAGCCACGGCCGGGATGACCGTGGGCTGGTTGCCGCCGAAAACAGCGGGTACTCGCCCGGTCACAATGTCGCGGATCATGGAACCACCAGTGGCGGTGAAAACGCCCATCATGATGCACGGCAGAATGGGCAGACCATACGTGACGCCTTTGACCGTTCCCGTAGCTGCCCAGAGTCCCGAGACCACAGCGTCACCGTGGACCTGAACGTATTCCCAGGTCTTTCCTTTGAAATAGAAAAATCGCGCAATGAGCGCACCAGTAAACGCCAGGATTAGGTACTCCGGCTGGCTCATTGCGGCGACGGTGCCCTGGTTAATCAGAACATCGCGAATCATGCCGCCGCCCAGTGCGGAGAACAGCGCAATAAAGAAGAACCCGATGATGTCGTAGCCTCGTTGCCGGGCGATGGTGCCACCAATGATGCCCATGAGCAGGACACCACTGACATCGGACCACCGGTACATCGACTCGATGAGCGGATCTACTTCTGCGACGTTCATGATGTTCAAGCTTAGACGCTGCTATTTTTCAAGCATCAACGAAAGGTCGGGATACCCATGGAAAACGCTGACACCTTTGCTTCGGCACGCCCTAGCGACAGGCTCATGCGCGGCATCGCAACTGCTTCCCGCGCGCACGATGGGCACTACCGAAAGGGCTCTGGCGTTCCCTATATCAGCCATCCAATGGCGGTAATGCTGATTGCGGCGAGCGTGACTAACGACGAAGACGTGCTGTTGGCAGCCCTCTTCCACGACATTTTGGAAGACGTGCCGGCAAACTACTCACGTGCCGAGATGGAAGATGAGTTCGGGTCTCGCGTGGTTGAAATCGTCGCGGGTGTCACCAAAGACCCTTCCCTGCCCTCGTGGCAGGACCGCGCCGATGCCTATCTGGGGCAGCTTTCCCGTGGCAGCGAGGAGTCCCTCATCGTGGCCGGCGCGGATAAGTTCCACAATCTCAGCCAGACTCTGGAGGATTTAGACCGCGACGGCCACGCCCTGTGGGAACGGTTTCGTTCAACTCCGAGCCAGCAACTGTGGTGGTACACAAGCGTCCGCAACGTGATCGCCGAACGACTGCCCGGCATGCCTCTGCTGGACGATTTGGACGTTCTAATTGAGCGCCTCGATTCCTGGGTACAAGCGGCATAACCTGCGTTTTTCCAATCGCTTTAAGTTATAAAAACATGTCTAGGCATAGCCTGAACCACTCCGGCAACGGTACAGTGGCAGCCTACGTGGCTCGGATATCTATCACGATATAGAGGCCACGCAACAACAATCTGACAATAGATCCAGGAATACGCAACAGGAGAAAAACAGTGACTTCCACTGATGCATCGTCCACAACCGAACTGCCCACCACCACTCAGCAGTGGGTTCTAGCTTCCCGACCGACCGGCCTGCCGACTGACGAGAATTTCCGCCTCGAGACCGTCGATTTGCCAGAGCTTAACGACGGCGACATTTTGGTAGCCAACTCGGTCGCTACCGTCGATCCCTACATGCGTGGCCGTATGAACGACACCAAGTCGTACGTTCCTCCTTTTCAGCTTGACCAGCCAATGACTGGCGGCGCTGTGGGCACTGTCCTTGCGTCCAAGTCGGATAAGTTCCAGGTTGGCGACGCTGTCCGCCACTCTTATGGCTGGCAGACCAATGCTGTTATTGCCGATTCCGAGGCAACACCGGTTGACCTGAACGTTGCACCGGCTGCTGCCTACCTGGGCATCCTTGGTCTTACTGGCCTTACTGCTTACGTTGGCCTGACTGCTGTCGGAGAGATGAAGGAAGGCGACGTCGTCTTTATCTCTGGCGCTGCTGGTGCGGTCGGCTCGGCTGCTGGTCAGTTTGCCAAGCAGATGGGCGCATCCCGTGTCATTGGTTCCGCCGGCTCGGACGAAAAGGTTGAGCGCCTACTCGAACTCGGCTTTGATGCCGCCTTCAACTACAACGACGGCCCGGTTGCAGAACAGCTGGCACAGGCAGCGCCGGAGGGCATCGACTTCTACTTCGACAACGTCGGTGGCGACCATCTCGAGGCAGCCATCGGCGCGATGCGCACCTTTGGCCGCGTTGCTATGTGTGGCGCAATCTCCCAGTACAACAACACTGGAGCGCCGACCGGACCACGTAACTTGGCTCTGGCGATTGGCAAGTGCATTACGCTGCGCGGCTTCGTCTTGGGCAAGTACCTGCACCTGGCAGGTGAATTCCAGGAGCGAATGGCTCCGCTGGTCGTCAGCGGTAAGGTCGCCTACGATGTCACCACTCGCCACGGTATCGAGAACATGCCAGCTGCATTCCTCGAACTGTTTAGCGGAGGCAATACCGGCAAGATGGTCGTAGAGTTCTAAATAACTGTCATCGAGTTTGGAGCTAATTCGTGAACACACAGAAACCTCGACTGCTTACGACCGACACACTGCTGATTCAAGAAACACGCAACGTTATGCGCAGTGAATACTCCATTTTCGATGACAACGGCACCCAGATTGCCCAAATTGCCCAAGCGGGATCACTGGGTCGCCGCATGTTGGGCATCGGTGTCAAGTACGACATCTTCGATGTGGACGAGGATGGCAAAGAGGGCGACAAGCTCCTCACCATCACCGACCCCGCGAACGTTTTCGGCGACACATACAAGGTTCTCACACCCAACGGCGCTAAGATCGCCACAGCCAAGACCAAACGATTCAGCCTAAAATCACGGCTAACTTTGTCCGTCAAAGGGCTTTCCGACGTCGATGTTGACGGCGGCTTCCGCGGTAAAAATTACGCACTGACCAGCAAGGGACGCCCGATTGCGAAGATTGACCGGAAGTACCGTGGTCTCAAAGGCGCTATTACCGGCAAGGACACGTACGCTCTGCATTTGGAGCCGAACTTGAACGAGGAAACGCGGGCTGCGGTGATCGGTACTGCGCTGGTTATTGACATTGTCAGGCGCAAGAACGATGAGGCTGTAGCGGTTAGTGTGAGCTAGTGCTTCCGCCTTGTTAAAGAACTGCCCTGCTAAGGCGTCACCTTGTGCGGCGCCGAGACTTCCTTCAGCCTGCTGGACATAGCGACACCAACCAGTCCCATTAGTGCCAGGAAGATTAAAGCTGCCGCAGGGCCGAAGCTGGCGATAACACCCGAAAGCGCACCGACGATGAGCAGGACAACGCCCATGATGGTGTTGGCTGCTCCGACATACTCGGTGCGCTTGTCGCCTTCTGCCATGTCCACAACATAGGTCGAACGAGCCACGCGAACACCGGCGTGGACGACGGACATCGCGAAGAAGCCGAGCGGGAAAATCCAAGCGTTCGCACCGGCGGAAAGCCAGTGAGCACTTGCGACCAACAAAAAGAGAACAATAGAACCGACCAGCGAAGAGTAGGTCAACACCTTCTTCGAGGATTTATCCGACCAGATTCCGGCGACTTTTCCACCAACCAAAGAGGCGAAGCCTGCGGCGAGCATGAAGATACCGACATTGGCGCTTACTCCCCCGCCGCTACCGTCAGAGGCTTCCAGATCAGCTCCCACCTGTGCACTTAGGGTTACGATGAACGACGTGGATAATGCTGTGACCAGCAACAAACTACGGACGATCACAAAGTCGCGGAAGTTCTTATCCTCTTTAAAGAGCCGCCAGGTGTCCTGCCACCAGGTTTTATTCGGTTCTTCCTTGTCCCCCTCGTTGGTGGGCTCAACAATCCCACGGAAAATCAAAACTGCTGCTACCCACGACAGTGCCGCAACAAAGATGAGCCCCGCCACGATTGGTTTGGTGACGTTGTCGCGGATAATCCACAACACTGCACCAACAATAATTGCGGCGACACCGCCCAACATCGCAGCTCGGCCACTAATCTGCCCGCGCTGCCCCTTCGGAATCGTGCGGCCCTGGACATCCTTTGAGGCCATCGAGCACAGGGCTCGGGCCGTCGCAAAGCCTGCAAGCGCGACGATGACAGCGACGCCGAGCGCGGTGCCTTCTAGGAACAACGCAGCCAGACCAATCAGCGCTGCTGCGATGGCTTGCCCCAAAGCACCAGCGATCCAGACGGTTGTGCGGCGCGGGCGAGATTTCACCCAAGGTGTGAGGGCGGCCTGCGGAAGCATCGAACCGGACTCGCGCACCGGCACAAGCATGGCGATGAAGAAGCCCGGCGCGCCAGCCGAATGCAGCAGCCATGGCAGCAGCGTCTTGGCAGCAACAATCTGGTCGCCGATATTCTGTAGTCCGTTCGCCCAGACGTAGCGCTTGGCATTCGCGCGGGCGTGTTTTTGCACCGACTCTGGGTTGTTCCCTGCGTCCGTGGGTTTGTCAGCTTCCGAGCTATCAGTCATGCCTCTCACGCTACCTTCCTGCAGCAACGGCGCTACCGCACACGGTCATTTGCCCCAGGCCGTTCCAGGAGCGAATCGCGCTGTCTCATCTGCCGCTACACTCGCGGGAAGAGCACCCAACTTCTCAACGAAAGTAGAAATATGCCCGCTGACCTTTATCGGCGTCTCTCCAACCTCGATGGCAAGAGCTACGGTGCATACAAGTCTTTGCGTGGCTCCCACGACCTGCCGGATCTGGACGCGACGCTGTTTATCGACAAGGTCCAATCCGACCCCTATGCCCCGGCATCACGGGCACGCGTCCATATTCCGCTGTCCGTACTGGACTATCGCGGCGCCTCCCGGTCACAGCCCGGCAGGTTCAGCACGGCGGAGCTCGATTTGCTGAACCGCCGTCTCGTGCGCGCTTTGAAGAAGTATGGTCGCGGGCTATTCATTGATTCTCCAGGTCAGCAGGTCTTGCGCCGAGCAGCTGTCGCTGAGCTCCGTGCGGATGCGCACGACGTCGATAAGCATGGCGATGCCCTACAGATCAGCCTAGAAATCCAACTGCCCGCCCGCGGCCGACGCATTCTCGGGCGTGAGGCGGCGCGCTTGATCTGTGAGGATCTGTTTGACGCGCTTGACGACGCCATCGTGAACGCACCCATCGATGCGCTCGAGGCAGCCGCGGAATTGGAGTATGACCAGCTCTTTTTGCGCCGTGCAGTGGCGGACGCGGACCTGATTGGGTTTGTGGCAGACAGTGCGGTGTTGCCTCGTCAGGCGGGCAATAGCCAGCTTCCGAAGCCCGGCGCGACTGCGTTTACCTCGCCGGAATCGCTGCAGCACAGTTTTCAGCTGCCGTCGGGCAAAACCGTGCACGGCATGGGTATTCCGCGGGGCGTGACGTTGATTGTTGGTGGCGGTTATCACGGCAAGTCCACGTTGTTGTCTTCCCTGGTCACGGGTGTTTATAACCATGTCGCTGGCGATGGCCGCGAGTTTGTAGTCGCCGACGAGACTGCGGTTGCGCTGCGTGCCGAGGACGGCCGAGCCATCACTGGTGTGGATATCTCGCCGTTTATCAACGGCCTTCCCTCCGGTGATGACACGACCCGGTTTTCCACGGCGAACGCATCGGGGTCGACGTCCCAAGCTGCTGGTCTGATGGAGGCGCTGGGTTCCGGTGCGCGAGTGCTGCTCATCGATGAGGACACCTCCGCGACCAACTTCATGATTCGCGATGAGCGCATGCGCCGCCTCATCCCCGATGACCGGGAGCCGATTACTCCACTGGTCGCACGGGTCCGCGAGCTCTGGGAAAACCACGGAATCTCCACGGTCATCGTCGCTGGTGGTTCTGGTGCATTCATCGATGTCGCGGACACCGTGATTGCTATGGATGCGTACACGCCTTACGACGTCACCAAGCGCGCCCGTGAGCTCCGCGAATCGGCTACTCCGGCCGAGCCTTCGCCTGCTTTTGCGCAGATCGGTGAGCGTTTTCTGCAGGCTGACTTCCCCGCCGGCGAGAGCCGCGGACGTGGCGGTCACGGTGGCCGTGGTGGACACGGTGGTCGCGGTGGTCGCGGTGGTCGTGGCCGAGGCTCGAAACCACCTAAGCCACCGCGTGCGCGTGGTCTCGAGCTGATTCAGGTGGGCAAGGACAATCTTGACTTGCGTGCTGTCGGCCAATTGATGGATTCCTCCCAAACAGAAGCCATTGCCCGAATTCTGGGGGCCGTCGTCAAGCAGCTCGATGGGCGTACTGACCTCACCGAGCTGATCCAGCGCGAATACGACAACTTTTGTCATTCGCTCTTCGATGCGACAGCTGCGTCCACCAACTCTGGTCATCTCGCGGAACCGCGTTTCCAGGAGGTTGCGGCGGCAATCAACAGGCTTCGGCTCTTGCGGTAGCGGCTCGAAGGTTCGTGGACCAGCCCCGCCCCTGCGGCTGCCGCGGCTAACTTCCTCAATTGATTTCGGCGTCAGGGCTTGACCTTGACGCGACGTCAAACAGAAAGATGATTCCCGTGAGCAACAACGACAACGAGTACACCATCGGTGAAACGGCCGAACTCCTGGGCGTTACCACGCGCACGCTGCGACATTGGGACGCCATCGGACTACTCAGCCCGCAGTATCGCACGTGGTCCGACTACCGCCTCTACACCGACGAGGACATCGACACCGCGCTGGAGATTCTGGTCTACCGCGCCGCTGGTGTGCCGTTGAAGACTATCGAGGAGTTCATCCACGGCGATTCCTCCCCGAGAAGTCGAAAAGATCGTTTGCTCGCACAGCGAACTGTTCTCACCGAAAAGATCGCTGACCTGCACCACATGGTGCAGTCTTTGGACAAACTGATTGAGGAAGGACACACGATGGAAGCAAAGACGAAGGCAGAGCTTTTGGGCCGTGACTGGCAGAAACTCGAAGCCGAAGCTGAGGAGCGCTGGGGCGACACTACTGAGTGGGAGCAGTCTCAGCAGGCTCAGGAAAAGATGAAGGACAGCGACTGGGCCGAGCTTGAAGCAGAGGCTAAGGATTTTGCCGATGCGCTTGCCGACGCCGCCGAGCGCCACGTCGAGCCAGGCTCCACCGAGGCGGCCGAGCTAGTTGACCGTCACTTAGCCACTATTACCCGCTTCTACGAGGCTGGCCGAGAAAAGCAGATTCTGCTGGCTCGCATGTACGTCGCTGATTCCCGGTTTGATCGGTACTACCGCGGCAATGCTGGCTACCTGCTGGAGCTGATTGAAGCTCAGGCTCGTAAGGAAGGCATTGACCCGGCTACTGCCGAGTGGCGGTAAATACAGGGAAGCAGCCGTTCAGCCCGGCCTTCCCATCCGGGACTGAATCGGCATAGAATTGCTTCATGAAATTCATCGAAGCCGCAGACTTCACCGCTGATCACCCGTGGGGCGCACTGGATGTGGTCACTATGACTGGAGCCACAAGCGTCCGGCTCCACTGGAGCGATCAGCCATACAAGTGGCACATCAATGATGGCGAAGAGGTCTTTGTGGTTGTCGACGGAGCCGTCGATATGCACTACCGCGATGCGGGACAGGAATGCGTACGCACATTAACGCCTGGCACTATCTGTTTCGCAGAAGCCGGCGACGAACATGTCGCGCACCCGCAAGGCGAGGCGCGCATGCTTGTCATTGAAAAAGAAGGCTCAGTCTAGCCCACAGCAACAGCAGCCGACAGTGCACACTTCGGCATCCCCATAACTCCGTCATACCCCAGACTCGGGAAGGAATTAACCATGAAATTCTCTCGCTCTATCGCCGCTGTCGCCATCGGTGCCGCTACTGTGCTGGGCGCTGTTGCTGCCTCTCCAGCTGTCGCACAGGCTATTGGTTGCCCCTTTGCACCAGTGCACAAGTATGAAGAACACCGTTTCTCCGGTTCTTCGACTTCAGCAGATGCTTTCAAGGTTTGGTTTAACGGTGGCGTCTACATTGAACCAATCGTCGAAACGCTGGATTTGGTTGAGCTTCAGGTTAACGACACCCAGGTCGCTCAGGCTGGCGACATCATCTACAAGGATGAAAACGGCAACTTCTGGGTGAAGTAGCCTACGCAGGAACAACAGGGCTCAATTACAGGTCTAACCCCATGGCAGATTAACCTCATCTGAATAGGGCTATAGCGCTTAGCGTTGTGGAGTCACTGGTACTCTGTCTCGCACCTTTTGCAATTTCTGCCACGAGCCCTCGTTTTCAGGAGTGTTCCACCATGGAAATCATCATCGTCGATTCTGAGGCCGAAATCGCGAGCATCGCTTCGGACTACCTCGCTCACTACGCCAACAAAGGTGGAAACCTCGGTGTAGCAACAGGATCGACCCCGCTTGCGACGTATCGGGAACTGATTCGTCGCCATCGGGCTGGTGAAGTCACCTTCAAAGACTGCAGTTTCTTCGCACTCGACGAGTACGTGGGCCTGCCGATCGAGCATGAGCAGAGCTACTACCACGTGATTCACAATGAGTTTTCCGATCACGTGGATGTTGACCCGGCGAGGGTCCATATTCCCGATGGCCTCGCGGACGATATCGGCGCGGCCTGCGAGGATTACGAGCGAAAGATTATCGAGGCCGGCGGCATTGACATTCAGTTGCTGGGCATCGGCACCAATGGGCATGTTGGTTTTAACGAGCCCGCCAGCTCTTTTGGCTCTCTGACTCGCATTAAGACGCTGCACCCGCAGACCGTGCTGGATAACGCCCGGTTCTTCGACTCTGCAGAAGACGTGCCGTACCACGTGGTCACCCAAGGGCTTGGCACCATTTCACGTGCGGGGCACCTCCTGCTGCTGGCCACCGGCACCGCAAAGGCGCACGCTATTGCCGCCTCCATCGAGGGCCCACTGAGCGCTTCCATGCCGGCTTCCGTGTTGCAGCTGCACCCGCGAGCCACGGTTGTCATTAACCAAGCTGCAGCCAGTGAGCTGAAGAACAAGGAATACTACGAGTTCACCTACGCTCATAAGCCGCAGTGGCAGAAGGATATGTGGAAGTAGGCCCCGGCCCTCCCCGGCCCCTTCCCAACCTTCGCTCCCCCCGGACTAGCCAGCGCTAGTCGTCATCATCCATCTCTAGCTCGGGGTCTTCGGCACGCGCCTGCTCGTAAACTTCCTTCGCGGCCGTCAGGTTGATGACGCCGATGACAAGTCCCACGACGATGTCCGGCCATGCGCTGAACCAGAAAATGGTGACCACTCCGGCGGCGAGAATGAGCAGGTTCGCCAGGACGTCGTTACGCGCCGCCAACCATGCGCCCCGCATAAGCGCACTGTCGGCCTTGCGCAGGTTCATCAGCAAAATCGCGCAAACCAGGTTGATAACCATCGCGATAATCGCCGTCACCGACAGTGTTAGCGGCTCTGGCGGCTCACCGCTGATCATCTTCCAGATGGCAGTGCCGAACGCCGCGATTGCCGGAATCAGGATCAATCCGGCGAGGCCGAAGCTCGCTTTACGACGGCTCGCCAGCGACCAACCCAATGCGGTGAGAACCAGCAGGTTGATGACGTAAACACGGGGGACATCGTAACGCTCGGCGCGAGTACCATCGAATCCTATGACGCACCCGCAGAAGTTCCACTCAGAAATGAAGGTTCCCGGCGGCAAATTGGTTGTTGCCGATTGTGAGACCACCGGTGACACGATTTCGTCGATAAGCATTTCGGGCGATTTTTTCCTCGAGCCCGATGAAGCCTACGACATTATTAATGACGCTCTGCTCGGTGCACCTGCGGGAGACCATACGGAGCGTTTACAGGTTCGCCTCGATGCGGCGCTGAAGGATTTTGAGGATCAGTCTGGTCGCGAGGTGCGACTGCACGGTTTTGATACCCACATCATTGCGCAGGTCGTTCGACGTGCACTGACACAGGCTGTCGACTTCACTGATTTGGAGTGGGAGGTTTTGCAGCCGGGAGTCCTGCCGACGGTGATGAATGTTGCTCTCGACGAACTCCTCCTTGACCAAGTCAATTCCGGACAGCGCGGACCAACTCTGCGCTTCTGGGATTGGGATGATCGTGCCACCGTCATCGGTTCCTACCAGTCCTATGTTAATGAACTCGAACCCGAGGGCGTAGAGAAGCACGATGTGCAAGTGGTGCGTCGTCTCTCCGGCGGTGGCGCGATGTTCATGGAGGGTGGCAACTGCGTCACCTACTCGATCTATGTTCCGGAGAAGCTGGTCGCCGGCCTCAGCTACGTCGAATCCTATGAGTTCCTCGACCGCTGGGTCATCGCTGCGCTCGCGCAGCTCGGCGTCAATGCGTGGTATGTCCCCATCAATGACATCACCTCCGATGGCGGCAAGATTGGTGGTGCCGCGCAGAAGCGCCGTGGTTCGACGGTGCTCCACCATGTCACCATGAGCTACGACATCGACGCTGACAAGATGATGGAAGTCCTGCGCATTGGCAAGGCCAAGATTGCCGACAAGGGCTTGCGCAGCGCAAAGAAGCGCGTCGATCCGCTCCGCCGCCAGACGGGTGCCAGCCGCGCCGAAGTCATTGACGCGATGAAGCAGACATTCATCAACCGCTACGGCGCCGCCGAGGTATCGCTTTCCGACGAGGACTTCGCTGCGGCGCAGCATCTTATTGACACCAAATACGGCACGGAGGGCTGGACTCACCGAGTCCCCTAAACGTCGCACTGCTTACTTGTATACGACAGCTGGTCGGGAAAAGGAGTTAACTAAAGGAGACAAGTAAACAAAGGAGAGTCGACGTGAGCGGCGAGCGTGCAATTGGGTCCTATCCTGCGAATATGCACCAAAACCTGGTGAAGGGTTCGGCGCGCGCCGTAACAACACCGCCGTGGTGGTCTCCCCGATATCGAAGGCACCGGAATTGTGATTCACGGGCGCCCACTACAGAGCTTGAACGGTGTCGGCGAATTCACTGAGGCACCGGCCACAACGCCGCTACAGCCCCCGCGAGAGGTTCCAGCGCAGAACCGCAGGCCGGTCATGGTAGCGACCAAGCACTGACAGGGACGCAGTATTCAATGGGAAGGACTGGCCAAGTTCAATGGGCAGTTCCAACCAGGCCGTAGTGAGCGCACGCAGCGAGTGACCGTGTGCGAACAAAATCGCCTTGTCTTCACCCGATTCACGAACCCTTTTGACCACGCGCTCAACGCGCTCACGGACTTCCTCCGCGGTTTCGCCATTGGGCACACCGTGAGTCCAAATCTGCCAGTCGGGAACAGTCTTCTGCACTTCCTTCGAGGTAATCCCCTCGTAGTCGCCGTAGAACCATTCCGCGAGATCCTCTTCGACTTCGAAGTCGTGGAATCCTGCCAATCGAGCGGTCTCTTGGGCACGCTGGCGGGGTGATGCCAGCACTAGCCCAAAGTCCTTCGGATCCAGCCAGCCGTTGAGGGCCTTGGCTTCTTCCCTACCGTTGTCAGTCAGAGGAAGATCAGTTACCGATGTGTGCTGCCCAGTGCGCGACCACTCAGTTTCGCCGTGCCGCACGAGATATAAATCAGTCATAGTTCCAGCTTAGGCTTATCTGAAAGTGCGGTTAGCCGCGGCAGCCCTGCTAGCCCATCACGGGGTCACGGATCCGACTACGAACGCTGCTGAAGTGTTTCCACTGCGCGGTCGGCAAGCTCCTCGCCAGCACCGTCATAAAGGTAGACGGCCATGTCGGCACCAACGTTGAGAAGCTGATCCTTAAACCTCTGCACCTTAGTGGTGGTAGCAACCACGGCTTCGGTGTCCTGCTTACGGATGTTCTGAATCATCGCGTAGGTCTCAGCGTGCTCAGACAGCGCCAACACGTACAGCGCTGGTTTCTTCTCCAGCTCGATGTGGTGCCAGAGCTCTGGGTCTGTCACATCGCCTGGGATGACCTGGTAGCCCTGCTCGCGCAGCTCTTCGATGCGATCCTCGTCGAAATCAACACCGAAGACGTTCATGCCGTACTCGTTGACCAACCTGCCGTAGACACCAACGCCGACTCGCCCCATACCCATGATGAGAGCATCGGCGCTATCAATAATGACCTTTGCCTCTTCTGGCACCAGGCGGTCCTCTGGGGTTTCTGGGACGAACTTCTGCAGGAAGCTGACAATCTTGTCTTCGTGCGGGGCCATCAGCGAGCTGGCAATGAAGCTACCCGCCACGGCGACTGCCATAATCGAGGTCCATTCTTCCGGCAGAATGTCCTGTTGCGTCGCCGCCGCCATCACAATTAGGCCGAACTCCGAGTAGTTACTCAACGTCAGCCCCGCCAGCGCACTCGTGCGCAGCGACAGTCCCATGCGCTTGAGAATCCAGATGAAGATAGTGGCCTTGAGCACCAGGAACAGCACCATAATCGCAGCGATGACGTAGCCGCCCGCGCTTGGCAGACCACCGAGACCAATCTCGATAAAGAACGCGACCAGCAGTAGCTCACGAATACTAATCAGTGCTTCCGACAGACGGTCAGAAATTGGGTGCGAAGACAGCAGAATACCGGCGACCAGGGACCCCAGCGAGCCAGAGAGCCCTGCCAGTTCGAAAGCCGAGTAAGAAGCCACTGCAATACCAATACCGGTGAGAACCAGCAGCTCAGTGCGGAACATGCGGTTGGGAAGCCGCGCCGCCAGCGGGCGAATGAAGAACAATAGTGGCAGCGCCAGCGCCCACAGCTCCGGGGTCTTACCCGACGATGCCACCAGCACGCCGACCGCAATGATGTCCTGCAGAATGAGTACACCAATCGCGATACGTCCGATGGCCGAAGCACCGCGGTTCTGCTCCTCCAAGTGGCTCATCACAAACACCGTCGACGAAAATGAAGTCGCGATGCCGATGTAAATTAGCGCGGTCACCGACAGTCCCGTGAGCTCACGCAGCGGCAAGAAACTGGCGACACCGAACAGCACGGCAAAAACTACCGTGTTTAAAAACGCGTGGCCAAGCCCCGAAAAGACCACTCGTGGCGCCACGATATCCTTCGGATTTAGCTTCAGACCGATTGTGAACAGCAAGGTGGTAACACCAAGCTCGGCCAGCGAATCAATGAACGGGATTTCCTCAAGCCCCATTGCATGAACGGCAAAACCGGCCCCAAGGAAACCAATCAGCGGCGGCAGCCGAAGCAACGACGCACCGAGTCCGCCGATAATCGAAAACAGTATTGCTGTTAGGTATACGGATTCCACCCATCAAAGATATCAGCTGACACTACCGATTGATGCAGTGGCTAACCATTAACAGATTTTTAACACCAAACCGGGGTTAGCTTCTTGGGAGTTAGCGCCGGTACGGGACCTCGCCCAACGCAATCGGCTGCGGGTGCTCTGTAACCCACTCGATTGTCGCCTCCGTCAGCGCATCAATGTCCGCCTCACCAGCTTTGCGCTGCTTTACGACGGCCATGGCATCCTCGGCGGCCCCAACCGTCTCCAGCCAGAAGTCGATCATCTTGGCATAGTCTTCGTCCCAGTTGACGTAGCCCATCTCCAGCGCTTCGTACCCGAGCCGGCCCACGATGCGGATAACTTCGCCCTGCACAGTCGCGGCTGGGCCACCACCCGGCACCAGGTAGTTCCAGAGGTATCGGAACTGGCCGTTGATCGACTTGTCTGCGGGGACAATAATGTCGCTGTGGCCGTCGTGAGGCGTGATTTCCTGCGGGCGGTCAGCACCGATGCGCTCATATAGTCGATCCATGACTGGCTGGTACTTGTCGCGCTGCTTGTCTGACAGGCGGTTGTAGCGGCGACCGAACTTAGTGAACTCTTCGCGAGCTTCGTCGTCGATTTCCGAACCCGCGTCCAGGAGCACCTCGATACTCGCTAGGACTCGACTGAGGGAATCGATATCGGCGGTAGCGACGGCCTCTTTGAACGCTGTCCGGCCGTGACCGAGGCGGTTCTCGCGGTGAAGGTCAGCGCCATTTTCCAACAGCAACGCAATGGCCTTGGGCTGATGGCTCTTCGCTGCCTGGAATAGAGGCCAGTGTTTGCCAGCTTCGATGTCAGCACCGCATTCGAGCAGGACTTTCATCTTGTCGGTATCGCCCCGGCTTGCGTGCTCTGCCAGGGCGGTTTTACCGAAGCGGTTCTCGGTGTTGACGTCGATTCCCTGGTCGATTAGCCAGCGCATGAGCTCCGGCGGGGTGCCACGGAGCGCTAGTGCAGTGTCCTTGCTGTATCCGAAAACTGCGTTGAGTGCGCAAGCGTCATAGACGGCCTTCAGCGCATCCATGTCACCGGCTTCGAGCAGCTCTTCGAAGTCCTCGACCAGTTTCTTCCGCTTCCGTGGCATGCAGTTTCCCCTTTACTTACCGCCCTCATCGGTGGACAGCGCAGCCACGAATGCCTCCTGCGGCACCGAGACCGAACCGATGTTCTTCATGCGCTTCTTACCGGCCTTCTGCTTCTCCAGCAGCTTGCGCTTACGGGAGATGTCACCGCCGTAGCACTTAGCAAGGACGTCCTTGCGCAGTGCACGGATGTTCTCGCGGGCGATAATCTTCGAACCGATTGCGGCCTGAACTGGGACCTCGAACTGCTGGCGAGGGATTAGCTCACGCAGCTTCTTGGTCATCTTGTTGCCGTACCACTGCGCGTTGTCGCGGTGGACGATAGCGGAGAACGCATCGACGGCCTCGCCCTGCAAGAGGATGTCCACCTTGACCAGATCCGCAATCTGCTCGCCGGCGTCTTCGTAGTTCAGCGAAGCATAACCCCTGGTGCGGGACTTCAGCATGTCGAAGAAGTCGAAGATAATCTCGCCCAGCGGCATCTTGTAGCGCAGTTCCACGCGGTCCTCAGACAGGTAGTCCATACCACCCATCTCACCGCGCTTCTGCTGGCACAGCTCCATGGTGGGGCCAACGAACTCGCTTGGCACGACGATGGTGCACTTAACCATCGGCTCGTAAATCTCGCGGAGCTTCCCCTCCGGCCAGTCACTCGGATTGTGAACAGTGACCTCGGTGCCATCCTCAGTGACCACGCGGTAGACAACGTTCGGGGCCGTCGAAATGAGATCCAGGTCGAACTCGCGCTCCAGTCGGGCGCGGGTGATCTCCATGTGCAACAGGCCCAGGAAGCCCCCGCGGAAACCGAATCCGAGGGCCACCGAAGTCTCAGGTTCGAATGTCAACGAAGCGTCGTTAAGCTGGAGCTTTTCCAACGCATCACGCAGGTCAGGATAGTCCTGCTGAGAGATTGGGAACAGACCGGAGTAGACCATCGGCTTTGGCTCTGCGTAGCCTTCCAGCGGCTCCTCCGCCGGTGTGGCGTTCAGCGTGACGGTGTCACCGACCTTGGACTGACGGACGTCCTTCACACCGGTGATGAGGTAACCGACCTCGCCGACGCCGAGGCCCTTACACTTCTTCGGCTGCGGCGAGACGATGCCGATTTCCAACAGCTCGTGCTTAGTTCCGGTGGACATCATCTGAATGACTTCACGCGGCTTGAGCTGCCCATCAACAACACGGATGTACGTGACCACACCACGGTAGGTGTCGTAGACCGAGTCAAAAATCAGCGCACGAGCAGGTGCCTCCGGATCGCCGACCGGTGCCGGGACGAGCTCACAGACTCGGTCGAGCATTTCCGCAACGCCCTCACCGGTCTTGCCCGACACACGCATGACATCCTCCGGCTCACAGCCGATGATGTGCGCGATTTCCTCCGCGTACTTATCCGGATCCGCGGCCGGCAGGTCAATCTTGTTCAGAACCGGAATGATCTCCAGGTCGTTTTCCATGGCCAGGTACAGGTTGGCCAGCGTCTGCGCTTCGATGCCCTGAGCAGCGTCGACAAGCAGAATCGCGCCTTCACACGCCTCTAGCGCACGCGAGACTTCGTAGGTGAAGTCGACGTGACCAGGCGTATCAATCAGATGCAGGACAATCTCTTCGCCCGCGTGCTCGCCGGTGCGCGGAACCCACGGCAGGCGCACGTTCTGAGCCTTAATGGTGATGCCGCGCTCGCGCTCAATATCCATGTTGTCGAGGTACTGATCGCGCATATCGCGTGCTTCAACAACGCCCGAGAGCTGCAGAATTCGGTCCGCCAGGGTGGACTTACCGTGGTCAATGTGCGCAATAATGCAGAAATTTCGAATCCGTGAGGGGTCCGTAAAAGTCTGCTCCGCAAAATTCTTGGTCACGTTGGGTCTACTCCGAAAAATAAAGACGTTATGGGCATTGGGGCGCGGCGTTGGCCGACCCATATGCGCCGGCCTCGAAAACCGACCAGCCGGGCTTAAATACAATCACGCACAATCTTACCTATCGATTCCCTCCGCACTAAACCTCTAGACTTAGATTCCATGAGCTCCACTTCGTCCACCGATAAAAATGAACGCGAAAGCTGGCCACGCCGCCTGCGCAATCGCATCAGCGCGCGTCTTTTCGCCGGTACCGAGTGGTTCCGCGGCCCCGACACCCTCGATGAGGCACTGTTTAAGCTCAACACGCAACTTGGGCTCGCTCAGGACACCTCGCTTTCCGACGAGTCCAAGGAGGCTCTACTTCGACTGCGAGATTCGGTGACCATCGCGCGCCCAACCGCGGAGTTGGCCCGCACAATCGTCTACAGCCCCGACATGGATGGTCAGGCCGACCCCGGCGAAGTGGTATGGATTCCGCTGCAGCTCGAAGGTGAAAATGCTGCCCTGCGCGAGCGCGCTGTGGTCGTGGTTGGGCGCCATGACCAGTACCTATTGGGCATGCTGATTTCCACCCGCAGCGAGCACAGTGAGCACCCGGAGTGGCTGTTTATCGGCAGCGGGTTCTGGAATGAAGACCCCAAGCCATCGTGGGTTCGCATGGACCGTATCTTGCTCATCCCAGAATCGGGTATTCGCCGCGCAGGTGCGATGATGCCCCGTAGGCGCTTTGAGCTCATCGCCGCCCGACTTCGCGGAGATTACGGCTGGAATTAGGCAGTAGCTGGAGTTAGGCAGCGGCTGGTATTAGGCAGCGCTGTTTGCTAGAATTCTGCAAGTTGTTTACCGTTGCGTTCCTTTGCGGCGAGCGCGGGCAGGACCTTGGGTTCGCGTTTTCATCGTCGTATAAGCGCAGTGGGCGGTTTTAACTCGCTGGTTAATTAGTTTGACCAGCAGAGGTTCGACCCGAAATTTGCACTGTGATCAGGACTTTTCTTGGTGGCGGGCGGTAACAATTCCAACTACTACGGATACAAGAGGTATTCACGATGGCAAACATCAAGTCCCAGATCAAGCGCAACAAGACCAACGAGAAGGCTCGCCTGCGTAACCAGGCTATCCGCTCCGCAGTCCGCACTGAGATCCGCAAGTTCCAGGCTGCTGTTGAGGCTGGCGACAAGGCTGCTGCTGAGGCTCAGCTGCGCGTTGCTTCCCGCAAGCTGGACAAGGCTGTCACCAAGGGCGTCTTCCACCGCAACACTGCGGCTAACAAGAAGTCCGGTATGGCTAAGGCTTTCAACAAGCTGGAGGGCTAATTCCCTTTTGGCGCTGTGCCGTTCTTGTGGCGCTTGTGCCGTGAAATTAACCGCTTCCTGCTATTTTCCGATTTCATTTCGGATGTGGCGGGAGGCGGTTTTTATTATTTAACCCCAACGCGAGTTAGTGACTGCGTTTATGGCTGGCGGCGGTGGGGCGATGCGAGTTACTGACTACGTTTATGACAAAAATGGCCTGAAAAATGGCTTGAAAGTGTCATAAACTCACACAGTTTCACATTTGCAGCCCTTTGAGCAGGGCCTGGGCCCCGCCGCCCACACTGTTGGTTGTTGATTTCCATCGCTTCGGTTCCAGCACACCGACATGCAGCCACCAACACACGGCCAGCGAATGCGGTTGCGACTCCGGTGGATTGACCGGAAAACGGGTTTGAATCAGGCCCAGACACGTATTCGCAGAACCGAGCCCCTATTCAAGCGCGATTTACATAACGTGACCTGCTGGAATGTCTTGAATCTGACAGACTTCTTGTCTATTAACCCTAAAATTGCTGCGCATTATCTGAGTATCCACGAGAATCGACTACGCCAGCACAATTTCTACAGGAAGGAACGTCATGCCGAAGACAACTTTCACAACGGTCGCGCATGCCCCAACCAACCTCGAAACCACGGTGACCTCTCGAGACATGAGCTTCACTTTGGACGAGCCTACTGACCTCGGGGGAACCAACGCGGGCATGAACCCGGTCGAGGCGCTGCTCGGAGCCCTCGGCGCCTGCAAGTGCATCGTTGTCCGCTCATTCGCCGCTGCCCACGGCATCAAGCTCAACGATGTCAAGGTTGAGTGCTCCGGTGTGCTCGATCCAGACGGTTTCATGGGGAAAAACCCGGAAGCAAAGATCGGTTTCTCCGAGATTCACACCCGCTTCCACATTGATGCAGACAACACGAGGGAGGAACTGGTCGCATTCCTCGGCTTTGTTGAATCCCACTGCCCGGTTCAGGACACGCTGTCTAACCCTGCGGCCTCGTCCTTCGAACTCGCATAGCGGAAAATCGCTGGTTTTCGCCACGGCCTCTCAAGGCTTAACGCCTATGGGACGAATGGGCCAGCTCCGCGATACGAAGCACCGACTGTTCCAGCGATAGTTCCGGCGTCGATGAGGCTCCCTTGGTGTCCGCATCCAGCTGTGCCGCAACAACCACAGCGCGAGCGACCGCCGGAGTTGACCAGGCCGAAGCCAACCGCTGAGTTTTCTCCAACTTCCACGGCGGCATGCCATAGCGGTGGGCATCCCTGCGAGCATTAACGCCACGTGCGCCGTGGAGCCGAGCTACATCACCGACCATTCCCGTGATTGCAGCCGACAGCAGTGCCGGTGCCATTCCCAGCTGCAAAGCACGGCGCATCTTCGCCAACGCTTCCCCACCCCGGCCGCGCAGTGCGAGCTCGGCAATCTCAAAGCCCGAAACCTCCGCCGAAGCACCGTAGTAGGTGCGCACTGCTTCCGAGGTGACCTTGCCCGCGGTATCCGCACACAGCTGGGAAATGGCGGTGGCCAGCTCGCGGAGGTCTGAACCGACCGCATCCAGGACGGTATCGATGACGTCGCGACGCACCTTAACCCCGTGTGAGGCGAACTCTTCGCCAACAAAACCGGGCAAGTCGTTTCGCTTGAGCGGTTGAGCTTCGAAAAAGCGGACCCCCAACTTGCGCAGGTCAGCGACCATCTTTTTCTGACGCCCCTCACCGCTGTGAAGGAGAATCAACGTGATGCCCGGCGCGGGATCCTTAACCGAATCCATCAACAGCTTGGCAGGCTCTTTGCCGGCGTCTTGGCAGTCGGTGACAACCACGATCCGGTCATCTCCAAACAACGAAGGGCTGAAGAGCTCCACGGCATCGACAGTGGTCATGTCCCCTGCGCGGATGGTGGTCACAGGCACCGAGCGTCCACCCGGATCGGACTCCGTTGCTGCCTGCGCGCGGACGGCAGCGACAATGGCGAGGCGGGCGCGGTCTTTCAGCAGCTCCTCTTTGCCCACAATCAAATTCACGGGTGCGACGGCGCTCAATCCCGACCTCTTTTCCGCGTTAATTCCTGCGACTGTTGTTTCTAGCCTACGGGACAGCCCGGATTTCACCTTCCTCGCCAGACTTCACCATTGGAATACAGGGCTTGCGGCCCATCTCGCTGCGGGCACACCACAGGAATCTGCTCGGGTGTCATTACGGTTTCTCGCACGCGCGGACCACACTCGCGAGCGATAAACCACTGGGGTGAGCGGCCTGATTGGGACGGTTGGCCGCTCACGGATTCAGCGATGTACGACGGGGACTCCACCGCCACGGTTTCTGTCGTGGGGTTGTTGGTGGTGTCATCGAGCACCTGGACGTACCCCGCCTCTTCCTCGGTGAGTCCGAGTGCAATTCGGCACTGCCGGCTGAGCGAGGTCGGTGCAGGGTAACCAACCGATGCCACATGGTTGGCGGGTTCTCCGACAGCCTCCGCGTGAATGAGAACAATCTGGGTCTTCTCCGCACAGGCCGCAACCTTCCACCCCTGTGGGGCACGCGCAATGTCCAGCCCGAACACCCAAATAACCGCGTAACTACCGGCTGCCAAGACAGCAGCGAAGGCCCCAGCGCGGAGCGCAAGACGGGGCCACGCCCAGAGCGCCGTCAAGCATGCGAACGTGAGCGTGCAGGAGATGACCAACGTGACCGTCCCAGTGGCGGGCGCGACGATTCCCGCAGCGAGGCGTGCGACCTGATGAATCCACCATGCGCACGGCGCGGCGCACCAGAGCAGCGCACTGACCAGCCAATTGAGATGCAGTGCGGCGGCAACGGCAGCGAGCGAACCAGCGATAGTAACCGGTGCGACGGCGGGCGCGGCGAGGAGATTGGCGAGCAGTGAGACGTGACTAATTTCGCCGATGAGAAGCGCCAATACGGGCATGGTGACCACGTGTGCGGCAATCGATACGGCGACGGCGCGGACTACTGGGGCGGGCCAGGTACCCATAACGGTGGTGGCGGACAGGCGTCTGGCAAGGGGCTCGGCAAGAAGGACTAACCCAGCGGTGGCTGCGACCGACAGGGCGAAGCCCACTGATACCGATAGGTCTGGTGCCAGGAGAATCAACCCAATAATGCCAGCCGATAGCGCCGCGATGGCTTGGCCAGCTCGTCCTACGAGAATCGCCAACAGCCCAATGCAACCGGTGACCACTGCGCGTAGCACTGACGGTTCTGTGCCCACAATTGCCACGAAGCCGTACAGGGCAAGTGCGGCGACTGCGACCCGCACCCGCGGCCCAGCCCACGAGAACACGGTTACAACAGCCCCGATAACAAGCGCAACGTTCGCTCCAGAGACTGCTGATAGATGTGAAAGCCCAGAGGCAGTCATCATGTCGCCGTCGTTGAGGCTAAAGCCGCGCTCATCGCCGATGGCCATGGCGGGAATCAGGCGGTCGGGACCAACGGGAAGATTCTGCGCCGAGTCAAAGAGCTGCTGGCGCACCTGAGCTGCCAGCCCCTGCGGTGGCGCGATGACCTCAATATCGCCGCGCAGATTCAGCTGGATACCACTAATGCAGGGTTTGCTGGCCACACGTATACCGGCTGTGGATTCAACTACGGCGTCTCTCGTGACCGCCAACAGTTGCTCGTCTCCGAAAACCGACACCTGCCCCGGAAGGCCCTCGATGCGGGCCTTCGCGCTGGCCCCGAACTCGGTAGCTTTCGGCTCGGTGACGAGGCGCAATTGCACTTTCGACATCCCGCCAATGTCGTCATAGAGCTCGTGGGCTCGGGCTTGCGCTATGCGGATTCGCGTGGCCACCGCAACACTGGCCACCGCCACAGCTGGCACCACGATAGTGACGATTGCTCGCCAGCCGGAGGTCACCGCACCTCTTCCCCATCGCCACGACCAACGCTGCCACGCCCACGGCAACACCACCGCAGTCACGATTGCGGTTGGTGCCACAACTATCGCCCATTCTGGGCGCATGATCACTGCCACCGCAGTCGCCCACGCCAACACCGCTGCTGGCACTAGCCGCACGTCGAGCCCAGCACGAGCGCGCAGGTCAGACGGTGGCGGCATCGCGCAGAGCCTCTACCTTAGCCGGGCCGATTCCCGGAACCTCCTCAAGTGCGTCGATACTCGCAAAAGGCCCGTTCTTTTCACGAAAGTCGATGATTTTGGTCGCCGTTGCGGGTCCAATTCCGGGCAATTCCTCCAGCTGCGTAGCAGTGGCGGTGTTGATGTTGATCTTTCCGTCAGAGCCACCCGGGCCAGCCCCGCCTGCAGCACCGGCGCCAGAACCGCCAGAAACATCGGAACCGCCCTCCGCCGTCCCTGCTGGCAGCGCCTCTGTCCCAACCACAATCTGTTGACCATCTACCAACGGTGCCGCCAGGTTCACGCTGGCAGGATTAGCCTCCGGCAAAAGCCCACCCGCACGCTCAATTGCCTCCACCACCCGCGCACCCACTGGCACCTCCACCACGCCTGGATTCACAACCAATCCCACCACCGACACAATCAACGGCCCCATCTGTGCCTGAGCGTTAGTCTCCTTTCCCGCACCGGCTGGCGTCTCCGCTGGGGTTTCGGTCGTCTCCGGTGTCGTCCCCGCGACAGCCGCGTCCTGCACCGCAGGCATCTCCACCTGCGGCGTCGACGGCCACACCACCGCAGCGATTACTCCCAAGGCCAACACCGCAATCACAATGCACGCAGCCATCGCCACCCGCGGCGTCACCACCGCCCGGCGCGTGGAAAAGTCCACCGCCATGCGCTTGTCTTGATCAATCGGTTCCAGATAGTCCGCCAGCCGATTCCGCAAATTCGTCACGATGCGCACACTAGCGCCCCGCCCCACATGCCACCTCGACGAAAGCACTCATCGAGGCGCCATCTGTGGATAAAAATTGGCCTGTGGGGGTTATCCACAGGCCACATCATCTTCGCAGTTCAGCAACTACTTCTTCTTCTCGTCGCCGTCATCATCACGCTTGTTGCTTGACGACGACTCCCGCGATTTCTCCCCTTCGGTGCCAAATACAGCTCCCTCGGGATCGGACTTATCGCGCAGCGCCAAATCAGAGATAGCCTTCGCCAGACGCTCAGCTTTATCCAGAGCTGCTTGGCGATTCTCACTCCACGTTGGCAATTTAGAAACCGCCGTGGTGAAAAGCGGAATTCCCTGTTCATTAGTCACGACTGTGCGATGGATTCGTTTATTGCGGTTGCGACTGGCAGCCGGATTCTCAACTACTTTCACCGCAGCCTGGTCGGTGATTGGCTCACCTGGGTCCGTGGTGCCAGCGTTTTCAGCCGAACCATCCGTGTCAGCAGAGTCACCGGAATCGACTAAGTTCCCGGAATCGTGTTCCACCGTGTCCGCAGCCTCAGCATCAACAGCAGGCGCGTCACTCTCCTCCACACTGTGGAGCAGCGCTGTCACGCCCATCTCTGTTTCAAAATCCATGGCATCCGAATCAATCGAGCCACCGGAGACCATGCCAACTGCATAGGCTCCCTGTCCGACATGAGCGGTAAGAGACTCCGGCAAATCGAGGATTCTAAACCGGGTATCGTCGGGTAGCTCTTCGGCAAGCATGGCCTGGAGCTCGTGAACGTCGTCAAGCGCGTCGGAATGATGCAGCAATACCGCAGGCGGACGGTTCGCCGATGACGCGGACCGCACCATCTTCGTGGCGAAATCCACCATGCGCTGCTTGACCTTCGCTTCTGTCCGGCACTTGGCGACGAGCGCCAGTGAGCCATCTTTGATGCCGACGATGGGCTTGATAGCGAGAGCCGTGGAAAGCATCGCTTGGCCCGCGGAGATGCGACCACCACGGCGCAGCGAATCAAGCTTTGGTACGAACAACCAGAGTCGATAGCGCTGCAGCACATCACGAGCAACATCGGCAACCTCATCACGACTGGCCCCGGCCCTCGCAGCCTTGGCCGCCGCGATGGCAGCGGCACCGACTCCGGCTCCGACTGTGTCGGTATCGATGACGGTCACACGGTCAAGCGCACCAGCAGCTGTGACAGCGTTAGACCAGGTCGCGGACATTCCCTTGCCAAGATGCAGGGCGACAACGCCAGCGTCAGAACCATCCTTGTTGGAGCGTTCCAGCGCACGCGCATATGCGGCGCACAACTTCAGTGGACTGACTGCCGACGTGGTGACGGCGTCTTCATTGATGTCATGGCCGATGGGAACCACGGTGATGTCGAGCTTGCGGGCAACCTCGGGCATCAGGCACGCGGTGTCATCAACAACAATGCGAACGCGACCGTCACCGGGCATGGCGGCCTCCTGAAGAATCAGAAACCTGCGACTCCCGCTCACGGACCTTCGCGTTAAAAGCATTCAGGTACCAGGAGGTCTCACCATTGACGCGCGTGCGCTGCTCCATTTCGACCCACGCAGTGTTGCCCAGGCCGTTGAACGTGCTGAAGTAGTCGCGCGGCATCTGCAGCAGGGCTGCGGTAGCGGCAGCAATGGCACCACCGTGGGATACGAGCACAAAGGTATCCAACTCCCAATCGGGGTTGGCCGCTAGCTCAGCAATGACCGCCAGCATTCGGTTGGAAACCTCAAAGCGGGTCTCGCCGCCCTTGGGAGCCCAGTTGAGATTATGGCGCCAGTGGTCACGCATACCGGGAAACGCGGAGTCAATCTCGTCGTAGGTGCGCTCTTGCCATTCACCGAGGTTGGTCTCACGCAGGCGCTTATCAAAACTCAACTCTGCACCGGTGGCCTCGGCTAGCGCGCGGGCGGTGTCGGCTGCCCGGGTCAGGTCAGAGGACACGATTTTTGTGATTCGCGGTTCAGCCTCCGCCAGGTACTGCGCCGCAGTACGGGCTTGCTCGCGACCAACGTCGGAAAGCTGCGTGTCCAGCTGTCCCTGAATGCGGCCGGTAGCGTTATACGAGGTCTGCCCGTGCCGCAGCATAATCAGGCGACGTCGAGCGGCAACATGTGCCTCGCGTGAGCCCGCCACAATTAAAACTCGTCCGTGTCCGGGTTTTCGGCAGCCAGCGGAATCTCGTCGATAGAACGAGCATTGCGGGCGGAATCTTCGCCGTCCTCGTTGCTCGGCTGCTCGATGCCCTCGACCTCGATGCGCGGGCAATCGCGCCACAGTCGATCCAGGCCGTAGAAGTCGCGTTCTTCACTGCGGAAGACATGCACGACAATGTCGCCGTAATCCAGCAGCGCCCAACGTCCCTCACGGACACCTTCGCGGCGAACCGGCTTTGCGCCGAGGTCACGCAGATCGTCCTCAATTTCGTCGACGATTGCGGCAACCAGACGCTCATTGTCAGCACTGACCAGGACGAATGCGTCCGTAATCACCACCGGGCCAGAGACATCGAGAACAACGACGTCCTCACCCTTTTTGCTATCGGCGGCCTTCGCCGCGGCGGTCGCCAGCTCAATGGCGCGTGGTTGTGCAGTCACGAAAGACTTCAGCTCCTTGTGATTAAAAGTCGTGAAAAACAGCGTTTGTACTTGTAACTTACCGTCTCAGCGGGATTTTGCTAACTTTCAGTCCGCGGTATCGGACTTCGCATCCACCGATGCCGCATCCTCGGAGGTCGAGTTCACCGATGCGGGGCCCACAGAACCAACCGTGCCCTCAGCAGACTGGTACAGACCCCGCTTAGCGATGTACTGCACCACGCCATCCGGCACCAAGTACCAAACAGGGCGTCCTGCCTCCGCACGCTTTCGACAATCGGTAGAAGAAATAGCCATGGCGGGAATCTCGATGAGGTGCAACCGTGAAGCGTCGATTCCTTCCAGGTCCTCTGCCCGCAGGTGAACCCCTGGACGAGTGACACCGACGAACGTTGCTGCGTCGAACATCTCCTCCCAGTCCCGCCACGTCATAATCTTCTGCAGCGCATCGGCACCGGTAATGAAGAACAGATCCGCGTTGGGATAGATGACCTTCAAATCCCGCAGCGTATCGACGGTATAGGTCGCACCCGGCCGATCAATATCAACCCGCGAGACCGAAAACTGCGGGTTCGACGCAGTGGCAATGACCGTCATCAGGTAGCGGTCTTCGCTGTGAGAGACCTTCCGGCCGCGCTTTTGCCACGGTTCACCCGTGGGCACGAAAAGCACAAAGTCGAGGTCAAAACGGTCTGCCACCTCGCTGGCGGCAACCAGGTGACCATTGTGAATGGGGTCAAAAGTGCCACCCATTACGCCAATGCGCTGCCGGGGCGCTTCCGCCGACTTCGCTGTCAACGCGGCGTGTACTCGCGACCGCACACTTTTCTTGCGCTTAATCATGACTGGCACTTTACCTGGGCACTACGGACGAGTCTGTCCACGACCAGCCAGAACCCACTTGCTGCTGGTCAGCTCCGGCAGCCCCATGGGCCCACGGGCGTGCAGTTTCTGAGTGGAAATACCAATCTCTGCGCCGAAACCGTACTGCTCACCATCGGTGAATGCAGTGGAGGCATTGACGCTGACGGCAGCAGCATCAACACGGTCGACGAACTCCTGGCACACGCCCCAGTCACGTGCAGAGATAGCTTCCGTGTGGCCCGAGGAGTACTCAGTGATGTGATCCGTCGCGGCCACCACACCGTCGACGATGCGCGCTGCAATGTCTAGCGAGAGGTACTCATCCGACCAGTCTTCCGCCGTCGCAGGAATGACCTCACCGGTCCACCCAGAGGCCGCCAGATTATCGACATCGCCGTGGACCGCAATGCCCGCGTCGGCAAGCGCGTCCAAAATGCAGACCTGATCCTGCGCGGACAGCGACGAGTCAATGAGAACCGTTTCAGTGGCGTTACAGACGCTCGGACGGCGGGTCTTGCCGTTAATCATCAGCGCAATCGCTTCGTCGATATCGGCGGAAGCATCGATGTAGATGTGGCAGTTACCGGTACCGGTCTCAATGGTCGGCACCGTTGCCTTCGTCACGACGGCCTCAATCAGACCGGCACCGCCGCGCGGAATCACTACGTCAACCAGGCCGCGGGCAGTTATGAGATCTTGCACGGAATCGTGGGTCTCACACGGCAGCAGCTGAACAAGGTCCTCCGGTGCATCGTGGTTGGCCAGCACCTCACGCAAAACCGCGACCAGCTGCGTGTTGGAGTGGACGGCGGACTTGGAGCCACGCAGCAAGGCCACGTTGCCCGACTTCAGCGCCAGACCAAAGGCATCGACAGTAACGTTCGGGCGAGCCTCGTAGACCATGCCCATCACGCCCAGCGGAACGCTGACCTGGGAAAGCTTAATGCCGTTGGGAAGAGTGCTGCCCCGCAGCACCTCGCCTACCGGATCCGGCAGGGCCGCAACCTGGCGCAGCCCACCGGCAATACCCTCAACACGATCGGCGTCAAGACGCAGGCGATCCAGCAGGGAGTCACTAAAACCACGGGCCTTACCGGCCTCGATGTCCTTGGCGTTGGCTACCAGAATCTCTTCAGTACGGGCGACCAGCGCATCTGCTGCGGCCAGCAGGAGCTCGTTCTTGCGTGCCGACGTAAAGCGAGCCAGCTCTCCCGCGACAGCCTTGGCACGCTGTGCCTTATCTAAAACCTCGGCGCGCTCAGCAGCACGCTCCGGACTAAGAGCCGAATCCTCGGCAATGCCCTGTTGATTGGTGTTAGCAGTTTCGTTCGTTTGAGCAGTCATGCCTACCAGCATAACTAGAGTGAGACATCATTTGAGGGAATTAGCTCAGCAACCCAAGGAAAGATGTAATTCATCAACAGCAGGAACACGATGACGGCAATCACGATGGTGATGGTCGCTTTCACCCACCACGGACCCGGCAGGGATCGCCAAAAAGCTGCGTACATCTAGTTGACCTCCTTGGTCTCAACACCGGCGAGAACCGCGTGAATAATGAGCCGATGAGTGTTGTCCCACTGCGGATGGCAGGTAGTCAGCGTAAGTAGAGTCGCGTTACCGACCGGATTGAGGACATCGGCGCGGTCTGGAGTGACAATGTGCTGGCCGGGAATCTCGGGGACGTTAGTTCCTTCTGGCACGCAGTCGAAGCTTTCCCCTGCGCCAGCCATACCGTCGACCGGTAATACCTTGTAGCGGTAAATAGCATCACGCGTCTCTACAGTGATGTCATCGCACGTCTGCAGGCGGTCAATGTTGTCAAAGGGAGCTCCGTGGCCGTCACGATGGGCGGCATAAGAACTGTTGCCCACCTGCCCCGGAAGGGCTGTGCTCGGATAATGGCCGGGGCCACCGCGCAAAACTTCCTGAGAGACACCTTCGAATACGACCAAATCGCTAAAACCGGCCTTTGGAGCGGAAATCATCGCCACCGCAGAGCCAGGCACCCAAGAGCCCTCAACAGCTGGCTCCGTGCCTTCTGGCGCCTGAGCTGAGGCCGATGCCGGTGCGGACCATGCCTGCTGCAGCTCATCACGAGCCTGCTGCTGAGCTTTCCCGGTTTCAAGACCAGACCAGTACAGCAGATAAAAGGCGAAGAGCGCCACCATCACTCCAGCGGTCAAGAGCAACTCGCCGATGACGCCAATAATTTTCGATAACACACTTAGGATTATGCCCGAAAGTTCCTCATCCAGGCAGTCCGCGCTCAGGCACTCCTCCCCCAGCCAGTCCGCACTCAGCTAGTCCCCACTCAGCCGGTCTTTGCCGAGGCACCTCTGTCCGGGCGCGCCCAGGTGCGCGTCTTTAAGCGCTGCAGCTCTCAGCGCAACGCTCTCCTAAGCGCGGGAGGCGAAATCCGACAGGTAGTCGGCATGGACGACAGGCTTCTGCATGTCATTCGGCAATTCCTCGGTGTGGTAGCCGATCATGCCCAGCAGTTCTTCAGAGTCATAGTTGACCTCGCCGCGTCCGATGACCTCACCGCTCGGGCCAATCAGGTCGACGATGTCACCAGCGGAGAACTCACCGTCAACCGAGGTGATACCGACCGGGAGCAGCGACTTGCGCATGCGGGTCACAGCGTCGACCGCGCCGGCATCCAGGCGAAGCAGGCCCGAGCTATCCGCTGCGTAGAGCATCCAGAACTTCCAGGCGCTCAGGCGGTTGTCCTTCGCGGCGAAAGCGGTTCCCACGTCTGCCTGGTCAAGTGCTCGCTCAATGTTGGACGCAGAAGTCAGCAGCACCGGCACCCCAGCACGCGAAGCCAGGCGTGCGGCAGACACCTTCGAGGCCATTCCACCGGTGCCCAGTGCCCCACCGTCACCGGCGATAACACCACGTAGGTCGTTACCGCTGCGCACCTCTGGCACAAAGGTCGCACCTGGATCGGCCGGGTTGCGGTCGTAGAGGCCGTCGACGTCGGAAAGCAGAATCAGTGCATCGCAGTACGCCAGGTGACTGACCAGGGCGGCCAGGCGGTCGTTGTCGCCGAAGCGGAACTCCGAGGTCGCGACCGTGTCATTTTCGTTGACAATTGGCACTGCACCCAGCTGGCGCAGGCGGTCGATAGTGCGCTGAGCGTTGCGGGCACGCGAACGCACACCTGCATCGTCCGAGGTCAAAAGCACCTGCGCAGAAGTGCGGCCATAGCGCAGGAAGGAGCGTCCCCACTCCTGTGCCAGGCGCACCTGCCCCACCGCTGCAGCCGCCTGCTTGGTCGCCAAATCAGTGGGACGCGAAGTCAGCCCCAGCGGCCCCATTCCGGATGCCACCGCGCCGGAGGACACGACAATGACATCGCTAAAGCCCATACGCTTTTCCAGGGCATCGGCAATGAAGTCGATGCGTTCGGGATCGGTACGACCGTCAGATCCGGTCAACGAGGAAGAACCAATCTTCACCACGACACGCTTCGCGGTCCGAATTGCCTCACGAGTCTCGGAATCGAAACCGCCTTTGGTTCCCGGAGATAAATTCTCAGTCGCCTTTTCAATCTCAGCGACGGTGGATTCGGGATTGTCGTGAAGCAGCTCGTCGACCTCCTCACGGGAAATCGGCGCGTCCGATTCAGACTTCGGCGCGGTAGCTACCGGGGCATCTAATGCATCTGCTCCAGTGACGTCAACATCGTTGGCAACGGTGTCGGAAGGGATAACTGACTCACTCATTTCACTAATGGAAAACATGACGGTCTAATGTAATTCTGACTATATAATTGTTTAAACAATCAGTGACAAAATGCAAGTTTGAAGTCTTCGCTTGCCGACGACGCTGGCGCCCGCGACTATGAGTACCGGTCGCGAATAGCCTCTTCGCCATCTCCGAAATCGTACTCGTCAATCAGACCACGGCGGGCCTGCGATGCACGCTTACGCTGCTCAGCGCTAGTGCGCTCGTTGACGTAGAGACGATCGTCGGTACCACGGCCACTCGGCACGAAGTCATCGGTGCCCGCGACCTGCTGCGGGTACCACTCGAAGGTGAGATAGGAAATCGTCACCGGGCAGCCAACCGTTGCCCCAGCCTTTGCCAGGGCATCTTCTACACCAAGCTTGGCCAGGCGGTCAGCCAAGTAGCCGACTGCCTCGTCGTTTTCGAAGTCCGTCTGGTTAATCCAGCGTTCCGGCTTACGGCCACGCACAATGAACCCATCTGGGGTATTCGGATCGCGCTCGATGGTGAAGTCCGCGCCTTCGCGCTTCTTGCCACGCACACCTTCCGGACGGATGACCGCACGGGGCTCCTGCTCTGTTGGCAACGGATGCGCCTTGCGGTAGGCGGCAATCTGATCCTTCAGGCCGTAGGTCAGCTCCTTGAGTCCCTCGTGCGTCACCGTAGAGATCTCATAAATCGGCCAGCGGAACTTCTCCAACTCCTCGCGCTGCATGTCAATCATCTCGCGAGCATCGGGCAGGTCAATCTTGTTCAGCACGATGACGCGCGGACGCTCTGCGAGGTCCCCAAGCCCCACGTCGGCCTTCAGCACCGACTGGTAGTTGGCGAGTTCCGCCTCCAACGCCTTGATGTCAGAGACCGGATCGCGGTCGCCCTCCAGCGCAGCAGCGTCCACCACATGCACCAGCACAGCACAGCGCTCAATGTGACGCAGGAAATCCAACCCAAGACCACGGCCTTCAGACGCCCCCGGGATAAGGCCCGGCACATCTGCGATGGTGAAGGACTCGTAGCCAACGTTGACCACACCCAGGTTCGGCTGCAGCGTGGTAAATGGGTAGTCACCAATCTTCGGCTTAGCAGCGCTCAAGGTGCTGACCAGCGAGGACTTTCCGGCTGACGGGAAGCCCACCAGTCCAACGTCTGCCATGGATTTGAGCTCCAAGACAAGATCCTTGGCCTCGCCAGGCTCACCGAGGAGAGCGAAGCCCGGCGCACGGCGGTTCTTGTTCGCCAGCGCTGCGTTGCCCAGGCCACCGTAACCGCCTTCAGCGGCGATGAAGCGGTCCCCCTTACCGGTCATGTCCGCCAGCACTTCCCCATCCTCGGTCATCACAACCGTGCCCTCCGGCACTCCGAGAACCAGGTCCTCGCCGCGAGCACCATTGCGGTGATCACCCGCGCCGGGCTTACCGTTGGCAGCCTTGATGTGGGGATGGAAGTGGAAGTCCATCAGAGTGTGAATCTGCGGGTCGACGACCAGCACAATGTCGCCACCGTGGCCACCGTTGCCGCCATCGGGCCCGCCGAGTGGCTTGAACTTTTCACGCAGCACCGAGTTACAGCCGTGACCACCGTCGCCGGCCTGCAAATGCAGTACGACACGATCTACAAAACGAGACATAAAATCACACACACTTCCGAGCGGAGAGCCATCATCTAGTGCCTGGAGTAATGCCCTAATTTAAGCGAGCCGACGGGCAGAAGTCTAGGCGGTAACAAAACGCTGCCTCGCAACCTAAAAGCGCGAAACAGTACATAAACAACAAAAGAGCCGATTACCTTTCGCAGTGGGAAAGGAATCGGCTCTTCTGCAAGGCAGTTAAACCTGCCTCAAATTCAACGTTGCAGTAATCCTATGTGGACAACCGAGGGTTGTTCTTAGGAGTTATTCTCAACGATGCTGACAATGCGGCGGTTACGGCGGGTACCGAACTCGACTGCGCCTGCCTTCAGAGCGAAGAGAGTGTCGTCGCCGCCACGGCCAACGTTCTCACCCGGGTGGAACGAGGTACCGCGCTGACGAACGAGAATCTCGCCTGCCTTAACCTGCTGGCCGCCGAAGCGCTTCACGCCGAGGCGCTTAGCTTCGGAGTCGCGGCCGTTGCTGGTGCTGGATGCACCCTTCTTAGTAGCCATGATTTTCTCCTAGGGAAAAGCTAATTGGAATTTCGGCGGTTTACTTGGAGACGCCGGTAATCTTCAGAACAGTGAGCGGCTGACGGTGGCCGTAGCGGCGCTTGTAGCCAGTCTTGTTCTTGTAGTGCATGCCGCGGATCTTCGGGCCCTTAGCGGCCTCGACAATCTCTGCGTTAACGGTAACGTTGGCAAGCTTGTCGGCATCCGCAATGACATCTGCGCCATCGACGAGCAGAACCGGGGTGAGAGCCACGGACGAACCCGGCTCACCCTCGATCTTCTCGACCTTGACGAGGTCACCTTCGGCAACCTTGTACTGCTTGCCGCCGGTCTTGACGATCGCGTACATAGGAGGGCTACCCCTTTATCTGAGAAACTCGACTCAAGGAATCTTTGTAATTCCTTGACTGGACAATGGAATTGCGATTAGTTGCGTGTGCAGAACACTTCAGGGACATACCCGAAAGCCAAATCCGAGTAGATTTCCCCGCTCTGGCCGTTTCCTTACCACCAGCGCCTCAAGCACCAGTGGGCATGACCAGATACGCCTACTAATCAGCGACTGGTCAAGAGTAGCGAAAAATCCCCCTAAATTACAAACTGCCCGAGTAAGACCCTGTCCCCCATCGGTTTTCACGGTCTTCCCGGGCAGTTTCCGAAGCCACTTTCCACCCCCTGCTTTAGGGAACGGAAAACAACCTTCTATCTGGCCTTATTTCAGATTTCCAATCTCTAGTTCTGGCCACTTCGGCGCACCGCACGACGCACGCGGCGACGACGATTGGCCGGTTTCGTCTCCGGCGCCGCAGCACCGCGATTAGCCTGCTTCTGCTCTGGCTTAGTAGCGCGGTTTGAAGCGCCCTGTCGCTGCTTCGGCGCAGTCGCTTCGGCATCGCTTTGCGACGAGACCCTGCGCACCGCCCGACGGCGATTACGGCGAGCTCCCGTGCCCTGGACCGCTACGACCTCAACCCGTGACTTGCCCGAGCGGCGTCCACCGCCACTGCGGTTGGCGCTGCGGTTGGTGCTGCGGTTGCTGTCATCGCGGTTGTCTTTCGCACGATCTCCACCCTTGCTGCCTTCAGCGTCGGCCTTTGGCTTAGTGGGCTCGAAGTCCTCGCGACGCGGTGCGCGATCCGAGCGGGAGTTACCGCGCGTCGGACGACGACGGCGTGGAGAACGCTCGAACGCCTCCTTCGCCTCCTCATAGGTCTGGGACTCCTCGGCCACAGCCTTACCGGTCTTGTTAGCGTTGCCGCCCTTGCCATCCTTGGCTGGCTCCCTCACATCTGTGGTGGAAGCTGCCTGAGACTCAGCCTGAGGCGCAGTGGTTTCATCCACAGCAGTACGACGCACAGCGCGACGACGGCGACGTCGAGCGCTAGCGCTGCTGGAGCGTTCAGCCTCGCCACGGCCTCCACCGTTATCGGTGCGCTCGGCACGCTCAGCACGGGTCGGGCGCTCCGAACGCTTGCGACGATCACCATATTCTTCGTCGCGGTCATCAGCGTCGCGTGCAGCCGAATCAACGGCAACATGCTCCGCTACACGGCGACGCGTAGCCCGACGGCGGCGGCGCTGCCCCTCCTGCGGCATGTAACGGTCATCCGACGGCTCCTCTGGGTCCTTCTCACGGGCTTCCGCAACAGCTGCGGCAGCCAGAGCAGCCAGGTCATTGGAGTTCTCCGATTGCTCAGTACGCTCGCGGCGCTCCTGACGGCCACGGCCGTTCTGTCGCTGCTCATCGTTTCGGCCCTGGCTCTTACGAACCCGGCGACGACGCGGCGGCTTCGGCTCATCGTTCTCAGAAGAGACGATGACAGCTTCGACAGCAGCTGCGACACGCTTGTCGGCTGCGTCCTTATCGCGCTGGTTGGTCTCCGTGTCGTCGTCACGCGTTGCCTTGGAAGAGCCTGCCTGGTCGCTCTGATCGCGGTGCATGGCCAGCGCGGCCGGGTGGTTGGCCGGATTGTGCTCCGAGCGCGACTTGTTGCGGCGCTTGGACTTGTCCTGCTCGTCGTTGCGACGGCCATTCTTGTGGCCACGGCCCTGATTGTCCTGCTCAACCGGATCGATGTGGATAATCAGACCGCGGCCATTGCAGCAGCTACACGGCGTGGAGAAGGTCTCCAGCAGGCCTGTGCCCAGACGCTTGCGAGTCATCTGGACGAGGCCGAGCGAGGTGACCTCGGAGACCTCGTGACGCGAGCGGTCGCGGCCCAGGGCCTCCTTCAGACGGCGCAGCACCAAATCCTGGTTTTCCGGCAGCACCATGTCGATAAAATCGACGACAATCATGCCGCCCAGATCGCGCAGACGCATCTGGCGGACGATTTCCTCAGCGGCCTCCAGGTTGTTGCGAGTGACCGTCTCTTCCAGGTTTCCGCCAGCGCCGGTGAACTTACCGGTGTTGACGTCGATGACCGTCATGGCCTCGGTGCGGTCGATGACCAGCGTGCCGCCCGAAGGCAGCCAGACCTTGCGGTCGAGTGCCTTGGCCAGCTGCTCATCGATGCGGAAGTGCTCGAAGACATCGGCGCCGCCGTGCTCCTTGGCGAAGTAGCGCTGCAGTCGCGGCTCCAGCTCCGGTGCCAGGTCGCCGATGTAGTCCGTCACTGTGTTCCACGGGCGATCGCCCTCCACCACGAGGCGCGAGAAATCCTCGTTGAAGACGTCGCGGACGACCTTGACCAGCATGTCCGGCTCTTCGTACAGCGCGATTGGCTTTGCTCCGCGCTTGGCCTTCGCCGCCTCGGAGGCTTCCCAGATCTCCTGCCACTGCGTCTCCAAGCGCTTGATGTCGGCCTCGATGGCCTCCTTGGACACACCCTCGGCTGCGGTACGGATAATCGTGCCCGAGCCCTCCGGCGTAACCTCGCTCAGAATCGACTTCAGGCGCTTGCGCTCCGGCTCCGGCAGCTTGCGGGAAATACCCGCGCTACGGCCGCCCGGCACGTACACCAGGAATCGACCAGCCATCGAAATGTGGGTGGTCAGACGCGCACCCTTGTGACCAATCGGGTCCTTGGACACCTGGACGAGAATCTGGTCGCCGGCCTTCAGCGCATGTTCAATCTTGCGCGAACGCGACTTCGTGCCCAGCAGCTTCCAGTTCAGGTCACCTACGTAAATGACACCGTTGCGGTCGGTTCCGATATCAATGAACGCCGCTTCCATGCTGGGTAGGACGTTCTGCACGCGACCGAGGTAGATATTGCCGATCTGCGTGGTCTGCGTGTCAGAGGTAACGAAGTGCTCGACCAACAGGTCATCTTCCAGCACACCCACCTCAGTGACAATGCCCGCGTGGTCATGGCGCTTGCGCTCACGCACCACCATCGTGCGCTCCACCGACTCACGGCGAGCCAGGAACTCAGCCTCCGAGATCACGTGGCGCTTGCGCGACTCCTCACGACGCTCAATACGGCGACGGCGCTGCGCCTCCAGGCGAGTCGAGCCCTTGATCGCCTGCGGCTCTTCGACCGCCTCGCGGGTTTCCGCCTCCTCGCGCTCTGCGTTTTCGGTGGTCTTCTCCGCCTGCTGAGCATCATCATTACGACGCCCACGTCCACGACGGCGACGGCGCGGCCGCGGCTGACGCTCCGTTTCGCTTGACGACGAGCCGTCCTGCCCCTCCCCCGCGTTGTCATCGGAATCCTGGTTGGAGGCACCGCTGTCAGCCGAAGCTGCATCCTCGGTGGCCGAATTCTTGGCCGTGGCCGGTACAGCCTGCGGAGCCAGGAAGATAGGCGCAAACGCGGTCTGCTCTTCCGCAACCGGCGGCTCCGGGACTACCGGCGGCTCGATGTCTTGCAGGGCTTCGCTCTGAGTTGCCTGCGTATCCTGCGGCTCTTGCGTTTTCTGCGGCTCTTGCGCTTCCTGAGCTTCCTCTGCCACTGGAGCGCTGGTCGTGCGGACCGCACGGCGAACTCGGCGGCCACGACGTGTGGTCACTGCAGCGCTCTTTGCAGCAGGTGCTTCGGCGGAAGCTTCCTCAGCGGAGGTTTTCTCAGCGGTCTCGGCTACGGTGTCGGCAGCCTTCTTATCGGAAGCATTCTTGTCTGCAGCCTTCTTCGACGACGACTGAACGACAGCCTCAACAGCTTCCTCGACGACCGAGTTCGAGTCCTTCTGCTCGTCCTTCGCAGCGGTTTCTTCCGGAGCACCAGCGGTCTTCTTCACAGCCCGCTTACGCGTTGCTCGCTTCTTAGTCGTGCTCTTCTTCTCTGCGCTCTTCTTCTCTGCGCTCTGCTTCTCTGCGCTCTGCTTTGCCGAGGATTTTCTAGCCGAGGCCTTCTTGGTGTCCTTCTTCTCGGTCACTTCCTCGGCAGGCGCTGCGTCCGACTCCGCTTCGCTCTTGGCTGCCTTCGGCGCAGCCTTCTTTGTGTCCTTCTTCGCAGCCGACTTCTTGCCGCTCTTCTTCGCAGCTGGCTTCTTCTCGGACTTAGCTGCAGTTTGCTCGTCCGACTTCTCATCCGCCGCGTTCGGCTTACCTGCCGACTGTTTTTCCTTCGCGGCCGGCTTTTCGCCGGTTGGCTTGGTCGCAGCAGATCCGTCGTCAAGCGAGGCATCCTCTGGATGATCGCCGATGAAATTCAGCACTGCGTCGAGCTGATTTTGATTAATGGTGGACGCAGCGGACTTTACGACGATCCCCGCGTGCCCCAGTGCTTCGATGGTTTCCTTCGAGGTCAACCCCAAGCTCTTGGCCAGGTGGTGGACTCGGGTTTTCAGAGCCGCTGACTCACGATCAAATTCGCGTGCCTTAGCGACAACATCCTGGCTGAAATTTGCCACTGTATTTGTTTCTCCTTGACACCCCACCACGCAAAACCCGACAACAGGAAGCACACTCTTTGTCATTCCATGTGCGCCTACATCCGTTGTGGCCTTGGAAACCAGGCGGAGCAACGATGTTGCGACAGCCACTTCATTTGCGCCAAATGCGCAGATAGAGGACCGAAAACGATGAACAATTATGAAAGTCTTATTGGCAGGCCTACCGGCTGACTCGGGGATTCAGCGATCACATGCGGAATATCTCATCCACCGGAGCGAACTCCCGAGCACTACTGCTGCTGTCCATTGTCGCACATATCGAGCAGGTGGCGCGCACCGACATTGGCGGCGGCGGGCCAATCCGAGTTACTGACTGCGTTTATGACAAAAATGGCCTGAAAAATTGCCGGAAAGTGTCATAAACTCCTACAGTTTCACATTTGCAGCCCGTGCCCGCATTCACACGTGCAGCCCGCTGAAGGGCCGCCCCACGGTCGTCGACAAGCAAAAAGCGCCGAACCGGCAAACAATTGCTTGCTCAGTTCGGCGCCAGTTCAACGCTCACGGGTCAATGCTGAACCGTCAACGTTTAGAGGTTCGGGAACCAAATACCAATCTCGCGCTCAGCGGACTCCGGAGAATCGGAACCGTGAACAACGTTGTTAGCAACCTCAAGTGCGAAGTCACCGCGGATGGAGCCCGGAGTTGCGGCCTCAACCGGGTTGGTGCCGCCAGCGAGCTGACGCCACGCAGCGATTGCGTTCGGGCCCTCGATAACACCAGCGACCAGCGGTGCAGAGGTGATGAAATCAACCAGCTCACCAAAGAACGGCTTATCGACGTGCTCTGCGTAGTGCTCCTTCGCAGTTGCCTCGTCAGCAACACGGAGGTCAAGCGCGACCAGCTTCAGGCCCTTGCGCTCGATGCGGGAGATAACTTCGCCGACCAGACCGCGGGAAACGCCGTCCGGCTTGATCAGAATAAGAGTACGTTCAGTCATGGTGAGCATCATACTATGACAAACCCCGCTGCACCGGAGTGGTGGTGCAGCGGGGTGAAATGTGCAGCGTAACCCAGCGCGACTACGAGCGCGGGAGACTTACGAGTGCTGGGTGGTCAACAGACCGCGCTCCATACGCTGGAGGAGGTTCTTCCGCAGATGCAGAATGTAGGCCCACACCAGGGCGAAGAAAATACCCACCACGCCCATAGACACGTGCGTGAAGATAGCCAGCACACCAAAGACCTGCAGCACAATGTTCGCCTTCAGTGCCCAAGGCTGCTTCTGCAGGAAGGCCATCGCAATCAGAGCCAAGCCCAGGATGGTGATGTACGTAACCGAGAAGGTCTGGTTAATCTGGCCGTCGGGAATGCGCGTGACCACAGTCAGACCAAGCAGCACCGAAATAGCCTGCATAATCAGCGTGCCGGACATAACACCGCGCAGACCCTTCAGCGGGTCCTTAGCCGGATCGTGTCCCGCACCGAGCGGGCCATACTTGCCGCCCTCACTCAGGTCACGCCCCTCGCGGTAGGCGCGCAGGGCCTCGCGGTCGGCAGCGGTGTAATCCTCCGCGCCATTGCCCTGTGGCTGGCTCGCCTGAGATTCGCTCATTGCGGGTCCTTTCCAAATAGTGTCCGGGCTTCGCCCGCAGTGACAACAGATCCAGTGACGATCACACCGGAACCAGAGACAATACCGTCTCCGGTGTCGGTTTCCTCAGCCAGCGCTACAGCTAGCTCAACGGCGGACGGCAGAGTCGGTACGCGATGCACGCGCTCCTCGCCGAAAATCTCCTCCGCGAGGTCAGCCAGGTCGTCGTAGTGCAGCGCACGCGGCGATGTGTTCTGGGTAATAACCACTTCTTCGAAGTAAGGCTCCAGCTCCACCAGCAGCCCACGAGCATCCTTCTCCCCCAGCACCGACAGCACACCAATCACACGGCGGAAGTCGAACTCAGCGGAGAGGGCCGTGCGTAGCGCACGGGCACCGTGCGGATTGTGGGCGGCATCGATAAACACCGTCGGGGTCGAGCGCACGCGCTCCAGACGGCCGGGCGATGCGACCGTCGCAAAGCCTTCGCGAACCGCATCAATGTTGAGCGGACGCCCCGGACCTGCGCCGAAGAACGCCTCCACCGCAGCCAGTGCTGTGGCTGCGTTACGCGCCTGATGCGGACCGTGCAGCGGCAGATGGATATCGTCATACTCGCCGGCCAGGCCCTTGAGCGTCAGGTTCTGCCCGCCGACCGCCAGCTGATGACTGACGACGCCGTACTCAACTCCGGCGCGGGCGACGGAGGCGTCCATTTCCACGGCACGTCGCAAAACGACGTCCATTGCTTCCGGCTCTTGCTCGCCGACAATGGCGACATTGTCCGGTGGCGTGAGCAAGTCGTCCTTATTCCACCGCGACTTGATGATGCCGGCCTTCTCAGCAGCGATTTCAACCAGGGTATCGCCGAGGTACTCCGTGTGATCGAGACCAATTGGGCAGATGACTGCCACGTCGGCCTCCACCACGTTGGTCGCATCCCATGTGCCACCCATGCCGACTTCCACCACGGCGACATCGACAGGAGCGTCGGCGAAGGCAGCGTAGGCCATGGCCGTGAGGACCTCGAACTTACTCATCTGCGGGCCGCCCTTTTCGGCGGACTTGGCGTCAACCATTTCCACGTAGGGCTGAATCTCGCGCCAGATGCGCACGTAATCGCGTGGATGAATGGGCTGGCCATCGATGGCGATGCGCTCGGTAACCAGCTGCAGATGCGGACTGGTGGTGCGGCCGGTGCGACGACCGAGAGCGCGCACCAGCGACTCAATCATGCGCACAGTGGAAGTCTTGCCATTCGTGCCGGCAACGTGAATGACCGGAGTGGCACGCTCAGGATGGCCAAGGATGTCCATCAGCATCTCGATCCGCTCGAGCGACGGGTCAATCTTGGTCTCCGGCCAGCGCTGATCCAGCTCGGCTTCCACCTCTGCGAGCTCGCGCAGTTCCTCTGCGGTGGCCTCCAGCGGAGCCGGCTCGTTGACTGGGCGATCCACATCGACGGGCAGGCTCAGGCCCTCCTCGGACACGGAGACCTCACCGAGGCGCATGTCATCGGGCATGCGGCCATCGGCCATCACACCGGCGATTTCGCGAGGTTCAAGGTCCTCGACGATCTGAGAGTCAGCCGGATCGAATTCAAACTCAGGCGCTGCAGTGGACTCCTCTCGCACCGCAGACTCTTCCTGCGTCACCGAATCGTCCTCGCCGCCAAGATTCAAACGAATCTCGCCTGCGGCCTCATCACGTGGTTCAGCATCCCGTGGATCGGTCATGCCTGCGGAAGTCCCTCCAAACGAGCCTTAATACGGTCAATCTCCTCCAGTGCGAACTGGTGGCGAGTCTTAATCTTCTCCACGACCTGCTCCGGAGCCTTGGACAGGAAGGCCTCGTTGCCGAGCTTCTTCTCGGTGCCGGCCAGTTCCTTCTCTGCCTTGGCCAGGTCCTTTTCCAGACGCTTGCGTTCAGCGGCCACGTCGACGGTGCCGGAGGTATCCAGCTCGATCAGGACCGTGGCCTGAGACAGGCGCACCTCAATGGAAGCGGTAGCGGTGAAGCCGTCCTCCGGTGCCTCAGCACGAGCCAGCGAACGAATCATCTCTTCCTGAGCAGTCAGATCAGCATCCGCCAGGTTCATGCGTGCCGGCACGCGCTGCGACGGCTTCACACCCTGGTCATTGCGGAAACGACGCAGCTCGGTGACCAACTTCTGGGCATCGGCAATACGACGTGCGGCAACCTCATCGACAGCAGCGCCGTCGGTGGTCATGGTGGCATCCGGCCAGGCGGAAATAACCAGAGAATCCTCGAAGCCCTCCGCGCCGTCGGTAAGCGCCTTCCACAGCGTCTCCGTGACGAACGGCATGGACGGGTGCAGCAGACGCAGCAGCGTATCCAGCACGCGGCCGAGAACCAGACGAGTGGAGGCGGCGCGGGCGGCCTGGTCCTCGGTCATGGTCTCGCCGTCGTTCAGGCGCGGGAAGTCAACCTTGGTCATCTCCAGGTACCAGTCACAGACCTCGTCCCATGCGAAGTGGTAGAGGGCCTCGTTGGCCTTGGAGAACTCGTACTTATCCAGCGCAGCGTCAACCTCGGCGCGGACCTGTTCCAGGCGGTCCAGGATCCAGCGGTCGGTGTCGGTGAGCTGGTCGCGGTCCGGCAGCTCGCCCACGTGGGCCCCGTTCATCAGCGCAAAGCGGGTGGCGTTGAACAGCTTGGTGGCGAAGTTACGGGAGCTCTGAGCGGCGTCATTACCGACCGGCAGGTCAGAGCCTGGGTTAGCGCCACGCGCCAGCGTGAAGCGAAGTGCGTCCGCACCGTAGTCACGGACCCAGTCCAGCGGGTCAATGCCATTGCCGAGGGACTTCGACATCTTGCGACCCTGCTCATCGCGGACCAGACCGTGCAGGAAGACATCCTTAAACGGCACCTGCGGACGACCGTCGCGCCCCTTACCCAGCGGTGAATCAGCCAGGGTGGCAGCAAAGGTCGAGAACATCATCATGCGCGCGACCCAGAAGAACAGAATGTCATAGCCGGTAACCAGTACGGATGTCGGGTAGAACTTCTCCAGCTCTGGGGTGGCTTCCGGCCAACCCATCGTGGAAAACGGCCACAGCGCAGACGAGAACCAGGTATCCAGCACGTCCGGATCCTGCGTCCAGCCCTCGCCCGTCGGAACCTCATCATCCGGGCCGACACAGACGACCTCGCCATTCGGGCCGTACCAAATCGGGATGCGGTGGCCCCACCACAGCTGGCGGGAAATACACCAGTCGTGCATGTCATCGACCCAATCGAACCAGCGCGGCTCCTGCGAAGCTGGGTGAATAACCGTGTCGCCCTCGCGAACAGCATCGCCGGACATCTTGGCCAGCTCATCGACCTTAACGAACCACTGCAGGCTCAGCAGCGGCTCAATCGGCTCACCCGAGCGCTCCGAGTGGCCGACCGAGTGAACGTACGGGCGGACCTCCTTGACAATGCGCCCCTGCTCACGCAGCGCCTCCGTCAGCGCAGTACGGGCTTCCGCACGATCCATGCCGTCGAAACGCGTGCCAGTGTTGAAGATACGGCCAGTGGTGTCAATGACCTCCGGCATATCCAGGTCGTGGCGCTGGCCCATGGCGAAGTCATTCGGATCGTGTGCCGGCGTGATCTTCACCGCACCGGTACCGAACTCGCGGTCCACATAGTCATCGGCGATGACCTGAATCTTCAGGTCCTCGCGGAACGGGTGGTCCAAAACCTTGCCCACCAGGTGCGTGTAGCGCTCATCCTCCGGGTGCACGGCAATTGCCACGTCGCCCAGCATCGTCTCCACACGAGTCGTCGCCACAACAATGGAGTCTTCCCCATCGCCGTAGCGGAAGGAGACGAGCTCGCCTTCAGCGTCCTCGTACTTGACCTCAATATCCGAGATTGCAGTCTGCAGCACCGGAGACCAGTTAACCATGCGCTTGGCGCGGTAAATCAGGCCGCGGTCAAACAGTTCCTTAAAAATCGTCTGAACCGCACGGGACAGGCCCTCGTCCAGAGTGAAGCGCTCACGGGACCAATCCAGGGAGTCACCAATCTGGCGCATCTGGTTGCCGATACGTCCGCCGTAATCGTGCTTCCACTCCCAGACCTTCTCCACGAACTCCTCGCGGCCATAATCGAAGCGGTCCTTGCCTTCGGACTCCTTCAGCATCGCCTCGACCTTGGTCTGCGTTGCGATACCCGCGTGGTCCATACCCGGCAGCCACAGCACCTCGTAGCCCTGCATGCGCTTACGGCGCACCAGCGCATCCATCAAAGTGTGGTCCAATGCGTGGCCCATGTGCAGCTGACCCGTCACATTCGGCGGGGGCAGCACAATAGAGTAAGCCGGCTTGGAGCTAGACGGATCAGCCTCGAAATAGCCAGCGTCTACCCAGCCCTGGTACAGGTCCGACTCCACGTCAGCCGGGTTCCACGACTTGGGCAACTTATCTGCTCTGTTTAGGTCCACGTTGTTCTCAGTCACGCGTCACATCTTAGCGCCTTGCCCGGATTTGTTTTTCCAGGGGCTTTACGACGACCCTTGCGCCCCAACCCATATCTGCTATCGGCGACTTACGCACCGCCGAATTCAAGCTTTACTCACGCCCCGAGCCAATCTGCGATTACCGCAGTAAATGAAAAGGTGCCCTCTTGTGAAACCATCACAAGAGGGCACCTTTAAACAGGCGTTAAGCGACCCTTAGACCAGCAGGTCCTTAACTGCGTCGCGCTCTTCGCGCAGTGCCTTGACGTTGCGCTCGATGCCAGCGCGCTGCACCTCGGAGAGATCCAGGCCCTCAACGCGAACCCACTCGCCGTCCTTGGCGTAGCACGGAACACCAGCAACCAGGCCCTCGTCGATGCCGTAGGAGCCATCGGACGGAAGTGCGACAGAGACCCACTCGCCCTCTGGGGTACCCGTCACCCAGTCACGCATGTGGTCAACTGCGGCAGCTGCAGCGGAAGCTGCGGAGGAAGAACCGCGGACCTCGATGATTTCTGCGCCACGCTTCGCGACACGCGGGATGAAGTCCTGCTCGACCCATGCAGCGTCAACCTTGTCGGAGACCTTCTCGCCTGCAATGGTGGCGTAGGTGATGTCCGGGAACTGGTCTGCGGAGTGGTTACCCCAGACGATCATGTTCTTGATCTCAGTGGTCGGAACACCAATCTTTTGCGACAGCTGGGACAGGGAACGGTTGTGGTCCAGGCGCATCATGGCAGTGAAGCGCTCTGCCGGGATGTCCTTAGCGTGGGAAGCGGCAATCATGGTGTTGGTGTTAGCCGGGTTGCCGACAACCAGAACCTTGATGTCGTCTGCTGCGTGATCGTTCAGTGCGGCACCCTGCGGACCGAAGATCTTGCCGTTGGCGCCCAGCAGTGCGGAGCGCTCCTCGCCCTTGCCACGCGGCTTCGCACCGACCAGGAATGCGGCGTTGGCGCCGTCGAATGCCTTTGCCGGATCATCGGTGATGTTGATGCCAGTCAGAAGCGGGAAGGCGGAGTCAAACAGCTCCATGGCGACGCCTTCGGTGGCGTGCAGCGCCGGAGTAATCTCCAGCAGGTTCAACTCAACCGGGGTCTCAGGGCCGAAAACCGAACCGCTGGCAATGCGGAAGAGCAGGGAGTAAGCGATCTGTCCGGCGGCGCCGGTAACTGCAACCTTTACGGGAGTCTTGTTCACTACAGGCCTTTCTCGAGAGAGAATCAATTCGCTGCCCACTCTAATGCGACTGCAGAATTGGCGCAGACGGGGGCGATGCGCTCAGGCCATTTCTGAAAAACGGATAGCATTAGGCATGACTTACGGTCGTGTACTCATTTCACTAGAAAGAAGTCCGCGACTGACCAATTTCACCCCCGTTAGATAGCCAAAACCCCGTAGTCGCTCTCTAGTCCAAGCAAAGGATTTTCATGAAGTCTCCAGGCTCCTCTGATGCAATCCCCCATGCAGTCTTGGTGGCAGCACTTCAAGAATTCACCGCAAAGGGGTATGCAGATGCCCGTTTGGATGCCATTGCTGCCGCCTCTGGTGTCTCCAAGCGCATGCTTCACTACCACTGTGGTGACAAGATGGGACTCTACAGGGCGACGTGGGCACATGTGCTGGAGACCGTAAGGCCTGACGACGACGCCCTGCGTCCACACTCCAATGTGCCGGTGGAAGCCCTGCAGCATGTAGTCGGCGTTATCTACGACTATTTCTCGGCGAACCCGCTCGCCGTGCGGTTCATCATCCAGGAAAACCTACACCCAGTCCTGCCGCTTGAAGGCGTGACTGGGCTTGGTGGTCAGAGCCCAATTGTTTTGGAGTTTGACCGCATCTTGTTGCTCGGCCGCGATTACGGTGCATTCCGCACTGACATTTCCGCACTTGATCTTTATATTCTCGTGCTCTCACTGGCCACCTTCCCCACCCTGCACCAACGGACTTTTGAAAACCTCTACGGCATTGAAATGCAGTCGACGGTGCTGTCGGACAAGCTGCGTGAGTTCGCACAGGACACCGTGACCAGCCTGTTGACATCCTCGCCTCGCAACGAACCGGGAAGCTCGTACACTTCCTTGCTGGCCTCCCATGGCGCGAACTCGTCCGCGCTTGGCGCAGAGGTCTATGGCGATCAGCCCAACCCAGAGACTCAGGACTTGGCTGCTGATGATGCCCCGGATTACCGCGACATCTACGGCATGGACGACTAGGGCTCCACACAGACATCAAAACCCGGTTAGAGCAGGCGCTCTAACCGGGTTTTTAGCTACCTTTACGCAGTCTTCTTGTCCGCGCTGCGTTCAACGAGTTCTGGCGCTGCACCGTCCGTGATGCATTCCTTGTGAACGATGACCTCCGCAACGTCGTCACGCTCTGGTACGTCGAACATCACGGGAACCAAGATTTCTTCCATGATGCCGCGCAGACCACGGGCGCCGGTATTGCGACTAATCGCCTTGGCGGCAATGGCGCGCAGTGCCTCATCGTCGATGGTGAGGCGCACACCGTCCATGTCGAACAGGTGCTGGTACTGGCGAACCAGGGAGTTCTTGGGCTCAGTGAGTACGCGAACCAGCGCGTCCTCATCGAGGTTGGTGACCGATGCGATGACGGGCAGGCGACCAATGAACTCAGGGATCAGGCCGAATCGAACGAGGTCCTCCGGCAGCACGTCGCGGAATGGATCCTTCATATCCGCGTCGTTAGCCGAGGTGACATCTGCGCCGAAGCCCAGCCCCTTCTTACCGACACGCTCCTGCACGACCTTCTCCAGACCGGCAAACGCACCGGCGACGATGAACAGGACATTGGAGGTGTCGAACTGAATGAACTCCTGGTTTGGCAGCTTGCGCCCACCCTGCGGGGGCACGGCGGCTACGGTTCCCTCGAGAATCTTCAGCAGCGCCTGCTGCACACCTTCACCGGAGACATCGCGAGTGATAGAGGTGTTTTCAGACTTACGCGAGATCTTGTCAATCTCATCGACGTAAATGATGCCGCGCTGCGCCTTCTCGACGTCGAAATCAGTAGCCTGCAGCAACTTCAGCAGGATGTTCTCCACATCTTCACCGACATAGCCGGCCTCGGTCAGGCTGGTGGCGTCAGCGATTGCGAACGGCACATCCAGCTTGCGAGCCAGCGTCTGTGCCAGGTAGGTCTTGCCACAGCCTGTCGGCCCCAGCAAGAGAATGTTCGACTTCTGTAGCTCGACGTCGTTGTCCGACTTGGTCTCTGCAGCACGAAGGCGCTTGTAGTGGTTGTAGACCGCGACGGCTAGGGTGCGCTTTGCCATGTCCTGGCCGATGACGTACTCATCGAGGAAGTCGCGAATTTCCATCGGACGCGGCAGGCGGTCGTCGTTGCCAGTTGCCTCGCCGCCGGTGTTGAGCTCCTCTTCAATAATCTCGTTGCAGAGCTCGATGCACTCATTACAGATGTACACACCAGGTCCGGCAATCAGCTTTTTGACCTGCTTCTGACTCTTTCCACAGAAAGAGCACTTCAGCAAATCCGCACTTTCTTGCATACGCGCCATGAGGCTCCCGCCGCCGCCTTTCCGCTTCGTTGCCAATAACTGCTTCAGACCAGCCTACCGTGAGTGTGCGCAAATACCGGCTTCCACGCCAGGGGCGAGGCGAATTTCACGCGATCTCGCCCGGTGCTTTACGACGGCCAGTGCGCAGCACTCCAAAGAGACCATGTCCCCATTTAGGCGTTGTGCTTGCGGTACTCGAAGACCTGGTCGATGATGCCGTACTCGACGGCCTCTTCAGCGGTCAGGATCTTGTCACGGTCGGTGTCCTTGCGGATCTGCTCTGCAGTGCGACCGGAGTGGCGAGCCAACGTCTCCTCCATCAGCTTGCGCATGCGCTCGATTTCGTTCGCCTGAATCTCCAGGTCGGAAACCTGGCCCTGGATTCCCTGGGTAGCCGGCTGATGAATGAGAACGCGCGCATTCGGCAGAGCTGCACGCTTACCCGGTGCACCCGCAGCGAGCAGCACGGCTGCCGCGGAGGCAGCCTGGCCCAGGCACACGGTCTGCACGTCGGGACGCACGTACTGCATCGTGTCGTAGATGGCCATCAGCGAGGTGAAGGAGCCGCCTGGGGAATTGATGTACATCGTGATGTCACGATCCGGGTCCAGGCCCTCAAGCACCAGCAACTGCGCCATGATGTCGTTAGCGGCGGTGTCATCGACCTGGGAGCCGAGGAAGATAATGCGCTCTTCGAAGAGCTTGTTGTATGGGTTGGATTCCTTAGCACCAAAGCTGGAGTGCTCCACGAAAGAAGGAAGCACGTAGCGCGACTGCGGCATCTGCATATTGTTCATCTCCATGTTGATTAAATCGCCTCTAATTATTCGCTACTGTCCGCTTTTAGCGTGCGGTGTCCTTGAGAGCGGTCACGACGTGGTCAACCAGGCCGTATTCCTTAGCCTCAGCTGCGGTAAACCAGCGGTCGCGGTCCGAGTCTTCCTCAATGCGCTCGACCGGCTGACCGGTGTGCTGCGCAATCAGACGAGCCATCTCCTTCTTGGTGGCAGCGAACTGCTCAGCCTGAATGGTGATGTCGGATGCGGTACCGCCAATACCTGCAGATGGCTGGTGCATCATAATGCGGGCGTGCGGCAGTGCGTAACGCTTGCCCTTAGCACCTGCGGCGAGCAGGAACTGACCCATGGAAGCTGCCAAGCCCATGCCGTAGGTAGCCACGTCGCACGGAACAAACTGCATGGTGTCGTAAATGGCCATGCCGGCGGTGACGGAGCCACCCGGGGAGTTAATGTACAGCGAGATATCCGCCTCCGGGTCCTCAGCTGCCAGGAGCAGCATCTGACCGCAGAGCTTGTTGGCAATCTCGTCGTCGACCTGCTCACCCAGCCAAATAATGCGCTCCTTGAGCAGCTTGTCGAAAACCGTGTTCGTCGACATCTGGGCGTTATCGCTCATCTGTGTACTCCTTCTTCGTACGTGTGCGAGTTTGTCGTTCACTAGAGGGTAACGAAAAGGGCCGTCCCTTTGTTTCAGGAACGGCCCTTGTTCGCTATAAGCGTTGCAGCATAAGGAATGCGTCGCGCTAACGGCGGGGCTTACTCAGCCGAGTTGTCCTCAGCCTTGTCGGACTCAGCCTTCTCAGCCTCAGCTTCGACCTCACCGAAGTACTCGTTCAGATCGATTTCGTTGCCCTCAGTGTCCTTGGCGGAAGCCTTCAGGATCGAGGTGGCCAGAGCCTTGCCGCGGCGAACGTCTGCAAACAGGTTGCCGAGCTGGCCGGACTGCTGAATCTGCTGGATGAACTGGTTCGGGTCCATGCCGTAGGACTGAGCAGTGAACAGGATGTGGTCGGTGAGCTCCTGCTGGGAAACGTCCGGCTGGATCTCCTCAGCCAGTGCATCCAGGAACAGCTGGGTGCGAACAGCTTCCTCAGCGGACTTCTTGGAGTCCTCGTCGAACTGCTCACGAGTGGTGCCCTGGGCCTCCAGCATGGAGTTCAGAACCTTCTCGTCGCCGCCGAACTGACCCAGCAGCTGCTGCAGCTGGCCCTCGACCTGCTCCTTGACAACACCCTCCGGAAGAGCGATTGTGGTCTGCTCCATTGCGGCAGCCAGGACCTTGTCGCGGACCTGCTGAGCCTGTTCGCCCTTCTTGGTGTTCTCGACCTGGCGTGCCAGGTCTTCCTTCAGCTCCTCGATGGTGTCGAACTCGGAAGCCATCTGAGCGAAGTCGTCGTCAGCTTCCGGCAGCTCGCGGACCTTGACGGACTGAACGGTAACGGTGACCTGAGCGTCCTCGCCCTCGTGCTCGCCAGCAACCAGCTTGGTGGTGAATTCCTTGGACTCGCCCTGGGACAGGCCAACAACAGCCTCATCCAGGCCGTCAATCAGATCGTCGGAGCCAACCTGGTAGGACAGTCCCTCGGTGGAAGCCTCTTCCAGCTCTTCACCGTCGATAGTGGCGGACAGGTCGATGGAGACGAAGTCATCCTTCTCAACTGCGCGCTCAACGCCGGTCAGGGTGCCGAAGCGAGCGAGCAGGTTCTGCAGCTCAGCCTCAACAGCTTCCTCGTCGGCGACCAGCGGGTCAACCTCAACTGCGATGTCCTCGAACTTCGGCAGCCCAATCTCCGGACGGACGTCGACCTCAGCGGTGAACTCGACGAGCTCGCCGTCTTCCAGCTTGGTGATGTCAACCTCAGGCTGACCGATAACCTTCAGCTCCTCCTCGCGAACGACCTCGTCGTAGCGGGACGGAACCATGTCGTTGAGCACCTGCTCCAGGATTGGGCCGCGGCCGAAGCGGGCCTCAATCAGCTTTGCCGGTGCCTTGCCCTTACGGAAGCCCGGAATCTGGACCTGCTGAGCCAGTGCCTTGTAGGCATTGTCGAACTCTGGCTTCAGCTCGTCAAACGGGACCTCGACGGTAATCTTCACTCGGGTCTCATTGAGCTTCTCAACGGAAGACTTCACTGGTGCACTCTCCTGCAACTCGATGATTAATTCATAGACCACGGGAGTGCCCGTGATACTGGTCGGGGTAGCGGGATTTGAACCCACGGCCTTCCGCTCCCAAAGCGGACGCGCTACCAAGCTGCGCCATACCCCGTATGCGTCATTCGAAACCTAGCAGAAACCCCTTTGGAGCATCTGCACCGGGGTCCTCATAGTCGCGAAATCGCGTTTCCACAACGGACCCGTATAGATTTACCTGACGATTAACGAAATCACAAAACCACGCGTTCAACCAGGCCATTACTCTGTCTGAAAACGCTTTACGACGCCATCGAGAGCCAACCTGCCAACTACTACTGGTTTCATGAAATCCATGCATATCACAGGGCGTTTGCATCACCTCGGCACTGCTTTTGGCGGCCTCGTTTACTGCAAACACTCCATTCGTCGGCCGACCCTCCAAAGAAGCCGCCTAAAACGACTGCCCCTTTGTTGAGTCGTGTGACAGTGTAATCAACGGCTATACGCCTGTTTCATATACCCCATATTGCTTTAGTTTCATTTTCTGTTTTTCCCGGCCACAGCCACTTTTCTTTAAATCCTTCGAGAAAAACCTGGCATCGATTTTTGTATGTGCGCTTTAACGAGTTAATATGCCTTGTACCAAGACACGGTCTGGTTGAGGCGAGTGCGCATCTAAACCGGATTTCTGTCTATGGGGATGTCGTATAGTGGCTAATACCTCAGCCTTCCAAGCTGAAGACGCGGGTTCGATTCCCGTCATCCCCTCCACGTAACCGGGAGCGTTGCTCCCGGTTTTTGTTTTTCCGAGCCGATGTCCGGGGCCAGAAATTCTTCTGCCCTCTGTTCAGGATCCAGTGCCGCGGGTACTCTGGGCACCATGAAGCCCACCATTATCGATGCCGATACTGGACACGAACTATGGACCGCGGTCGAATGCGCTGCTTTTTCCGGCACCGCACGTGGCACTTTCACCAGCTACGCTGGCCGCAAGAAGGCTCCTGAGCCCGTCGCGAAGCTTCATGGGTTGACCCTGTGGGATTCCGAAGAAGTTCGCGCATGGCACGCTAATCGAAAGAGCCGCACCAAGCGCACCGACTCCGCCGAGTCATAGATACCTACCCATACCCAATCTTTTCCTGGTTCCCGAGCTGCCTCTGTCGCACAGAGATGTTAGCTCGGGAACTTTTTGCGCTCTACGTGCGTTATTTCAAGTAATTACTAGCAATACTCGCAATTTCCTTTTGGAGGCCTAGCCCATGGGGGCTTTAATCCTGATCGCTATCACCGTCGGCGGTGCGATTATCATCGCGTCGATGGCTCAAAACCGCTCTAACAGGGCTTTTGATGCCCGCCAGAACAATCAATTGGAAGACGCCGTCGCAGACGCCCGCCGTTGGATTGAGCGGCTGGGCTCACAGGTGCTGAATCTCGCTGGCACCGATTCGGCTTCCACGCAGGCTCTTGCTGACGCATCCGAGCGTTACAACGCCGCTTCCTCGCAGATTTCTACTGCTCGGACCCCGGCACAGGCCCGAATGGCGCGCGAATCGGCGCTGGAGGGCCTGCACTACATCAATGCTGCTCGCGAAATTATGGGCCTGCCGGCGGGGCCGACACTGCCACCGCTGGAGGGGCAGAAGGCCGCTGGTTCTGTGACCGAAACTCGCACCATTGAGCACGAAGGCCACTCGGTTACCGCCTCGCCATACGCCACCCCGGAAACTCCGAACTACTACCCCGGCGGCCGTGTCGCTGGCCGTCCGGTTCCAGCCGGTTGGTACTCCGAGCCCTGGTGGAAGTCCGCGCTCCGCACCGGTGTCTGGACCGCTGGCTCGATGCTGCTGTTCTCTACTCTCTTCCACGGTATGGCCGGTGTTGCCTACGGCGCTGATGAGTTCGCCAGCGGCATGGGCACCGGTGCTGACGACTTCGGCGGCACCGAGGACTTTGGTTCCGATGACTTTGGTTCCGATGACTTCGGTGGCGATGACCTTGACGGCGGCGACTTCGGTGGCGGCGCTGCCGATGCTGGTGACGCAGGCGACGGCGGTGGCTTCTTCGACGGCCTCTTCGGCGGCGACGGTGGCAACGACGGTGGCGGATTCTTCGACGGCGGATTCGACGGTTTCGATATTTAGAAGAAGCCCGGCGCCGCTATTTCGCTCAATTCGCAAAAGGGTCGACAGTGGCGTCTGCCTGGGGCCGATACTCAATTTTTCTGGCGGCCAATCGACCAGCTTCCTCGCCAAGGATGCTGCTAATTAAAGCAACAGCCATATCCATACCTGCTGCGACCCCTGATGAGCTCCACCGATTACCGTCTTCGACCCATCGGGCTTCTTTCACCCACATCACTTCGTTTCCGAACGAGGTGGCCCAATCAAAAGCCAACTTATTACTAGTTGCCCGCTTTCCTTCAAGTAGCCCAGCCGCAGCAAGCAGCGCCGAACCCGTGCAGACCGACGCCACTAACCGCGCCTGGGATCCGATGCGCTTAAGCCACTCCAAAAACTCTGCATCTTCAACTAGTGTTCTGCTCCCTGCTCCACCGGGCACCAGGAGAATATCGACTGCCTCAAGTTCAGCGATGCAGCGCGTGGCGATAACCTCCGTCCCCTGAGCGCTGGTTATCGGACCGGCAATGTTGGCGACATATTCGACCTCAATCTCTGGGACATGGCCAAAAAGGCCAACCGGTCCAAATACGTCCAAGAGCTCGAACCCGGGGAATAGCACAACAGTTACTCGGCGATGCGCTTCTTGATTTGTCATACGACAATTCCTACTCCGTCTACACATGAAAAAGGGCCTGGTCCCAGAGTTTTCTGGAACCAGACCCCTTTTTTATTCCTATCAACAGATAGCGAACAGCAACCCCTTTAAGCTTCTGGCAGCTCCGGGGCAACGCCAGTCTTTTCGTACTCTGCCAGAATGTCGATGCGGCGCTGGTGACGCTCCTCCTCGCTCCACGGCTGGGAGACGAAAGCATCGACGATGGCCAGAGCCTCTTCCTCAGAGTGCATACGACCGCCGAGGCCAATCAGCTGAGCATTGTTGTGCTCGCGGGCGAGCTTTGCGGTCTCCACCGACCAAGCCAGCGCACAACGAGCGCCCTTGACCTTGTTAGCGGCAATCTGCTCGCCGTTGCCGGAACCGCCGAGCACGATGCCCAGGCTGCCCGGATCAGCGACGGTACGGGACGCCGCCTCAATGCAGAATGCTGGGTAGTCATCTGCAGGGTCGTAGGTGTGAGCGCCGCAGTCAACGACGTCGTGGCCAGCCTTCTCCAGGTGGGCCTTAATCAGGTTCTTCATCTCAAAACCGGCGTGGTCTGCACCAAGGTAAATACGCATGGCAGCAAGTTTAGCGGTTCCCACGGATTCCACGGCGTCTGCACCCGTTTTAGGTATTGCTTGACGACGTCTCCTGCGCAGCCGAATAGGGTGAAAAGTGACTGTATTTGCGTTTCAGCACGTCTTCGAAACCGGAAATTGGGTGCTTTTACCGTGTCTCCTGCGCCGCAAGCTCACTTCCAAGTCGATCCTGAAGCCCATGGCTCCCATGGGAATCATCACGCACCGGTGGTGCGAACGGTTCGGCATGACATCAACAAGAAACCATTTATTGTCATTTGGGAGGTCACGCGGGCTTGTGGCTTAGTCTGCAAGCACTGCCGTGCAGATGCGCAGCACGAGCCGCATCCTCACCAGCTTTCGACCACCGAGGGCAAGATGCTGCTGGAGACCTTGGCGTCGTATAGCAAGCCGAAGCCGCTTGTAGTGCTCACCGGCGGTGATCCTTTTGAGCGTGATGACCTGGAAGAATTGGTGCGATTCGGCACGGAGCAGGGCCTGAATATGTCGCTATCTCCATCGGTGACGCCGCGGCTCACGCCAGAGCGGATTCAGTCACTGCGTGAGGCCGGTGGCAAGGCGATGTCCATGTCGCTCGATGGCGCGACTGCCCAGACCCATGACAAGTTCCGTGGATTTTCGGGCACTTTTGAAAAGACGCTCGAAATGGCTCCGCACATCAACGAGGCCGGTTACCGGCTGCAGATTAACTCGACCCTGACCAAGGGAAATATTCATGAGGCGCCAGCGCTGCTGAAGACCGTCATGGAGATGCAGGCCAAGATGTGGTACGTCTTTTTCCTCGTTCCCACTGGTCGCGGTGCGGATTTGGGCGCTTTGTCGCCGGAGGAACGCGAGGACGTTCTGCACTGGCTATCGGATGTGTCCAACCGAATTGCCATTAAAACGACGGAGGCGCCGCAGTATCGGCGCGTCGTCATGCAGCAGGAGGAAGCGAAGGAAAAGGGGCTGCCACCCTATGAAGGTGGCGAGCTCTACCGCTACTTGACCGAGGAAACGACAAAGCTGCTCGGCGCTGTGCCGGAGAAGCCACGTCGGCCGCGCTCTCCGATGGCCGTCAATTCCGGGTCAGGATTTGCCTTCATTGACCACATCGGCGATGTTTACCCCAATGGTTTCCTGCCACTGCACTGCGGAAACGTCAAAGCTACGCCGTTCCAGGAGATTTACTCGAACTCGCCGGCGTTCAAGGCCCTTCGCGATCCGGACAATTGGCATGGAAAGTGCAGCGTCTGTGAATACCACAGCGTATGCGGTGGGTCCCGGTCGACCGCGTACGCGTTGACCGGGGATTACACCGCATCCGACCCGACCTGCATCTACATCCCGCCACGGTGGGCTGCCATGAGCGAAGAAGAACGGCAGGCCTCTACCGGGAAGAATGCTGGAGCCGGAGCGGGTCAGCTCTCCTAACTGCGCGCCCCAGCTGCTACTGCTTTCTTAGTCGAAGCGCGGGTCCTCAGTCCGGGAGCGCTTAATTTCGAAGAAGTACGGGTAGCTGGCGACGGCAACCGCGCCATCAAAAATCTTGCCCGCTTCTTCGCCGCGTGGGATACGGGTAAGCACTGGACCGAAGAAGGCAACGTCGTTGAGCTTGACCACCGGAGTGCCGACGTCGTTGCCGACCTCCTTCATGGCCTCTGCGTGGTTTTCACGCATGAGCTCATCGAACTCAGTGGTCAAGGCCTGGGCCAGCCGCTCTTCCGGCAGTCCAACCTCTGCGAGGGCTTCCTTAATCAGCTCGTCGAATGCGTGCTCCGGCTCGTCGACATGCGCGTGGCGATCGATGCGGTTTTCGTTGTGGACCTTCGTGCCCAGCGCGGTGTAGAGCTTGTCGACGGCCTCCTGGCCATCCTGGGAGAACACGGCGTTGAACAGGCGTGCCGGGGTCCAGTTGCACTGCATCATGAACTTGTAATCTTCCGGCAGTTCATCGCGGCCTTCATTGAGCACCGACAGGCTCATCGGCTTCCACTCGATCTCGATGTCGCGGACCTTTTCGACTTCCTTAATCCAGCGCGACGTCACCCAGCAAAACGGGCAGGAAACGTCGAAGTAAAAAGTGACCTTGTCTCGATTGCTCATGTGAAAGTCCTCCTAAAGCATTGATTGACTTATCAACGACTATAGGGCGGAATTTTTCGGTTCGCATTCATGAATTCGGATGGGTCCGAAGTTCTACCGGCCCCGGCGTTAACTGGCTTCCCCCCCCCATCGGACGCCGTCCAGATTGCTTACCTAGCCGTTCCAGGGCAAGCCCGTAGCCTCCAGGGAATCAGCAGCAGCCTCCAGGTAGGCAGGCCAGTCGGCGTAGTCCAGGAACTCCGAGCCCACCTCGTGGTCCATGGAGACCATCTTCCCCGAGCGCATGTCCAGACAGTAGTTGTTTCCGCCGAAGTCCATGACCAGTGGAATCCATGCCTCGTGATACCACTTGCCATCCGAGTCGGCGCTGTCCATGCTTTCGGCTTCAAAATCATCGAACTCGCCGTCCGCCTGCAGCTGAGTCCACAGCTTGTAGTCGTTCAGAATCGACTTCGGCGGTGCAATCCAGCCACCGTCCCACGGCTCACCGTCCACAGACGCGTGCCGCAGCCACGAAGCTCGCACGTAGTCTGGCAGCTTTACTCCGAGGTCAGCCTCAAGCTGATCCAGTTCCGCTTCTGTCGCCGGGGCCTCCAGGGCGTCATCGCCAAGCTTTGCTTCAATGCGATCCCACGCCGCGTTGACCCGTTCAACCTTGCTTGCATCATCATTGAGTTCGTACATGAAACGAAGTGTATTCACGTTCGGCTTTGCTCGCATGCCAAAGAAGCCAAAATCTCGCCGAATCGACCGTCAATCGATCGCCCGAATCGACACGCAATGAGCGAGGAAGTCGAGGTCACCCCGCCCACCCCACTACTGCCCGATTCCCAATCCGGGGTCGTGGTTACACTTGTCGCATGACTTCCACGAACCTAACCAGGACCGAGGCCGCCGACCGTGCGGCCATGCTCGAGGTGTCCCACTACGACATCTCGCTCGACCTTACGACCGCACCTGTCGGTGGGCCGCACAGCGCACCAACATTCGCTTCCAAGACCACAATTTCTCTGAAAGCGAAGCGCGCTGGTTCCACCTTTATTGACCTGCGTGATGCGGTTCTCAAGAGTGTGACCATCGACGGCGTCGATGCCACGGAGGCCGCTCGCTATGACAGCGAGACCGGCATTAACGTAGACCTGACCGAAGGTGACCACACCGTCGTTATCGATGCGGACTGTCGTTACACCAATAACGGCCAGGGCATTCACCGCTTCCAGGATCCCGCCGATGGCGAAACCTACCTGTACTCGCAGTTTGAAACTGCCGATGCCAAGCGCGTGTTCGCCTGCTTTGACCAGCCGGATTTGAAGGCGACGTATTCAATCCACGTCGTGGCACCGAAGGGTTGGAAGGTTGTTTCCAACTCGGTGGCCAAGACCGGCACCACCACCGATGTCCACGGCAATGAGGCCGACACCTTCGACTTCTCAGTGGATGTTCCGCTGTCGACGTATCTCGTCGCAGTCTGTGCTGGCCCGTGGTACGAGGTCACTGACTCGTGGACCGGCACTGTCGCACCGCACCCGGAAACCCCTGCTGAGCACCAGCCGGAGGGAGAGCTGACCATTCCGCTAGGCCTCTACTGCCGCCAGTCCATCGCCGAGTACCTCGATGCCGACACCTTATTCAAGGAGACCAAGGAAGGCTTCGACTTCTACGCCAAGCACTTCGGCGAGCCCTACCCGTTCGGCAAGTACGACCAGATCTTCTGCCCGGAATACAACATGGGTGCGATGGAAAACGCCGGCTGCGTGACCATCCGCGACGAGTACGTCTTCCGCTCCAAGCCCACTCATTACCTCTACGAGCGTCGCAATGACACCATCCTGCACGAGATGGCTCACATGTGGTTCGGTGATTTGGTCACCATGCAGTGGTGGGATGATCTCTGGCTCAACGAGTCCTTCGCTACCTGGTCGGCTGCCGCCGCACAGGTTGAGGTTTCCGATTACAGCCACGCCTGGACCACCTTCGCCAACGTAGAGAAGGCCTGGGCCTACAAGCAGGATCAGCTGCCGTCGACGCACCCGATTGCCGCCGATGCCAGCGACATTGACACCGTCGAGCAGAACTTCGACGGCATCACCTACGCCAAGGGCGCGTCCACCCTCAAGCAGCTGGCCGCCTACGTTGGTCAGGACGCCTTCCTCGCCGGTGCTCGTCTTCACTTTTCCCGCCACCGCTTTGGCAACGCCACCTTCGCGGATCTGTTGGAGGCGCTCTCCGAGGCCTCCGGTCGCGATCTGTCTGGCTGGGCCGATCAGTGGCTGACCACCACCGGCATCACCACCCTGGCGCCAGAGTTCCATCAAGAGGACGGCAAGTACACCTCCTTCGCAGTCACGCAGGAAGGCGCCGAGCCGGGTGCCGGTGAACTCCGTGATCACCGAATCGCAGTGGGCATCTACAACCTGCGCGGCACCGGCGCGGACGCTGTACTTGAGCGCACCAAGCGCGTGGAAATCGACGTCCGCGGTGCCCGCACCGATGTCCCAGATCTGGTCGACACACCAGTTGGCGACGTCGTGCTGGTTAACGACGACGACCTCACCTACAGCATGATTCGCCTGGACGAAGGCTCGCTTGCCACCGTCATCGACAACATCGGCGCTTTCACCGATTCGATGGCGCGCACACTGTGCTGGTCCGCCACCTGGCAGATGGTTCGCGCAGGCCAGATGCGCGCTCGCGACTTCGTCAACCTGGTGCTTCGCGGCATCCCGGGCGAGGATAAGCTCTCCGTCTTGGAGCGCGTCATCGCTCAGGCGGTCAGCGCCGTCAACGTCTACGCCGATCCTCAGTGGGCCGAGTCCACCGGCCGCGATCTGCTGGCTCAGGGGCTGTTGGACTACGCGAAGAAGGAAACCGACGCCGACCGCGCCCTGGTTTTCGTTAACGCTCTGGCTACCGTGGGCTCGTCGAATAGCGACGTCGCCGACGCACTGCGCGCCATCTACGCCGGCGACGCCGACAAGGCTGGCTTCCCCGCTGTCACTGTCGACACCGACATGCAGTGGCGCGCCTTGAAGGCTCTGGTTTCCGCTGGTCTCGAAGGCGAGGAGGCCATCGCAGAGCTTGAAAAGACCGACAATTCAGCACTCGGCGCGCAGGCCGCCATCGCCTGCCGCGCCTCCGTGCCGACGCTCGCCAACAAGGCCCGCGTCTGGGCTGAGGCGACTGTCTCCGGCGACGACGCCCCATCGAACCTTGTCATTCGCCACCTGCTGGCCGGCTTCAACGCGCCGGGCTCGGGTGCAGTGCTCGCGCAGGCGCTTGACGACGACTCCCGTGCCACCATCAGCGCGGAGCAGTCGGCAACCTCGCTGTCGGAGCACTTCTTCGCTGTTGCCAACAGCTGGTGGAAGCAGTTCTCCTCCGAGACGGCCCAGACTCTCCTCGAGGGCTTCTACCCCACTTGGGAGATCAGCGAGTCGGCAATCGCGGCCGCTCAGCGCCTGCTCGACAGCGAGGAGACTGCGTCGCCGGTCAAGCGCATCATTTCTGAGCAGCAGTTCCTGGTGAAGCTCGCTCTCCGCGCCCGCGAGTTCGACGCGAAGTAACAAGTGATTTCGGCCGGCACTTTGGCCGTTATCGTTTTCGTGGCATCAAGTCGATAGACTTGGTGCCATGACAACTTCTCAGACGCTCTTTGACTCCGTCGGCGGCGAGGATGTCTTCAATCGCATCGTCCATGGTTTTTACACGCGCATGCGTTCCGATGACCTCATCGGCCCGATGTACCCCAGCGATGACTGGGAGGGCGCCGAGGATCGACTACGTATGTTTCTCGTCCAGTACTGGGGCGGGCCGCACACCTACAGCGAACAGCGTGGTCATCCGCGCCTGCGCATGCGCCACATGCCGTTTTCCATCGGCGAGGCCGAACGCGACCGCTGGCTGGAAATCATGAGCGCCTCACTCGCAGACATTTCCGATGACGAGCTCCCCCGCCCCCAGCGCGAAGCCATGTGGAACCACATGGTGCAGGTTGCTGACATGCTCATCAACCGCTTCGACGCGCAGTAGGAATTAGGCCCTGCGCCGCTAGTTCAGCAGCGGCAGCACGCCAAAGGACTCGAGCGTAAAGATCGAGCCAAACCGCCCATCCAGCCGGTGCCACCGTCCCTTTGCGGACACGCGCACCGGCTCTTTTTCATCCGGTTGCTCCGGGATGAAGCCCATCGTGCACAGCGCAAACACGTCCCGCATGGTCACGTCCACGACGCTTTTCGACGTCGCCTGCGACTGCCCCTCCCCTGTATCAACAGTGGCTTCACCGGTACCGCCGCTGACAGTGAGAACCTTTTGGTCCAGCAGAGACGGTGGCATGCCCATCGGGCCGGAAGATTCGACGGCGACCGCGCGCCCCTGCTTCTCGAGAGTCCGGAAAGCAGTCGCTGGAACATAGTCGACAACCTGCCATCCTTCCGGCACTGGCAGGAATCCCGGCCAGGAGGACGCCGACTGCGCATGCACGCGGTATGGCATCGCGGTGAGCGAAGCTTCTTTCTCCTCTTCGTCCTCAGCAGTTTTTGCCTGCGCAAAGGCACGCACTGCGATGTCTTTAATCTCCGCGGCGGTGACGATGATGTCGTCGGGAAGCGCGTGCAGCGCAATCGTGCGCATGGCGAGCGGGCCGATTGGGGTCTTCACCCATACCTGCGACATTGCGGGCGCAGCGTTAGGTGCCGACGAGGAACTGATACCAGCGGCGGCGGTCTTACGTGCTCGGATGCGTAGCAACGTGCTCTCGTCGAGGGCGTAGGCCTTATGGGCCAGGACACCCAGATTCTTCAGGGCATCGGGAGTGCCAAAGGTCAGCTCGGCAGCGGGATGAGAAGTGGTCACGGCGAATTACTTGTCCTGGTCTTCCTTGTTGTCTTCGATTGCGGGAGCTGCAAAACGCTCCAGTTCACGGCGGGCAGACGGGGAGAGCTCGACTGCCTTCGCAGTCTTGAGATCAAACATCACCATCACGGTTTCGAGCACAGCAACGATGTGATCATGCTGGTCGGAGATTGTCTGGCGAAGTGTGAAAGAGGTGCGACCGAAGTTGATGATCTCGGTCTCAACCACAACTTCCTGGGTGTCCGGCAAAATAGCGCGGACGTAGTCAATCTCCAGGCGACGCACCACTGCCGCAGGCATCCCTGCCCCGCCGCCGAGACCGCGCATCACAAAGTCCAGACGAGCCTGCTGGGCGTATTCCAGGAAAGCGGTGTTGTTGGCGTGGCCATACTGATCGAAATCAGACCAGCGGATAGCGACGTTGGTACGAAATGGTGCTGATTCAGTCATACCCAGAACTATAGGCGTTTTCTGGAGCTACGAGCCTGCGAATACGCGAAAGCCCGGGACCTGTGCACTGGTGCGAGCCAGTCCACAAGGTTCCGGACTTTGCCGTTGGCAAAAATCAGATTCGCGCGAAACAGATTATCGGGTCAGGCGACGGTGCGTGACGCGCGACGGGCGTGCAGCCTCCTCGCCGTAACGCTCAATCTTGTTCTTCTCGTAGCCCTCGAAGTTGCCCTCGAACCAGAACCACTTGCCCTCTTCGAAGTTGCCTTCCCATGCGAGGATGTGGGTACAGGTGCGGTCCAGGAACCAACGGTCGTGGGAAATGACCACGGCACAGCCCGGGAAGTTCTGCAGTGCGTTTTCCAGCGAAGACAGGGTTTCGACGTCAAGGTCGTTAGTCGGCTCATCCAGGAGGATCAGGTTACCGCCCTGCTTCAGGGTCAGCGCGAGGTTCAGACGGTTGCGCTCACCACCGGAGAGAACCTTCGACGGCTTCTGCTGGTCCGCACCCTTGAAACCGAATGCAGACAGGTACGCACGAGACGGCATCTCGTTCTGGCCGACCACGATGTAGTCGAGACCATCAGAGACAACCTCCCAGACGGTCTTTTCCGGATCGATGTTTTCACGACCCTGGTCAACGTAGCTGAGCTGAACAGTCTGACCGACCTTGACCTCACCGGAATCCGGCTGCTCCAGACCCACGATGGTCTTGAACAGGGTGGACTTACCCACACCGTTCGGGCCAATCACACCGACGATGCCGTTACGCGGCAGGGTGAACGACAGGTCCTTAATCAGGACGCGGCCATCGAAGCCCTTCTCCAGGTCCTTGACCTCAACAACCTGGTTACCCAGGCGCGGCGGGGTCGGAATCTGGATCTCTTCGAAGTCGAGCTTCTTGTACTGCTCGGCTTCCTCCACCATCTGCTCGTAGCGCTCCAGACGGGCCTTGTTCTTGGCCTGGCGAGCCTTCTGACCCGAGCGGACCCACGCCAGCTCGTCCTTCAGGCGCTTCTGCAGCTTGGCGTCCTTCTTACCTGCAACCTCGAGGCGCTCAGCCTTCTTCTCCAGGTAAGTCGAGTAATTGCCCTCGTACGGGTAGAGCTTGCCGCGGTCGACCTCACAGATCCAGCCAGCGACGTGATCCAGGAAGTAACGGTCGTGGGTCACGGCCAGGACGGCACCCGGGTACTTAGCCAGGTGCTGCTCGAGCCACAGCACAGACTCGGCGTCCAGGTGGTTAGTCGGCTCGTCGAGAAGCAGCAGGTCCGGCTCGGAGAGCAGCAGCTTTGCCAGTGCTACACGACGACGCTCACCACCGGAGAGGTGAGTAACCGGCTCGTCCGCCGGCGGGCAGCGAAGCGCATCCATTGCCTGCTCAATCTTGGAATCCAGCTCCCAAGCATCAGCGGCGTCGAGCTCCTCCTGGAGCTTGCCCATTTCTTCCATGAGCTCGTCGGTGTAATTGGTGGCCATCTCCTCGGCGATGGCTTCAAAACGAGCCTTCTTCTCGAAGATGTCGCCGAGGCCCTCCTCGACGTTGCCGCGAACGGTCTTCTCCTCATTCAGCGGAGGCTCCTGCAGCAGGATGCCGACAGTGGCGCCCGGCTCCAGGAAAGCTTCACCGTTACTCGGCTGATCAAGGCCAGCCATAATCTTCAGAATCGACGACTTACCTGCGCCGTTCGGACCGACCACGCCGATCTTTGCGCCCGGGTAAAACGCCATGGTGACGTTGTCGAGAATAACCTTATCGCCGTGCGCCTTGCGCACGTTTTTCATCTGGTAGATGAACTCACCCATGGTGGAATTTCGTCCCCTCGTAGAAAGGAAATAAGCAATCCCTGTAGAGGTTACGCATAGGAACCAAAAGGCACAATCTACATGGGCGTACCCGCAATCCTTTCCCACCAAAATCTCTGCCAGGCTCCTAGCAAAACTAGCTGCGAGATAACGCTGCCGAATCGTATGCGATCCCTCCCCTTTCTCAGCAGCGTCACCTCACGTGCAGTAATTACCCCTCCCCTCTTTCCGCTCTTTCAGCGGCTCCCCCTCATTCCGCTCTACAACGATGTACTGGCTCCTGGGTTAGAACGGCGCACTGACTCCTGCATCAGCCATTTCTCGCTGCTCCGAACTAGCTGCACCTGTGTTCCCCGCCTCACCAGCGCCGCCCGTACTAGCAGTGAAGGTGCGCACGGCCCCGGCCTGAGACGCAACTGTCTCAGTAACCGAAGCTTCCGAATCCCCAGTCGATGACTCACCAAGACCAGTCGGCGACTCATGCGGCTTCTCAGTCATAGTCTTCACCGTTGCCAGGTGACGGCGCAGATTCGGACCTACCGCCTTAGCAATGATCTTCTGGCGCTGATGCTTCGTACCATCATCGCCCTCCCAGCGATCCGTACGAACGTGACCGTGGACAATGACGGCTTGGCCCTTCCACACCGTGTTATTCACGTTCTCGGCAAGCTTGCCCCAGCATTCAACATCAAAGTACGAAGTCTCCGACTGCTCCCAGCCATTTTCCCCCCTCCACGACTTACTGGATGCCACAGAAAACTTGCAGACCTTTGCCCCAGAATTGGTATTTCGATTTTCCACATGATGGACCACATTGCCCACCACGGTAATAACTGCCTCAGACATCGGGCTCCTCCCCCAAAGAAAGCGTTTACCTACGTCGGCCGAATAATTCGAAGGTGTCTCATTCGTGCCGTGCCAATTACTTTTCCGGCTTCGAGAAACAAATGAAAGAGGTACATAAAAAGCCTGTGGATAAGTTTGTCGAAAAGACAACTATCCACAGGCTACGTATGAAGTTGAGGGGCGAAGTCGCGGCAATCCTCGTCGTCAAGCATGCAAAATCAGCTTAACGACGCTACCTTCCGCGCCTCTTCGAGGCATCAATCGGATTATCCATGTGCACCGGATGCTGCGCGTCAACCTCCGAGGTGTAGTAATCGCGCTCGTCCTCGCCACCAACACCGACCTGCTGGCTCATGCGAGCGAGCATTTCGTTGTAAGCGGCCAACTCCTCATCATTGTTGCGGTCTGCGACGCGGTCGTAGCGGGCTGCATCCCTCTCATCGGAACGCCGCCACTGTACAAACAGCGCAACGGTAACGATGTAGAGCGGAACCTCACCGGCAGCCCACGCGACGGCACCACCAACGTTCTGATCTTCCAGGAGATTCACTGCCCAAGGGAGATCCAGGCTGGCGTAGTAGGTCTCGGCAAGCACCTTCTGCGACTGCATCAGCGAAATACCGAACCAAGCGTGGAACGGCAACGAACCCATCAGCGTGACCAGCTTGACCGACGGCTCAATCTGCTGTGGTGCAGCATCGACACCAATAATGACCCAGTAGAAGATGTAACCGGAGATCAAGAAGTGGATGTTCATGAACACGTGGCCCGCGTGCTCATCAGCCAAGAAGTCATAAATCGGTGTCATGTAAAGCAGGTAAAAGCCCGCAACGAACTGCACCGTTGCCACGACCGGGTGCGTGAGGAAACGCGACACCGGGTTGTTGATGAAGACCACCAGCCACTCACGAATACCCGGCAGACCATCGCGGCCGGCCGGCTTCAGCGCACGCAGCGCAAGCGTAACCGGACCACCCAGCACCAGCATGACCGGAATACCCATGGAGTAAAGCATGTGGGCGATCATGTGAACCGAGAACAGAGCCGGCATGTACACGCCCAGCGCACTGCACGAAGTAAACAGCAACGTGGCACAACCAGCGAGCCACCACAGGGTGTTGGACAGTGGCCAGGTACCGCCGCGCTTCTTCAGCAGGTAGAGCCAGTACAGGTAAATCCACGCGGCAATGATGGCGGCAGAGCCGAAGAAGATGTCAAAGCGCCACTGCGTGAACATGGCTTCCCAACCGAATGGGATTTCCAGGTTGTAACCGAGCTTGACCTGCATCTGCGTAATCGACGGCAGGCCTTCACCACCGGCCTGCTCAGAGAAATTCGGTGGCGGCGGAGTACGGCCCAGAGCTACGGCAACGCCGATTGTCAGCGCCATGATGATGACCTCGACAATGGCCAGGCGCCAGAATGGGCGATTCGACTGAGCGCGCTCGATCTCCGGAATGGTGATCTTGCGGTGCACATAGCCACATAGACCCAGGAAGATGGTGAGCACAGCCTTGACCAGCACCATGATGCCGTAATTGTTGCTGACCAGGTCAGACCAGTCAATGTTGATGGCTGCGTTAATGAAGCCGGAGGCAGACATGGCGATGAAAGCCACCAACGCCACGAAAGAATAGCGCTTCACTACCTCTGGCATCCATTCACCGCGACGACGCGCGTGGCCAACCAGCGCCATCAAACCGCCGACCCAAAACACAGTGAAGGTCAAGTGCCAGATGTAGGAGTTAGTGCCGTAGTCATGGGCACCACCGGAGGCATTGTGGCTTACAACCGCCAGCGGCATCATCGACACCAAGCTGATGGCGAAGAACACCGGCTGCCAAATCCACTTACGAGTCAGCGATGAACCAAGCGCCACAATGCCCGCAAAAATAGCTACCCACAGCCACGCCAAGCCCTCCTTGGTCTGCTCCAACGACACAGCCCAGTTACTCAGCTGAATCGTCGTCGACAGCGGCTGGCCCGACACATCGGAGAGCACCAGCGGAATCTCCATCAGCGCCATGAGGCCCCAGCCGAGCATGGCCCACATACCCGTGCGGGATGCCGTGTAGCCGTCGAGGCCCAAAGTGCCGTCGGCACGCTGCTTCGTACCGAAAGCGGCGAGCATAAACGAACCGACACCGAGGCAGGCGAGCAGCTCACCGGCCGCCTTCGCGAACGGGAACCCGAAGGTGGTGATTGTGCCGGGATCGGGAATACCCAACGTGGCGCGCGAATCCATGTTGAACGCCATCGAGAGCAAACCAGCTAGAACGCCGCCGATAAGTACAAAAACAACGTACCAACCAGCAGATTTACGGACTTTCTTATCCTTGCTAACAGGCGGAGAGGTCTCGGCCTTGGTCGTGGCAGTCATAGCCCTAAGCTTAGCGACCAAAGTCCCTAGAACAGAACCGGTTGTGATTGGCTACATTAGAGACGCTACAATGCTTTTCTTAGCTAGCCTCCATAGCTCAGTGGACAGAGCAGTCGGCTTCTACCCGATTGGTCGAGGGTTCGAATCCTTCTGGGGGCGCAAAAATAACCCGCCTGAACTGGTTTTATACCAGATGCAGGCGGGTTTTTACTTCTTAGTTCTTCTTGTTATCCGCAGGATCCGGGCGCAAGTAGCGGTCAACCATGTCGACGACCTCTTCGACAGATTCCTTGTCTAGCGTCGCGTCCTTGCCATCCGGGCGCCACACCAGCACCATCGTCTGAATCAGACGGTAAATGTTGCGCGCCAGCAGATATGGATCGTGCTCGCGAATAGTGCCGTCTTCCTGCCCGTGACGGACACCGGGGAGAATGAATTTCTCCACAATTTCCAGCTGTGTATCGCTCATCTCTCCAGTGAGCGCTTCTAAGACACGGTCGGGATCTGTCTTGACCAGGCCAGGGAAAAAGTCACTTTCGATGATGCGTTGAACGACGATTCGAATACGCAGCAACATGCGAGCGCGCGAATCGCCAGGGACATAGCGGAGCCCCTCAAGCATGTGCAGGATTTCGCGGTTGGTCACTTCCCCCAGAAGCTCACCAATGTCAGCGTATCGACGATATACGGTCGGACGCGAAACTCCTGCCTTGCGAGCAATTTCTGCAATCGAAGTCCTACGCAAGCCCACAGTCATTACGCTTTCGCGCGCAGCGGCAATGATGACATCATCGACGGATGGTTTCTGTGCCGCGGTGGTGCTTTGAGCAGCGTCGCCAACACGCCTCGTCTCATCCATGTAACTATTTCTCCCGTTGGAATCCGAACTCAGAAGTAATTTTATCAGGCAAATAGGTCGATTTAGTTCATGCCCCGTTGTCCAATTCTAAGATCTTACTTTCCAGTTAATTTCGTTTCCCCCACAATTCGCTCCACAAACCACACGGCAATCCACACGCCCGACCACAGCACAATCCACATCGCTAAGCTGGGCGTAGTCAGCGTGTGCCCCACAGCCCAGTCCGGGCACAAAATAAGGCGCACTGCAGAATCATGCCGAATCTCAGCGAAAGGTGAAATCATGGCTCAGCCCGATCCCGACCTCCAGCTCTCCCCTGAGCTCGACCGCATCGTGTGGATTGACTGTGAGATGACGGGCCTCGAACCCGAGCGCCACGTCATTGTCGAAATCGCGGCTCTCGTCACCGATGCCAACCTCAACGTCCTCGGGGAAGGCGTGGACATCGTCGTGCACGCGTCCGAGACCGAATTGGCGCAGATGGATGATTTCGTCACCAAGATGCATGCGAAGTCCGGCCTGGATCAGGAAATTCGCGACAGCAAGACTAATGTCGCCGACGCCGAACAGGCTGTTTTGGACTACATCCGTCAGTGGGTTCCCGAGCCGCGCACCGCCCCACTGGCAGGCAACTCGATTGCCTCCGACCGCAAGTTCATCCACCGCTACATGCCAGAGCTCGACCAGCACCTGCACTACCGCATGATTGATGTCTCTTCCTTCAAGGAACTGGCCCGCCGTTGGTACCCCCAGGTTCTCAAGGGCGCTCCAGAAAAGGGTCTCGCTCACCGAGCTCTCGCAGATATCAAGGAGTCGATCCGCGAGCTGGACTACTACCGCCGCGCCATGCTCCTACCCCACCCTGGCCCCGATGCCGACGCTGTTTCCGCCGCAAGCAAGGAATCCACAGAAAAGTACGGTGAAATTCGCGGCTAGCTCGCTTTACGACGGCCCCAAACCCTAACCCTTTCCAAATTTATCCGGGTTGACCTGCTGTTTTTGTTTCCAGCCCACTGTGGGCTACCATATAGTTCGCTGCAGAGATGAGCTGAGAAAACAGCTACTTTAATGCGGTAATGGTGACTGTAGTTCAGTTGGTAGAGCACCAGGTTGTGATCCTGGGTGTCGCGGGTTCGAGTCCCGTCAGTCACCCCAAGTAGAACCCTCGGCCAGGATTGTTCCCGGTCGAGGGTTTTGTGTTTCCACGACCCCTAGAATCCGCCGACTGCGTTTATGTTTAGCGGCAGCGGGCCAATGCGAGTTACTGACTACGTTTATGTCAAAAATGACCCAAAAAATGGCATGAAAGTGTCATAAACTCACACAGTTTCACATTTGCAGCCCATTGTTTCTGGAGTTCAAGGACAAAATGTGCGCCTTTCCGGCGGCGTGGTTATCTGACCCAGCCTTTTCGATGCCGCCTCCTCCCCCATAGTCACTACCGAGTAGCTACCAAGCCAGCATCCGCGGACTGCAGCTTGCCGTCAACCATCTCCACGATTCGGTCGGCACCGTGAAGCTGCCCCAGGTCGTGGGTGATGTACAGGGTGGCCACACCCATCTTCCGCGTCACATCCATAATCAGTCGCGTCACCGCCCCTGCACTCTTCTGATCCAAAGCCGCGGTCGGTTCGTCGACTAGCAGCACTTCCGGCTCATTCATCAGTGCGCGCGCAACATTGACGCGCGCCTGCTGACCACCGGAAAGCTGGCTCACGCGACGTTCTCCCAGCCCAGCCAGTCCGACTGCCTCTAGCAGCTCATCCGCGCGCTTCTCCGCTTCACGACGGCCACCCGCGGGCCACCCGAAAACACGGCCCAGTCGCCGCATTGCGATGAGCTGCTGCTTAACCGTCAGCGCTGGCAGAAGATTCGGCTGCTGGAAAACAATACCGATGTGTTCGCGACGAATCTTGGCAGCATCCGCGCCGCGAGCGCTCAAATCAATGGCCTTCCTTTCCGCACTCTCGTCCGCGCCTGCACCGTTCGCGTCCTGTTTGTTGGAGTACAGCGTGACATGTCCGGTATCGGCACTCTTCAAACAACCTGCGATGGTCAACAGAGTCGACTTGCCGGAACCCGATGGTCCGACCAGTCCCACTACCTCGCCTGCCCGGATCTTCAGCGAGATGTCATCCAAAATGGTGCGTTTGTTGTCGCCATCTTGGACGGTCAGCGAGATGTTCTTTAGAGCGAGTGCCACGGGAGCCTGGTTGTCGATGTAGGTAGTCATTTTGTCCTCAATTCCTCAATTCCTCAGTTGCAGGTTGTGCATGATTAACGCGATGTGAGTGTTCTGTGGGAAGCCGCCGTGCTAGGCCGTACTAACGAGCCACTACGCATTCGCCAATGCGGTGGTCGGATCGACGCGGAATACCGGCACCAGTGCCAGCAGCGCACCAACTACGCCGGTCACGGCCAGAATGAGCCCCGGCACGACGGTCGTGGAAGCATCGACCACAATTGGCATGACGTCGCCGCTCTGCAGAGCCCAGCCCGCCGCTGCAGTCACCGCAACACCGCCGCCGACTCCGATTGCCAGCACGGCCAGGACCTGCGCCAGAGAGTCAGCCACCAGCACGGAGCGGGACGCACCGAGCGCCGAGGAAATGGCCACACCACGCAGTCGTTGAACAGTCCACACTGTGAAGAACGCGCCTACCACCAGCGCAGAAATCACATACAGCATCGAGGTCATCGCGTTCAGCGAGGTCTGCTCGCCCTGATAGGAAGCCGACAGGTTATTGCGCTCGCCGTCGCGCAGAATTGTTCCTTCCGGGACATTCGGCAGCTGCGTCGCAGACTCGTCGACAACCATCGCCGCCGGCACCATCTGCCCCGGTGTCAGGTCTTCCATCACACCGCGCCCGGCATAAATGACCGCTTGGTGGTCCAACCACTTATCCCCCGCCACGCGCGCAACGGTGGCCTCGTGCTCGCCCATCGCGCCAGACAGGGTCAGCGAGTCACCTTCCGCAATGGCGGTTTCACTGACACCGTCGGTGACGGCCACCTGGTCGTCGTTAAGCGAAAAGTCGGAGATGACGGTGACGGGCGTTTCATCGACGCGCGCACGACTGACGTAGACATCGCGGATGGTGGCGTTGTTATCGTTCGCCCACGTCTGGACGCTCTTTCGCGCCGTCTCGCCGATGCTTGACGACGACAGCGACGTAGCCCCCTCCGAGATGACGACGGCGTCGTTTTTGCCGTAGACCTCGTCAAGTGCGGAGACGGACTGGGCTGACAGTCCGGCAGCCAAAGCCGAGAGGAACGTGACCATCACAGCAATCATGCCGACGGTGATGGTGATCAGTGCGGCACGGCCTGGAGCGGCTCGAAGTTCTTTCATTGACTGGTACATACTCATTATGGTCGTGGATTCAAAGGCGGATTTAATCGCCAGGGAGGTTGAACTTCGTCTCCAACTTTCGGTTGATGTTGACAATTCCGGCTTGTCAGCGGTGTTTTGGCAGGTGGAACTGCCCTAAGCTCGAGAGCGTGGATACTCCTGAGACCCTGAATCGCAGCTGGCAATTACTGCGGTTTGCCCTGGATGTTTTGGTGCTGGTGCTGCTGGCGGTATGCGTGGTTCCGGATCCGCAGTGGCGAATCATCACCTATGCGGCGTGCTTTCTAGCGGTGTACATTGCAGGTTCCATTGGGCCGATTGGGCAGGCTCGGCATGGCAACGTAGCCAACGAGGTCGCGCTGACTAAGCCGCGTGGCCTGCTGTTGGGCTGGCTTGTGATTCTGCTGCTGTGCTGGGCGGCGTTGGCGTTTGCAACGCTGGACGCCTCGTTCCTGGTTTTCCCACTGTTTTTCGTAATTTTGCAGGTAACCGGCGGCCTTATGGCCGTAATCATGGTGGCGGCGACAACGGCGACGGCAATTGGCGCCATCGCTATCCATACTCCGCTGACATTTGGTGGTGTCCTCGGCCCCATTCTGGGTGGGACGTTTGTACTCACGGTGGGGCTGGGGTTCCGGCTCCTGCAGAAGGAGACTATCGAAAAGACCAAGGCGCTGGAGGAGCTCTCAGCTGCCCGCGCCCACTCGGAAGCACTGTCCCGTCGTGCCGGTGAGCTGGACGAACGCGCACGCCTCGCAGCCGATATTCATGACACCGTGGCGCAGGGGCTTTCCTCCATCCAGCTGCTGCTGCATTCGGTGGAGTCCCGCATGAAAAGTGCTCCCACTCAGCATGACCAGACCTCGGTGGATTCGCTACAGCTCGCCCGCAAGGTTGCGGCCGACAATCTCGCCGAGACCCGGCGCATCATCGCAGCACTTCAGCCGGCTCCCCTCGAAGGCGCAGACCTATCCGGTGCGTTGGAGAAGGTCTGCTCCTCCACGGTGCTGGGCGATGCTGTCAGCTTCTGCGTCGACGGCACACCCACGCGGCTGCCGGCCACCGTCGAAGCAACCATTATCAGGGTGGCCCAGGCGAGCTTGGCGAACGTCGTCAAGCATGCACACGCCACGCGTTGCCGTGTCACCCTGACCTACCAGCCCGACGAGGTTCTGCTCGACTGCGTCGACAACGGCATCGGCTTCGACCCCACCGCACCAACTAACGACGACAGCGTGGGGATCGCCAACGCGCGCCGACGCGTGGAGAAGCTCGGCGGCACCTTCACCATCGAGTCGGAACCGGGGCGTGGCTGCGGTGTCAGCGTCAGCATCCCGCACGAGCTCGCCTCTTAAAGTCCCGCGCCTGGTATGCAGGTAGGAAACGACCATTCACATCACCCGAGGAGTTAGCCAGGTGACCAAGCCCATCGGAGTCCTCATCGCCGACGATCACCCCATCGTCCGCGCTGGTCTTCGCGCAGTCGTTGAATCGGCGCCGGATATCGTCGTGGTTGGCGAGGCGGCCAGCGGTGACGAGGCGGTCGAGAAGGTGCGCGCATCGCTTGACGACGACTCTTGCGACCACATCGATCTGGTACTCATGGACCTTCGCTTTGGTGAGGCCCCTGGCACTGCTACCCGCGCAGGCGGAGTTGATGCCACCGCAGCCATCCGCGCACTGGCCGGGCGCGGCGCAAAGGCCCCAGAAGTGTTGGTGGTGACCAATTATTCTTCGGACTCCGATGTGCTCGGCGCTGTCACCGCAGGCGCAGTTGGTTATCTGCTGAAGGATGCCGCTCCGGAGGAGCTCATCGATGGTATCCGTCGTGCCGTTCGCGGCGAGACCGTGCTGAACACACAAGTGGCCGGGCGCTTGATGGGTCGGATGCGCAACCCCAGTACAGCACTAACCCCGCGCGAACTCGAAGTGCTCGAGTTGGTCGCGCGGGGTATGTCGAATAGAAAAATTGCAGAACAGCTGGTGCTCACCGAAGCGACTGTGAAATCGCATCTGGTACATATTTTCACCAAGCTAGACGTCAGCTCCCGCACCGCGGCTGTTGCTCGGGCGCAGGAGCTGGGAATGTTGGGTGATTAGGAAACGGACTAACCCGCGTGGCTTAAATGATGGCCTCACTTAGAGGACATGAGCTACCAGGAGCTGGTCTCGTCGGCGTTGCCCTTCTTCCAGGTCTCCCACGGAATGTTCCAGTCACCTAGTCCATCAACACCGGAGAGCGTCTCACCAATCGTATTCTTCACAATCACGATGTCACCGCGCTTAGTGTTGTCCAGGAACCACTTAGCGTTGGCGTCAGTGACGTTGATGCAGCCGTGAGACTGGTTGACGCTGCCCTGTGCCCACGTTGACCACGGTGCACCGTGGACGTAGATACCGGAGTAAGACATCTGCGTTGCATAGTTAACCGGCGTGACGTAGCCACCGTTTTCCAGAGACAGGCCGTAGGTACGAGAGTCCATCACCATGGTCTCGTTGCGATCACCGATGATGTACTGGCCATTCGGAGTCGGGTGAACATTCGACCCCATAGAGATAGGCATGGAGTTTACGACTTCACCGTTCTTCTTAATGACCATGGTCTTCGTCGCGTCATCAGCGATAGCAATGACTTCATCACCGATAGTGAAGCTGGTTTCGGCGGACTCCGCACCGTACATATCGTCACCAAGATCCGTGCCGTAAATATCGGACTTCACGGTAACCTTGGTCCCCGGCTTCCAGTACTCCTTTGGACGCCAGCGCACCTCACTGTTATTCAGCCAGTAGAAAGCGCCTTCCACCTTAGGCTCGGTGGTCACCTTAATTGCTTCCTCAGCAGCCTTGCGGTCCGAAATACTCGCGCTGAACTTCACAGCAATAGTCTGACCGACACCCACGGTGGAACCATCCAGCGGGGACAGGTAACCATTTACCTGAGAAGTCGGCTCGACGGTGGTGAAAGAAGTAGCCAGCTTTTCTGTGCCCGAGGTGGCGTTAATCTCATAGGTCTTTGAGTAGCCCAGGGGTTCTGCAGTGGTCCACTTGGTACCACTGGAGTCGAGCTTGCCCTTGACCTCTTTGCCCTCAGGGTTGGTCATAACAACCTTGTCCAGGTGATGTCCCTCTTCCACCTGAACCGAAATCGGGTCAACCACCGAAACATCGGTGGCGTCGTCCTTCACACTGGCGACAAGACCAACGTCTGGCTTCTCCGCCTCTTGCTGCTCGGCATTATCTCCGCCGACGGTACAAGCAGCTAGCGAGATGGTGGTCGCAAATGTCACCACCGCCATCGACAGGCGCTTAAAAGATTGCCGCATGATCGTGCTTCACTCCAACAGTGCAATTATTAAGTAGTAAGTCCCGGGGACACACTGCGACACACAGCGGAGTCCTGCTACAGCCCCTGGTGCGCCCTCGAAAAAGGTCAGACTACCCTGCAGCGGCACTAGCCACCGATAAAACGCTCGCCCTAACTGAAAAGCCTTATTGACTGCCCAATCGCAGTCATCAACCCCTCACAGGGCGCAGCACGCAAAGTAGCCCAACGGTTCCTACAGTTAACCCTCTGGAAAATTGCTGTGCAACCCCAAAAAACCGGGGCACTTCAACCGACCTGGGAAAACAGCGCCCCCTTGAAGCTGCGTTACCGAAAAGTAATCAGTTCGCTATTCAAAAGTGCCACCGGACGCTACCGAGCGTTACTGAACACTGCCGAACGTAACCGAACGCCACTGGGGCATCTACGCACGCTCCGACGTTGATGCCTTTGATACAGGCCCTACCCCACTTTGAGGATTTCCAAACTTTTTTTGAACTTTTTTCAAACGGTTGCGCAAAACCTTTCAAAAAACATGCAAAAACATCAATTCAAAAACAGCATCTGACCAGCCGATTTTACAAACAATCAGAAACCTGGTTATATATCATCTCGTTGCCGGCGAGGAGCTCACACAGAGAGCACCAAGCAGGAAACAGTAAGCGCCATTAGCTCAACTGGCAGAGCAGCTGACTCTTAATCAGCGGGTTCGGGGTTCGAGTCCCTGATGGCGCACAATACAGACCGGGAAGGTAGAAATACCCTCCCGGTCTTTTTGTTGCACAACAAGCGCAGGTGCCAACTTGCACCCCTCGCTCGCACCCCACGCCTGACTCAAACAAGGGTTAGATACGCAAAAGCGCACGGCCCCAGGTAACTACCCGAAGCGCGTGCGCTAACTACCGAAAAACTACTTAGCAGCAGTCTCAATCATCTCGCGAATGCGGTCGATTTCCTTGCTGCGGTTACGGTTGCGACGAATGCCCATTGCGATGCCGCCAACAACAAGTGCGGCAACGACACCCAGTACTGCCTGCACCTTCGGCTCATTCAGAGCATCGAGAACGCGGGTCTTTGCGTCATCCGCAACGTTCTTCGGATTCGTTCGCACGGTTAGCTCATCCAGAGTACGGGCGAGCTGGTTACGGTTACGCTCAATATCGCGCTGGATATCTTCAATGCTGCGAGCCACGTAAACTCCCTAAAAAGTTGAATATCTAAAGTGATTGTTCGCCTAAAAGACTAACACTTCCACTACAGCAACGTGGGCGAGCACGGGGAAAAACTCAACGCATTGCTTCAGAGTCGACACGCACCGCTCCAGAGTCGATACGATGAAGCCATGACTACTTCTTCCTCCAGCGACAAAGAATACGGCCAGAACAACATCCGTCTGGAAGCTGGCGACCCTGCCCCAGCGTTTACTCTTCTCAACGACGCCGAAGAGCAGGTTTCTCTGTCGGACTACGCGGGCAAGCCCGTGCTGATTTACTTCTACCCGCGGGCCAACACCCCAGGTTGCACCACTGAGGCATGCGACTTCCGCGATGAATCCGCTGCCCTGAACGATGCCGGCATTCCTGTCGTAGGTATTTCTCCGGACAAGCCGGCGAAACTCGCAAAGTTCCGCGAGGACCACGGCTTAAACTTCACCCTTCTGTCCGATCCGGACAAGGAAACCATGACCGCATTCGGCGCTTTCGGCGAGAAGAAGAACTACGGCAAGATTGTCCAGGGCGTCATCCGCTCGACTTTCCTGGTTAATGCCGAAGGAGAAATTGAAAAGGCCTGGTACAACGTTCGCGCCAAGGGGCACGTCCAGCGCGTACTGCGTGACTTGGGCGTGGAATCACAGGCTTCCGAAAGCTAACTAGCCGCAAGGCCTACTTTGACCCTGGCCCCAAACTCTCCTCCCACATCATCCCGATTAGACGGTTTCGTAGTAGTGACTCAATCCCAGGACGCACCGAATATTCTTCGTCCCCGTCGCACTCCGGCTCAGCAACGCAGCCGAGAGCGGTACGCACGCATGCTCAGCTCGGCACGCACAGTGCTCATCGAGCACGGGTTTGAGTCTTTCACTTTCGACGAAGTCGCTCGCATCGCAGATATCCCCATTGGCACGCTCTACCAATTCTTCGCAAACAAGTATGTGATGATCTGCGAGCTCGACCGTCAGGACACCGAGGCCGTCATCGAGGAAGTCTCACGCTTCGGCGAAACAGTCCCCACCTTGAAATGGCCGGAGTTTCTCTCGGAGTTCATCGATCACCTGGCAAAACTCTGGCGCGAGGACGTTTCCAGAAGAGCCGTATGGCTGGCTGTTCAATCAACGCCCGCCACACGCGCAACCGCAGAAGATATGAAGTCACGCCTGGTCACCGAGATTTCAAAGGTGCTGCGCCCGCTGGTGCCGTCGTCAAGCGATGCGGAACTGAACTTCATCTCCGACCTCATGATTAACGCCACGTACGCCCTGCTGAATTATGCGGTGGACCATCCGGGAAGCGATGCTGAGCGGGAAGCTCATTACGAGCTGACGGTGCAGGAAATCAAACGCATGACAATCTCTTATCTCATGAGCGTCGCGGAGGCCGCAGACTAGAGAGCGCCCCTCGCCCACCTCGGCAGGGGCATTTATTGCCCTTATCAATACGCGGAGGGTAGGCTTGCCTTAGTTTACGCTTTACTCTGGTCAGCGCGGTGGGGTTCCCTGTTTTTCGCCGCGCCTGCGCCGGAACTCCCAAACAGAATCAGAGGTTCACATGTCCACGACGCAGGGCGCTTTCCGACGGAGCCTGCTTCCCCGCTCTATTGTTCTAGCTTCGGCAATCGTAGTGAGTACGGGATTTTTACCCGCAGTCCCCGCATCGGCACAGTCACTGCCATCGATTGGACAGCTCGGCGGTTCGCTCCCCGGCATCGGCGACCTTCTCGGCGGCAGCACCGATCAGTCTGAGCGCCAGCTCTCTGTGACCCCTGCCACCGATCTGTCCGACGGCGCCACCGTGACCATCAAGGGAGTCGGCTACCCCGCTAACGCAAATATTTACCTGGCCCAGACAATCGAGAAGCCAAAGTCGGGCTACCCTTCGACCTACGGCGAAGCGGCCAAGGTGACAGTCGGCGCTGACGGAAGTTTTACGCAGGAGATGAAGGTCGCGACCAGCTTTGGCGATGTCGACTGCACCTCCACCCAGTGCTACGTAGCCTCCTTTACTGCGTTCCCTAATCTTTCTGACCGCAGCAATGACCAGTGGGTCCCCATCACCTTCAAGGCGGGTGCTACTTCCCAGGCTGCTCAATCACAGGGTTCCACCAGCGCGGCACCGAGCGGTGGCCAGAGCACTGGTTCGGGCTCCCAGTCACAGTCGGGCTCGCAGTCACCGTCGCAGTCACGGGGTAACGCATCGGTGAGCCTGTCCAAGACCTCAGACTTGAACCCGAGCGGCGACACCATTCGAGTTGAAGGCAAGGGATTCAAGACCTCTGGACCGGGCATCTACGTCGGTATCGCGCAAAATGACCAGATGGATGTGACCAACGCCGATTCCTTCGGCCCGGATACCCAGTTTGTGTCTACCTCTCGCGGCAACTTGAAGTCCGACGGCAGCTTCAGCGTGGATCTTCCGGTCAGCGCGAAGTTCGGCACGGCAGACTGCATGCAGAACGCTTGCTCGGTCTACACCATTGCTGCTCACGGTTCTTCCGACCGCAGCCAGGACACGGCGACCGCGGTATCGTTTGCCGGCGGAGCTGCCAAGCAGGACGCTACCCTGCCCTCCGGCGGTGGCTCCTCACAGTCCGCAGGCAGCGCAAGCTCCGGCACCAGTGGCAGCACAGGGTCTAGTGGAACGAGTAGCACCAGCGCTTCCAGTGGCTCCAGCAGCTCCAACGGCAGCAGCTCCTCGACCGGCACCCCGTCGGTAAGCCTGTCCACCACGGAACTGAACCCATCGGGCAGCACCGCAATTACTGTCTCCGGCAGCGGATTCAAGACCAGCGGCAACGGCATCTACGTCGCAGTGGCTGAGAAGAACAAGTTCTCCACCACCAACGCTGATGCTTTCTCCGCCGCTGAGTTTGTGCGCACCTCCCAGATGTCCTCCGACGGCAGCTTCTCTACAACGCTCAATGTCGAGGCCGTCACCTCGGCCGCCAACTGCGTCGAAAATGACTGCGCGCTCTACACCTTTGCTGCTCACGGTTCCTCCGACCGCAGCCAGGACACGGCCACGGACCTCAGCGTCGGCGGCTCCGCCAAGGAACGCGAAGAAGCTGTGAAGACCGGTGCCTCCAAGACCGGAGAGTCCAAGGCCAGCGGCTCCTCCAAGGCATCTGGCAAGGTTTCCGCAAAGTCCAACGCTTCCGGCAATGGCCTCGACGAAGTTGATGTGCAGACTCAGCAGGCCGCGACCAACTCCCCGCTCCAAACCGCCGCAGTCGCCGGAACCGGCGCAATCCTGGGCGCGCTAATCTTCGGTGCCGGCATCCTGGTCGGTCGCCGTCAGAAGTCCGTCGATTAGCGCGGTGCCGGACTAGTCCAGGCGTACGACGGCGATTGCGTAGTCGCCGTCGTGCGAGATGCTTAACGACGGCCCCAGCTGCCACTCCTGATCGTGGAAATGGCGGCTCACAGCACCGTGGAGACTGATGCTCACGCGACCGTAGGCATCCGGCTGCACCTCTATTTCCCGCCAGTCCAGCTGATCGCGCGCAATCGGCGGTTGGCTGCCGAAGAGGGTCTGCGACCAGGCCTTGATGAAGGCTTCCTTCGCAGCCCAGCGGCCCGCTAAGTGACGCGCCAGCGCGCCGCCGACTGCTCCGCGGCGCCTAGCTACCAGTAGCTCCGCAGGTGTGAAAACAGCCTGCGCGAACTGACTTCCTGGCATATTCAGCTGCTCTTCGAAGCCCGGAATATAGACGAGGTCTACGCCAATCATGGCTGGAGGACACCATCGATCAGACGGGCGCCGTCGGAAAGCAGAACTGCCTTTTCCAATGCAGCGGGTGAACCGAACCGACCACCGTCCGCCAGGTTTCGCTCGCGTGGACGCTCGTAGAGGGCTTCTCCACCGTAAATAGCCTCATCAATGCGACGCAGACCAGCCGCTTCGCGGTTGTACGCCGCGGACCGCCAACGCTCCGCAGCCTCAGCGCCATCGTGCTGCACTATCGCTTGGTAGAAAGCTTCCGGATGCACGACTGCCACCAGTGCCGAGACATGTCCGAACCCGAGCGAGGTAACAAAGCCAGCCTTCAGCGGCAACGTATTGCCGAAATTGACTGCCTTCGTTGGCCATACCAGACGCGAATGCTCAGCCAATGCGGGATCGACGCAGTCCAGCGATCGATTACCTGGCACAATGCCGCTGCGCAACACCTGGGTCAGACCAATGATCTGGAACGCTGCAGCACCACCCTTAGCGTGTCCCGTCAGCGATTTCTGAGAGACCACCAACAGCGGGTTAGAGCGCTCGCGACCGAGTTCATCTGCAATGCGTTCATGCAGTTCGGACTCATTTGGGTCGTTGGCATTGGTCGAGGTGTCGTGCTTGGACAACACCGCGACCTGATCCGCAGTGACATCGAGTGCTGCAAGGGCGCGAGCCAACCGAGACTTCTCGCCGCCCTGAGCGGCCGCTAGCGCGCCCAAACCCGGCGCCGGAATGGATGTGTGCGCGCCGTCGGCGAAGGACTGGGCGTATGCGACGACACCGAGCACGGGGAGCCCCATGTCACGGGCGATGTCTCCGCGAGCCAACAGCACCGTGCCACCGCCTTGCGATTCCACAAAACCTCCGCGTCGACGATCGTTCGGCCTGGAGAAGTACTCATGCTCGATGCCTTTGTCTTCCATGGTGGCGGAGTCAGCTGTGGCGGCCATGTCGCCGAAACCTGTAATTCCCTCTGTGGATAGGTCATCGAAGCCACCTGCGACAACGAAATCTGCCTTACCCAGGGCAATCTTGTCGACGCCCTCCTCCACCGACACCGCTGCCGTCGCACAGGCTGCGACAGGGTGAATCATCTGCCCGTAGCCACCGACATAAGACTGCATAACGTGGGCGGCAATAACATTTGGCAATGCCTCCTGCAGGACGTCATTGGCTCGCGGTTGCCCCAGCAGGCCGTCGATGTAGAGACTGCGCAGCGACTCCATCGCACCAATACCTGTGCCCTGGGTCGACGACACTCGCGCCGGGTTGACCGCTTCCAGCAGTTGCGCTGGGCTGAAGCCCGATGACAAAAAGGCATCGACAGTACAGACAATGTTCCACAAGCTCACGCGGTCCAGATTGTCCATCATGTCTGCCGGAATACCGTATCGTGCCGGGTCAAAGCCCTGCGGAATTTGACCGCCAACATAGCGGCTCATCGCCATTCGGCGCGGAACCTGCACTGGTGTGCCAGCGGCTCGTGTCACAAGCCACTGCCCTGTCTCGGCATCGAAGCTCGCAGTGGTGTTGTCCGGGTTGGAACTGACAAAAGTCTCCGCTGCCGCGCGGTCACGCACAGCAAAGCTCAACGCACGATCCAGGTAGACCGTGGTCAGCTCAGTCATCGTATTATCAACCAAATCGCCATCATCGGCGTAACGACGCACACCAACTCGCGCCAGCACTTCATCGCGGTAACGCGAAGCAATGTCGCTTTCTGCCAACGGTTGCCCGTCGGCGTCGCGCCAGCCACCCTCATAGGAAATCAACCCCATTGACCAGGCTAATTCCACAATTCCTGCTGCAGAAATATCATCGACTTCAGCCTCAAAGCGCGTCCGGGAAGAACCGTACGGCCCAAGCTCACCGGCGCCCACGATGACCACCATGTCCTCCAGAGCCGCTGCGATGTCACCAAAGGTCGGTGTTGTCTGCGCAATTGGTCGGCGAGGGCTTGGCAGGCCGCTCAAAACACGGCTTGACGACGGCTCCTGCGAGCTCGCCCCGCTAGAGATCTCAGAGTTTTGAGCTGCTGGGGCAGCCGCCTGTGCAGCCTCCTGCGCCATTTGCGCAATGTTGAGGTCGACGTCACCCAATCCGCCGGTGAGATCGGCCTGAATCGGGCGGGTTTGTGCCTTCTTCCGAGCCTCCGAGCTCGCGAGCTCAATGAGTTCAGCTGCCATTTCTTCGGTGGAGAAGGTGCGTACTCCCTTTGCTTCCACTGCAGCAACCAATGGGTCGTTTCCACCCATCAGGTTGGTGCCTCGAACCCAACCAATCTGTGCATGAGCCAGAGTGGTGCGGGTGCGCCAAGCGTCCTCCACATTCCAGCGCGCCACCACTGCATCGAGTGCGGCCTTGGCTTCACCATAGGCACCATCACCGCCGAAGCGACCACGGTTCGGTGAACCCGGCAGCACCACATGCAAACGATGGTCCAGATTATTGTCCCCGCCAAGTGCTGACATCCCTGCGATGAGTCGTTCCACCGACCACAGAAGCAGACGCATTTGGGTCTCGGACGCAGGACCGGCGTCGGCAAGCGAACCCGAAACCGTAGGCGCCGCGAACGGGAATAGCAACGTCGGTGACAGTGCAGGCTTGGTCACAACCACTTCCGCACCAATCGTCGTAGTCTGCTCGGTTCCGATCCAGTCGATAAGGGAATCCAGGTCCTGGAAGCTGGACAGGTTCGCCGGTACCACCCACAGCTTCGCCTCGCCCTGCGCATGCATGCGGTAGAGCTGCTTGTAGAAGCTCAGGCGCTCATGTCCCAGGCGTGAGGTAGTGACAACAACGGTTGCTCCCTGAGACAGCAACTGTGCAGTCACAGCGGAGCCAATCGAATTTGGCGATGCACCGGTAACAACTGCGATGTCGGCATTCATCGATAGTTCGTCCACATTCGTGATGGACTCATCCGCCAGCTGTCGGTAGATACTCGCCAACTGTGTTCGCCCTGCCGCGTCTGCCTTGACAGCCCACCACTGTGCCTGCTCGACTGCGGTTTCGTGGATACTGCCCGGCGCGGTGTCAGCCACGTCTTCATCAGCGGCTGCCCAGAGGCGTGCTAGGTCATCGCGGGAGGTGGCCCAGCGGTCGTCGAGCAGCACTGCCTTGGTGGGCGTAAACGTCGGGGTGACCAGCTTCGGCCAGTCCGCACCGAGTTCAGCAGTGACGAGATTTACCAGGTTGCTGTCGGCGTCTTCGGCATCGAAGTCAATGGCACCGGTAATCTCGTGGCCGAGTTGCTCCAGAATCGTGCGTGCAGCGGTGGCAAGAATTCCTCGTTGACCAGTCAGTTTATCTGCAAACTCAGTGAGTGCAGCCGAGTCGGCCATCCCAGCACTACTGTCGCTTGCCGACGGCTTAGCGACAGATACACCTCGCTGCGAGGCGACCGCGAGGATTGCTTCATCGATCAGCTGGTTGAGTTCAGCAGTACTGGTTGGGGCGGCCGGTGCCAGATGCGCAAGATCACCGCCGCGCAGGGATGCGCCCTCGCGAGTACCGAGCATCATCTCGGCGCTAACTGCGGTTGCCCACCCCTTGCCGAGCTGCCATTCATCGACCACATAGTCATCGATGTAATTCGCGCCTGCACCGGCAGGACCGGTAATCCGGCGAATACCGTCGGCAATGGCTTCGGAGAGAATCGGACCGAATGCCGAATACCCACTGGCCAAGCTATCAATCTTGTCCTTTAGATCAGCCAGTTCCGCATCTGCGGCCCCTTCGATTGAACCGAGGTCGAATTCCACTCCGAGATCGAGCAGCAGTTGATTGCGTCGAGATGAGACTCCATCGACCAGAGTCTCAATGGAGTCGGCGGCGCCGAGCTGGTCGGGGCGCACCTTCGTCCATTGGCAAATAAGAACTTCCAGCGCTTCTGCCGGGCTGACTGCGATATCAGCAACTTCGGCAGCCGGAGTGGCAGCACTCGTGATCGTGGTTGCCTGTTCGGTCGCCGCGGATTGGTCTGCGGATACCGCCGGCGCCGCTGATCCTGCTTCTCCCGATGCTCCTGCTGCTCCAGATAGGGTCTGCGCCGCGTCCTGCTCTGGTGTCACCTCCGACTCGGGCTCAGTCTTTTCCGGCTGAATTTGGTCGCGCATAAACGCTGCATCAGCATCACGCTCGAGATTGAGCACTCGAATGTCACGGCTTCGGTGGCGGGGCAACTGGCAGGTGCGGGCAGCCAGGTTTGCCAGTGTGGGCGCTGTACCTACACCAACTTCAATAATGCGGCTGACGCCGAGATCCTCAAGCAACAGATCCTGAGTTTCGACCCACCTCACCGGTGAGCAGAATTGCCAGGCCAGCAACTCGACCAGCAACATGCGGGCCAGGCGCGCCGGGTTTTCAGCAGCAGTATCAAAGTCGGCAAGGATGTTTTCCAGAATGTCTGAGTCGACGACTGCAGCCATCTGTCGGACGAACTTCTCGGTCAGCTCAAAAGAGGTCGCGGTGAGATTCGGGATATAGCGCCCCACCAGGCGCTCTGGAGCGATTTCCGCTGGCAGCAGCCGCTCCAGGTGTTTACGGAAGGAATCCACACCGTCGCGTAGGACACTGGAGTGGAATGGCACATCAATACCTGGGATACGCACGTATCCCTTGCCGTCCGAGCTGCGGCGCTCGCACTGATCAGCCAGTGCCGCAAGGCCCGCGACGGTGCCGGCGACGGCGTACTGCTTGCCTGCCAGGTTGAGATTTACGACTTCGAGGAACTCACCGGTTTCCTGCGACAACCGATTAACAAACTCAGTGACCTCGTCCTCGCGTACGCCGATCTTGTCCGGACGCAGGGCGCACAAACCATAGTTGGACCTCCCCTGCTCATCACGTTCGACCAGTTCATGCATGGTCAAACCGCGGCGGTAGACAACCTCCAACACGGCATCTGCGTCAAGCGCACCAGCGAAAGCCGCCAGCGCGTTGTACTCACCGACAGAGTGTCCCGCAAAGTGAGCTGTTTCATCCAGCAGCCCTGCTTCACGGAGCTCCACAACCTGCGCCAGCCCCAACGTCGCCATCGCAACCTGGGTGAACTGAGTCAGATTCAGGACACCTTCTGGGTGGAAATAGCGCACACCATCCACAACCACCTCTACCGGGTTGTCCCGAACAATAGCCAGTACGGAAAAGCCAAGCTTCTCTCGGGTCATCGCATCCGCCTGGTCCCACACGCGGCGGGCCGCTACGCTGCGAGTCCGGGCAGACAGCCCCATCCCCTGTGATTGAATCCCCTGGCCAGGGAAGACATATGCAGTCGTCGGTGCGGCAATTACAGCAGTGGCAGTCAGTACCAGCTCGCCCTCTACTGTGGCCGTGACTTCACGGACTTCACCGGCGCCTGGACGGTCATCAAAACCACGGCGTTCGACAGAGAATTTCACTTCCTGACCAGGTAGAACCGGACTCAGCATAGTCGCAGTGAACTCAATCACCCGATTGCCAATGCCGGCATCCGACGTGGCAACAGCCGCATGCTCGGCCATCGCCGACAGCCACATTCCATGGACAATAACCCCTGGTAGACCAGCTAGCGCTGCTGCCCGGGAATCGACGTGGATAGGATTGCGATCGCCCGTGACACAGCTAAATGGCTCCATCGCCTTAGGCGCTTCCACGGTCAAGGCACCGCGGAAACTCCGTGGCGTATCCGTGACCGTTGGAAATGGCACAGTATTGGTCCGCGCTGTCTCGCCGCCGTTTCGGCCACGAATGGCAAAGCGTTCACTCAAGGTGGCGAGCAGCGTATCGCCATCACGAACCTCCGCGCGCACCACAACTAACCGCCCTAAGTCCGTATCAACGGCCTCGTCGACACGCGCACTAATCCGCAACGTTGTGGTTTCCTGAGGCAGAGCCCCAATCATACGAATGTGATGCTCAAGGTGAACAAGCGCGAGCATGCCCTCAACAACATCAATGCCGGTCTCAGTACGCGCCTGCGCGACTGCCGCAAAAATCGCTGGCCAAGCATGCCCGACCAACGCGTCCGGCACCGTCGCCTGTGACTCATCGCCGGCAGCTGCAATAGTGACCGCATCGTAGTCAGCCATCGCCATCGGATCCCACACGGATTCCCACTCCGCGACCCCATCGACGATGTTTGCAAGCTCACCGCCAGCCGCGATTCGCGTCAGCTCCCGCATCGCGGCTGCCGCATCCTCATGCTTGACGACGGGCACTGCGCCCACCGCTGCACTCTGGCACAGGCGAATTCGCAGTTTCGTATTCTCACCCGCAGCATCGGGCAGCGGAACGGTCAGCTGTGCCCAGACGAGCTCCTCCCCGCCCTCATCATTGCTGCCATCAGCTCCAATGGTCTCCAAAATGGCACCAGTACCTGGGTGCTCCAGGCGTTGTGAACGAGAGACATCACTTGCGTCAGATACACATACCCACTCATGTTCCGCGCCAAGTGCCAGCGCCGGATTCGGCTGCTGTCGGCCAGCCCACCAAATCACAGGTGCTGCGAGCATCCGGCTGAGGGTGTCAACAGGTGCCTCCGGCAGGTAGCCGGTATCCATCAATGCCTGTGCGGTAGCTTTTTCAAACCGACCCAGAATTTCCGCTACTGGCTCATTCGCGCGGGTAATGCCCGAAACAGCCTGCGGCCCTGGGATGATGCAGACTTGATCCGCATCGTAGCGAGAGTCATGCGCCTGCCATAGGGAGTCCGATCGCCACCAGCGACGAACCTCATCATCGATAACCGGAACGAATGGCACAGGTTTGCCAGGTGTGCGGCAGAGCTCAGAGATAAAGAAGGTGACATCTGCTGGGTGGAGCTGGGTATCCAGATCCAGCAGGCCGGACAGTCGCGAGATTTCGTTCTGCGGCTGGGTGTGCAAGCTGTCGCCGTCGGCAAGCGCGTCAAACGTGCCCGCGTCGACTGCATTCAGTCGTGCCTCTACGCGGTCGACGAGTGCGACGAAGCGCGTCGACCACGTTGGATCGAGGAACGTCCCTTCGGGCGCACACAGTTCGAGATAGCGGTTCAGCACCTCGGCATACGTCATGGTGCTGACATCTCCGAAGTACGGCTTCGCGGTGGCGTTAATCGCCTCGATGATCTCTGCGCGTCGTTCGGTGACCTTAGTGAGGTCACCTGCGACTTCGTCAAGCAATCTGCCTGCGCGTGCTGCGGCGTTATCAATTTCGTGGATATCAGCACCCAACTGGCTGCGCCCCGACGCCATGCCATCCATGGCGCTACCAGCGGGAATCCAGTTGTCAGTGCCGACGGTGTCGACCAACATTTGTTTCACGGACTCGGAGGCGGTCGACTCCTTTGCTGCCATCGCAGCTGTGCCGATGATGACAGCATCTACCGGCATCGGCGCCAATCCGCACCGTGTCGACCACGTGCCCATCAGATAATCACGGGCCTGCTCTGGCTTGCCGATACCGCCGCCAACAGCAAGCACCACATCTCGCTTGCGGATCTTTGCGTAGGTGTTAATTAGCAGGTCATCGAGATCTTCCCAGGAGTGGTGGCCACCGGCACGCCCACCTTCAACCTGCATGATGATTGGATACGGCGTGCCCTGCTGCGCCAAGGTGTCTGCAATTTCGAGCACCGACTCGATTTGAGCGATTGTGCCCGGTTTGAAGGAGATATGCGGAATCCCGCCCTCACGCAGCTGCTTTACTAGCTCAACTGCCTCGTCCACCTCGGGGATTCCCGCGGAGATGGTGACGCCATCAATCGGTCGCCCCGCTGCCACTGCGCGCGGGAGCAAACGGCGGCTTCCAATGTGCAAACCCCACAGGTACGGATCCAAAAACATGGTGTTGAACTGTGCACTGCGGCCCTCCTCGAGCAGATCGGAGAGTCGCGCCACATTAGCCTCGAAGATTTCCGGCGTGACTTGGCCGCCACCGGCCAGCTCCGCCCAGAACCCCGCATTCGCAGCAGCCGCCACAATTTCAGGGTCAACGGTTGTCGGGGTCATACCGCCGAGCAGAATTGGCGAGCGCCCGGTCAACTTGGTGAACTTCGTCTCGACACGGGGCTTGTCTCCAGTGACCAGACGCGGCGCAAACTCCAGCCACGATGTCGGGTGCTCAATGTCGCTCTCAGACAGGACGCCCCTCCCCGCAGCTGTCGCCGCAGGAATCACCGCCACGCCATAGCCTTCAGCGTTGCGTTCTGTCAGCTTGACGACGCCTGTGTTCGGCCCCAGATCCAAAATGGTGGTTGCTCCTTGGTCGATGAGCCCCCGTACCTCGGCGCTCCAGTCACTGGGGTCAACCAAGATTGCACGCGCAAGCCGGTCCGCCGTTTCCGCATCTAGCCCAATGCGCTCAGCTCGCTCCACTACCCATGCCACAGCAGGTACCAGCGCTGGGTGATGGAATGCGCCACTAACTGGCAGAACTGTACATTCGACTTTCCGACCCTTCGGCTGCTGCGTTGTGAGCTGCTCTGCCAGCTGGTCTAGTTCATCCTGCTTGCCGATAACTACGCTGGTAGTCTGCGTATTCTTCAGACCGATGACACAGCCCTGGGGGAGGAAAGGCTCCAACTCCTCGACCGTCAGGCCAGAGATACTCATCATCGGCGCGTGCCCAAATCCGGCTACTCGGCTTCCGCGCGCACACGCCACACCGATGAGGCGAGCTAGCGCCAGAAGCTCTGCTGCCTTCTCTGGGCGAGCGACAATCTCAGCGGCAAGAACACCTTGCGAATGACCGGTTACCGCTACCGCTTCGGTGATATTAATTCCCTGCTTTTCCAGCAACTCGACAATGCCCAACTGTGCCAAGACGATGCCCGGGACGCTGACCGCAGGGTTGGTTGTATCTCCGGTAAATGGCTCGTCTGTAACGAGTGAGATTGCCCAGCCAAAGGGGTCGAAACCTGCGGGAAGCTGGCCGATGAGATCGTCGTCAAGCGGTGTGAGCAGTTCCTCAGCGCGAGTGAAAACTTCCCGTAGTTTCTTTGAGTTGCCACTGGCCATGACGCTGGAGAGAGTGTCCAGCCATGGTTGCGATTGACCGGCGAAAGTGACTGCAAAAGTGCCCAGGTCTGGAGCAGTTACGACGTTGGTCTGCAAAGTGGCGAGTTTTTCGTATTTCACGTGGCTGAGGTCCTTGTCTTGTGGAGTACGAAATGAAAACATCTTTTGTTTCCAAATCCTTGCCAGGACACTATGCCATAAATCATGAGGAATCCATCATGTTTTTCTCGCGCAGTTTCGCGGCGCCATCAACGCGAAGATAATTTGCAGCCCCAAAACGAGAGGCTGAACACGGCTGCGAAATCAGCGAGTACAACGCTTCGAAAGCGCAAGAACTTCGCAGGTAGGAAACAGTGTTCCCCTGTCGAAAAGTTGCTTGCGCTTCACCACCCTGGCAGCGCCGGCGGTGGAAAATAAAACGCGGAAGACCGAGCCAATTTATGCCCAATCGGTGATGAACATCACACCCGGAATGCGTGTCAATGGGCGCCGAGAACGCTCAATCTTTCCTCGATTAATCGCCTAGCATATCCAGAATTGTGGACTCCGCTTCTTCTAAGCGCCGCTCTGACTCTTCAAGATCCTGCTGCGACTTACCATCGCGCTCGACCTTGCCGTCGAAGATTGCGCAGGGATCATCGTTGACCACAGTGTCGTCGGGAACTATGCCACGACGCGCCATGTACTCATCCAGATGCATCGAGATGCTCATGTTGCCTCCCTGCTTCCACCTTACGATTCAAGATACGATTCGATCAGCGTCATTGTATCGACAGATTCGATTGCCCTACGCAGTGGAATGAGCGAACAAAGGTTTCCCAGAATGGCACTCACGCGCGCTGTGCGACTGCCCCGTCTTGCGTTCCCGCTAAAAGAGGCAGGACTGTCGCAGGTCTACAACTGGTCTGGCGGCCAGGGTTTTCCATCGGGGAAATACCGGTCAAATTTCCAGCCCAGACGGAAGGGGAGCACGAACTTTGGCGGGCAGTTGTTGGCCTCCCACATTGTCTTGGGTTTTGCCGCGTGTTCAGCGACCTTGCGGTCGGTGTACACCCCGTGACAGATGGGGTCCCAGAAATTGCTATCGGTGATTTCAAGAGTGGGGGTACCACTAAACACTCCGTAGAGGAGCTGGTCGCGGCTTTCAACCTCGACTTCGAAGTCTTCCCAGGTGCCAATCATGTCGCCGGGTTGTGCGCGCCACCAGTTGTCAATCGCGAGGGCGGTTTCTTCAGACTCGACGAACCCGCCGAGAGGTTCAGTGTTATCTGGGTAGCGGGGATAAACGACGCAGACAACAATTTTCATAGTCATGGTTCTACACCGTGCACGGGAGATTAGCGACCTTGGAATAGCTTCGGGCGGGAAATGGGCCAGATTTTGGGCACGCGGCCTAATGAGGGCGGAAAATCTGACGGGGTGGAGAACGAAGATACCCCGTGACCTGCATAGTCACGGGGTATTTATGTGTGCGCCTGGGGAGACTTGAACTCCCACGCCCTAAGGCACTGGAACCTAAATCCAGCGCGTCTGCCAATTCCGCCACAGGCGCCCGTCGCGAATCCGTGACAGTTACGTACAGTCCCCGTAAGCATGGACTACTGATAAGCCACCTACAGGCGCAACGAACTTTCACAGCTCATTTGGACTGTACACACTTTAACGGGTTTGCCGCAGATTTCCTAATGTCCTAGCTGAATTCCTAATGTCCCATCCCCTGCCTTATCCAGCGAGCGCGCTAGCTTGGCAGGTCACGGACTAGCTATGGTGGTTATGTGTCCACTTCACAGCATCCCAATACCACTGACAAGCCAGCGAAGATTCCCACTCGTACCCGCGTGGTGCAACTAATCTTCTTGGCTCTTGCAGTCGGCGCCACTCTTGTACTCGCCTACTGGCAGCTCAGCAGGTGGAACACAACCAGCTCATTCCAAAACCTGGGCTACGCACTGCAGTGGCCAGCTTTCGGCCTGTTCTTTATTTGGGCCTACCGCAAGTACATGGAGTACGAACGCGAACGCCTGAGCGGCAATAGCGAGGCCGCATTTGAGGCTAAAGACGATGTCATGACGGAAATCCCAGACGAATTCCTGCCGACCAACCCGGATGGCTCGCGAAAGGTGCAGCGTGTGGATGAGACACAATCGACGGATTCTGGCACCAACGCCTAGGCGATAACTGCTTATTCGAGAAAAGGACTTTTAGTGACCAACATCAATCCAGATCGTCAAGAGCGCGTAAGGAAGGCACTGACGTACTTCTCCGTCACCGCCTATTTCACGGGTGTGATGCTGCTCTTGCTGTGTGCCGAGATGATTTACAAGTACCTCATCCTCGACAACTCCGCCGACGCGCCGCGGTGGTTCTTCTACACCGCCCAGATTCACGGCTTCGGCTACATGGCATTCCTCATTGCCACCGTAAACCTGGGCACCAAAGCCCGCTGGGAACCAGCAAAGTGGATCATCACCGCGCTCGGTGGCGTGGTCCCGTTCCTCTCCTTCTTTGTCGAGAAGAAGCGCCGTGAGGAAGTCGAGACCGCTTTCCAGCTGAAGTAGCGGGCTCTCGGCAGCCCGAGGGCTCGCCCCAGGGCTACCCCTTAGCCTCAACCTCAGCCAGAATTTTCAGCGCCGGAGTCAAGGCACGCAGTGCACGCCCCCTGTGGCTAAAAGCGTCCTTGTCTTCGGCGCTCATTTGTGCCGCAGACAAGGCCCCCTCAGCTTCGTTGCCCTCCCCAACTGCGGGCGCGAACACCGGATCGTAGCCGAACCCATTGTCCCCAACAGGCTCGCGCAGAATGGCGCCAGGCCAGCGGCCCTCTACAACCAGCAGCAGATTACCGGCTTCATCGAGGACCGCTGGGAAACCGCCGTCGGCAAGCGCGGACGGCACCTCCTTGGCACCGGGGACGACCAACGCGCAGGCGGTACGGAAGGACGCCGTACGACGCTCATCTGGGCAGTCCCCCATCTGGGCGAGCAGCAGCTCGTAGTTAGCGACATCGTCGCCGTGAGTGCCCGACCAGCGCGCCGAGAGCACACCCGGCATGCCGTTTAGCTCATCGACGCTGAGCCCCGAATCGTCTGCCAAACACGCGTAGCCGGTGTGTTTCGCACCATCGAAAGCCTTGATGTAGGCGTTGTCCGCAAAAGTGCGACCGGTTTCGGGGCGCTCTGGGTACTCCGGGACGTCGCTAAGCGAAAGAAGTTCCACCGAATCAATACCCGCCGCACGCAGGATGCGGTCGAGCTCGACTAGTTTTTTAGAATTTCGGGTAGCGACGAGGAGCTTCACGGCAGCTCACCCGGGTACGGCGCACGCAGAACTTCCTGCTGCAGGGCAACGAGCTCACGCAGGCCCTTTTCCGCCGAGTCGAGCATGTCATTCAGCTGATCGCGGTCGAAGGTGCCTTCCTCGCCAGTGCCCTGGATTTCGACGAACTTGCCCTCTGCGGTCATCACCACGTTGAGGTCGACCTCAGCGCGGGAGTCCTCCTCGTAAGGCAGATCTAGACAGACACGGCCGTCAATAATGCCAACCGAAACAGCTGCGACTGGTGCCTTCAGCGGGGTGCCCGGAACAGCGCCCACTGCATGCAGGTAGGTCAGGGCATCAGCCAGCGCGACGTACGCACCGGTGATGGAAGCGGTTCGAGTACCACCATCCGCCTGCAGAACATCACAGTCGATGTTGATGGTGTTCTCACCGAGTTCCTTCAAGTCGATAGCAGCTCGCAAGGAGCGACCGATCAGACGGGAAATCTCGTGAGTGCGACCCTTGACCTTGCCGCGCATTGACTCGCGGGGCATGCGCTCGTGGGTAGAGGCCGGCAGCATGGAGTACTCAGCGGTCAACCAGCCCTCGCCGGAGTCACGCTTGAATCGTGGCACCGACTGTTCGACGGAAGCGGTGCACATTACACGCGTATTACCGAAAGTAACCAGCACAGAACCGGCCGGATTGTCGGTGAAGCCACGAGTGATGGTCACCTTGCGCATTTCATCAACCGCGCGTCCATCGGCACGGCGAAAATCGGAATTAGCTGTAGTCATGCCAACTACCCTACCGCCCGGCGCGAAAGCGGTGCGACAGCTGTACGGAAACCCGATAGTCGCTGAGACTAGCCGCCTAGCTCCATGCCCAGGTAGGCCAATTCAACGTCACCGGCAAAGGTACTCTTCGCAGCACGTAGTGCTTCTTCACCGTCGGCGTATGGCGGAATGTGAGTCAGCACCAACTTCTTAACCCCCGCCAGCGTCGCTGCCTTTCCGGCCTCGTAGCCCGTCAGGTGCATATCCGGTGGGGTGCCCTCTTCGTTGCTGCACCATGTGGCTTCACAAATGAAGATATCCGCATCCCGCGCCAGCTCCACCAGTTCATCGGTCCACGCAGTATCTCCGGTGTACGCAATGGTCAGACCATCTGCTTCAATGCGATATCCAACAGCTGGCACCGGGTGGACCATGTTATACGGCGTGACGACGGCGCCTCCGTCCGCTTCGCCCCCACCGACTAACAGTGGCTCACCTGGGTTACTCACAACCTGGTCAAAAGTGTCTTCCAGGTTGGCATCTTCTTCACTTCCCAGTGCTTTGCACATGGTGCCTATCCGGTCGTGAATGTCTCCGGGGCCAACCAGGAGATTCCGGGAACTCGCCGGGGCTGTCGGGTGGAAGCGACGCCAGACGAGCAGCCCTGGAATGTCTGCAGTGTGGTCTGGGTGCACATGAGTTAGTAACAAATCACAAGCTGCAGGATCAGAGATCTTCTGCAATTCGGCGAGGACACCGGGACCCAAATCAATGACAAAGGTTCGACCGTTATCCAGCTCAATGAGGTAGCCAGATGCTGGCGCCGATGGGCCACCCATGCTGCCTGTACATCCCAGAACCTTCAATCGCATACTTCAAGCTTGCCATGTAATTGATCAAAAACGAGCAAAAAACCAATGGAGTGTCTGGATTTAATAAGAAAGGTCACATTTGGGAATGCATAGTGACCTGGCTAATACCCGGCCCAAGGAAGCGCTTTGCCAGGGATGCAAAAACTTGCGGATCTCCAGTGGATTCGAATGTGCGCACAGGGTTCGGATTACTCTCCGGGTCAGCGAGCATGTCGGTCTTTGTGAGGATGCGCAGAACATCCTTCGACGTCTCCTCCGCCGACGACACTAGGGCGACGTCCTCCCCCATAGCCAGCTGAATCACACCAGACAGCAGCGGATAATGGGTGCAGCCCAGAACGAGGGTGTCTACACCATCGGCCTGCAATGGCGCGAGGTAGCCCTCCGCAAGTCCCAGAATCTGGCGACCAGAGGTGATTCCTCGCTCGACAAAGTCCACGAATCGCGGGCAGTCGACCGCAGAGACATCCACGCCAGGCACTGCATCAAAGAGATCTTGGTAGGCACGGGAGCGAATCGTGGCGGCGGTACCGATTACGCCGACTTTTCCATTCCTGGTAGTCGAGACCGCACGGCGCACAGCGGGCAGAATGACCTCGACTACTGGGACTGGGTAGCGCTCGCGGGCATCACGCAAAAATGCGGCCGAAGCCGTGTTGCAGGCAATGACAATCATCTTGCAGCCGCGTGCAACCAGTTCATCGGCAATCGCTTCCGCGTGCTGACGAACCTCGGCGATGCGCAACGGGCCGTAAGGGCCGTTGGCAGTATCGCCGATGTACATAATCGACTCGTGCGGCAGCTGATCCATGATGGCACGTGCCACTGTCAGCCCACCGACGCCGGAGTCAAAGATGCCAATCGGCGCTGTTCGGTCGGGGAAGCCGCTATCCTGCGCTCTCAGCTGATTGACTGCCTGAGTTTCTGCTCCTGCTCCCACCGCTATCTGGACTCCTCATATCGTTGGTCAAACACCGAAGCTCCTATTCTAGGCCGATTTCGTCAGGAGCTGATGCCACGTACCTCGGGCTCTTAGCGACGTGCACTCTTAGCCACGTGCACGACCGCGCTTAAACATCACCGCAGCCCAGATGCCCGCAAGCCCACCGAAGAGGTGCATCTGCCAACTAACAGCCATCTGTGTTGGCAGCACTCCCCAGATAAGACCCGAATACATCGATGCCAGAATCACGCCCAAAATAATCTGCATCACCCGACGATTCACGAAACCGCGTACGACCAAAAACGCCAGCCAGCCGTAAATCAGGCCGGACGCACCGATGTGGACGGTATTTACACCGCCGACCAGCCAGGTCAGACCGCCACCAACGACCGTAATCAAGAGTGTGACCTGCCAAAATAGCCGCTTCGACGACATTGCAATCAAACCGGCGAACAACGCCCCGGGCAGAGAGTTCGCCACAATGTGCCCGTAATCTGCGTGCAGCAGCGGTGCGGTCAAAATTCCCCACAGCGTCGAGGTTTCGCGTGGGCGCACACCGAAGTTGTTCAGCGCCCCACCAAAGATGAATTCGTTGACAAGAAAGACCGTCCAGATAAGTGCCAGGTACCCAATAGCCGTACTGATGGCCGCCCCGAGCCCGCCGTCGCGATCCTGTGGAACAATCTGATTATTCCGCCGCGTCTGCACGGGACCGCCCATCGGGTACTGCGCATAGTTCTGGTAATTCTGCTGTTGTCCCGAGCTCCATTGCGGATTCATTGGCGAACTTCCTTCACTACTTGTCCAGCATCTCTGACAGCGCGGCTACTTCCGCGCGTCCCGTTGCACTCATCACGGCATCGACAATAGCCATCTGCACCGCATCGGCCGCCATCGCAGCCAACAGGGCCACCACATCCGAGCCCACGGGTTCAGCGTTTCCGCTATCCGCCGCCTCGGCCGAGCTGAGGGCAAACAGCGTGTCACCGTCCATCGGCGCATGAGCCGGCCGAATCGCTCGCGCCAACCCGTCATGACCGCACATCGCCAACCGCTTCAACTGCGCAGTTGTCACCGGCGCATTGGTTATCAACGTGCCAATCGTTGTGTTTCGCGTGTTTGCCGACGACTCCCCGTCGCCAGCCGCATCGGCGAGAATTTTGGTTCTACCGACGAAAACCTGGTCCAGCCGGGCCAATGCCTCCTTGCTGGCACCGGCAGCCGCGGGCATTCCGTAAAGGTGTCCCTCCGGGTCAATGACCGCACCAAAGGAGTTCACCACCATTGCGGCAGCCACAAAGTACTTACCATCGGCGGAGGTCACACGGGCTTGTCCAAAACCACCCTTGATTGCCCCGGCCATAGCACCGACACCGGCACCTACTGTCCCGGAGGGAGTGTCCTCCGGGACGTCGTCAAGCGCGTGCGACAACGCCTCGCGCCCTAGTTCAGCGGTGGGCAGCGTCGGCTCCCCCAACAGCAAGTCGAAGATGACAGCACCGGGAACGATGGGCACGAGGATATCCGGACGAGTTGGGGTGACCTCAAAGCCAATGCCGCGGTCGCGCAGTTCGCGCATAACTCCGTCGGCAGCTGCGAGGCCGTACGCGGAGCCGCCAGCCAAAACGACAGCGTGGGCGCGTTCGACGGTATTCTCCGGTGCGAGCAGGTCGGTCTCGCGGGTGCCCGGACCGCCGCCGCGGACATCGACAGCGCCGACAGCACCGCCTGGAGCGGCGATGACGGTGACTCCGGTATCCCCCTCAGAAGCATGGCCGATAGAGATGCCGTCGATGGAGTCGAGACAGCCTGCGCCGATGTCGATGCTCGCGCCCAGCGCAGCACTGCTGGCTTGGTGTCGAATGTCGGTGGGGCTGATTGCGAAGATCTCAGAATTCATTGTCGACCACGGCACCTTTCACCACAGTTCATGGCAGCTAACCTCAGTTGATTACTGCATCTTTTCGGGGTTTTGCTCGGATTCGCTACTCACCCATGAGCTGGTCCAACAGTGACTCTTGGTTGTAGGACAGCCACTGGTACATCGCGTCGGTCTGCTCAATCTGTTCGATGGAGCCATTGAGGTTCTCCATGGAAACATGCAGGTAAATACGTAGGTCATTGATACCCGCCACCCAGGCATGGGCATCACTTTCGGAAATGGATACCTGCCCCGACTCGGCGGGCTCCAGGGCGTCGATAATCGCACGCAGGGAATGGAGCTTGCTCTCTACAATCTCCGATTCATGCAGCTGGCGCATGAGGGCGTTTTCCCCCTCCACGCTCTCCTCACCCGGCTTGGTGAAGTCCGGCAACAGGCGCGCAAGCTTCGGATCGGATGGGGCCTCGGAGTGTCCGACAGGCATTCCCGTCATTTCCGCGAGCTCATCCTTCGGTGCCGACCGGGCTCGCTCCATCAGCGAGTCCGCCACAGTAGCAGCCAGATTCAGCAGCAAATCCCGCTCCGTGCCTTCAAAAGCCGTGACGTACTTGACGCCACCGCCGAGAAGGGATCGCTTGCGCTTCCAAGGACGCATGTAAATTCTCTCCCGCTGTCGAATATCGGCTTAGTCAGCCTGCTCCATTGTTGCCCACAAGCCTGCCTTGTGGAGCTTCTTCACATCGGCCTCCACCTTGTCACGCTCACCGGAAGACACGATTGCCTTGCCCTCCGTGTGAACCGTCATCATCAGCGCGTGCGCCTTCTTTCGGTCCATGCCGAAGAGCATCTGAAACACGTAGGTGACATAACTCATCGAATTAACCTGGTCATCCCACACAATGCACTGCCAGGGTCGGTTCGATTCCGTCACGACATCGGCATCCATAGTGGGCATCGGTGTTGCTGCTGGCATGCTCATAGGCACCAGGATAGTACGGAGTGGCGCGCGCTCGCCGGAACCGACTGCCCCGGCCCGCTTCAGCCGACTAGACTGTTGACCGTGATTGATAAGCATTCCTCCACCGCCCTTCTCACCGATAAGTACGAGCTGACGATGCTGCAGGCATCGCTTGCCGACGGATCCGGCGAGCGCCAGGTCGCCTTCGAGGTGTTTGGCCGTCGCCTGCCGAATGAGCGTCGCTATGGCGTTGTCGCTGGTACAGCGCGTGTGTTGGATGCTATCCGCAACTTCCGCTTCACCGAGGAACAGCTGGCTTCGCTGGACTTCCTCGATGACAGGACGCTGGATTACCTGCGTAACTATTCCTTCAGTGGCCAAGTCGACGGCTACCGCGAGGGAGAGCTCTACTTCCCCGCCTCGCCCATTTTGACGGTGCGAGGCACTTTCGCCGAGTGCGTCATTTTGGAGACTGTTATTCTCTCCATTCTCAATGCGGACTCCGCCATCGCCTCGGCAGCAACCCGAATGGTCACGGCTGCCGGTGGGCGCCCGATTATTGAAATGGGTTCGCGTCGCACTCATGAAGAAGCAGCTGTGACTGCTGCCCGCGCCGCTTACCTGGCAGGTTTTAGCGCCACCTCCAACTTGGAGGCAGCGGCACGGTACAACATCCCAGCCTCCGGTACCGCTGCGCACGCGTGGACTCTGTTGCACACCAACCCAGATGGCACGACGAACGAGGCTGCGGCCTTCAAGGCTCAGATTGACACACTGGGAACCGACACCACTTTGTTGGTGGATACCTACGACATCACCGAGGGCGTCAATACGGCTATTGAGGTCGCGGGTCCGGAACTCGGCGGTGTACGTATTGACTCCGGCGACCTCGGAGTTCTCGCTCGCCAGGTGCGTCAGCAGCTCGACTCGCTGGGGGCGCACAACACCAACATCGTAGTGTCCTCTGACCTCGACGAGTTCGCCATTGCGGCGCTGAGGGCAGAGCCGGTCGATGTCTACGGCGTGGGCACCTCTGTAGTCACTGGCTCCGGCGCACCGACTGCGGGCCTGGTCTACAAGATGGTCGAAGTTGATGGGGTGCCCGTCGCCAAGCGCTCGTTGGACAAGCGAAGCCACGGTGGCGTGAAGGCGGCTATTCGTACCTGCCGTCGTTCCGGTACCGCCGTGGAGGAAATCGCTTTCCCGCTCGGCTCAGAAATCCCGGATGTGGGCAACCTGCACTACCGCGATCTGACCATTCCGATGATGCGCGATGGCGAGGTCGTCGATGGTCTACCGACCTTGGAGGAGTCCCGCGATCACTTGGTTAAAGCGCTGGTCAGCCTCCCGTGGGAGGGACTTGCACTTTCCCGTGACGAGCCGGTACTGTCCGTCCGTTTTCACGGCGTTTAGGCGGCGGGGGAACTGTGTCGGACAGTATCGGGCACGCAGATTTTGCTGAGCTATCGGACGACTTTGAGGACTTTGACGATGTTGACGAGCTAGCTTCACCGAGAGCCAGCGTCCATAACGCGGATAGCATCGAAGCTCTTCTCGATGCGGCAGTGAAGGGACTCGGCGGAACGACTCGACCGAATCAGGTCAAAATGTCCCGGTCGGTGGCCTCCGCCTTTGCGCGCGAGCGGCACCTAGCGGTACAGGCAGGCACCGGTACGGGTAAGTCGCTGGCCTACCTGGTGCCTGCCATTGTGCAAGCAATGGAGTCCGACGAGTCTGTAATCGTTTCCACGGCGACCATTGCGCTGCAACGCCAGCTGGTCGAACGCGACTTGCCGCGGCTAGTCAGTTCGCTAGAGCCACACTTGTCCCGCACGCCAACCTTCGCAATCCTCAAGGGCCGCTCGAACTACCTGTGCAAGTCCAAGGTCGGAAATGTCATCAAAGATCCCGTCATGGACGGTGATGAATCCGAGCAGGCCAGCTCAGGTGACGCCGTTGGCCCCACTGCCCTCCTCAGCGAAGCGCAGCTCAGCCGAACCGCTGCCGAGGTCATGCGGCTACGCGAGTGGGCCAATGACACCGACACCGGCGACCGCGACAGCCTGGACAAGGGCGTTTCCAACGAAGCCTGGCGGCAGGTCTCCGTCACGGCTCGCGAATGCGTCGGTGCCATTTCCTGCCCTTTCGGCGAGGAGTGTTTCGCCGAACAAGCCCGCCGCGAGGCCTCCAACGTTGACATCGTTGTCACCAATCACGCACTGTTGGCCATCGATGCGCTCTCCGACGCCATGATTTTGCCGCAGCACGACTGCGTTGTCATTGACGAGGCTCACGAGCTCGACGGTCGAATCACCTCTGTTGCCACCGACGAGCTCTCCCCTGCCGGTATCACCATGATGGCCCGGCGCGCCCGCAAATTCGGAGCCGCAGAGCAGGTGGATGATGTCACCGATGCCACGGATCTACTCGGCGAGACCGTCGCATTGCTTGCCGACGCCTACAGCGGCGCACTCGAAGAAATTCCCGGTGAGCTTGGAGCGGCGCTAGCTTCGCTCCGCGATAGCCTGTGGCAACTACAGACCACGCTAGGCACCTCTAGTTCAGGCAGCTCTGGCGGGTCGGGCTCCGGTGGTTCGAGTTCTGACTCTGACAACACTGAGCGCCAGACCGTCCGCGCTGCCGTGGAGAATATGCACGACACAGTCGTGCGAATTCTAGAGTTCAGTAGCGACGATGTCGTATGGCCTGGCGAGAACAAGACAGTTTATGTCGCTCCCCTGTCCATCGCAGCACTGCTTCGCGAACGCCTCTTCGGCGAATCCACCGTCGTTTTGACCTCAGCAACACTTGCTCTTGGCGGCAAGTTCGATGCCATGGCCGCCGCTTGGGGGCTTCCCTCCGGTGGGTGGGATGGCTTGGACGTCGGCACGCCCTTTGACCCGCAGAAATCTGGCATCCTCTACGTCGCACGCGACCTGCCACGACCTGGACGCGACGGCGCCACACCGGAGCAGTTCGCGATCATGGAGCGCCTCATCCGCGCCGCTGGTGGGCGAACGCTCGGGCTGTTTTCTTCTCGCCGAGGCGCCGAGGCAGCGGCGGAGGAAATGCGCAAGCGCCTGCCTTACGACGTGCTGTGCCAAGGCGATGACTCTATCGGTGCTCTGGTTGATCGCTTCGCAGCTAATCCGCAGACATGCTTGTTTGGCACGCTGACGCTGTGGCAAGGCGTCGATGTTCCTGGCCCATCGCTATCGTGTGTCATCATCGATCGCATCCCGTTCCCCCGCCCCGACGACCCGCTTTTGTCCGCGCGCTCCGATGCGGCTAATGCCGCTGGCCGAAACGGTTTTATGGAGGTCTCAGCGACACATGCAGCGCTGCTGATGGCGCAGGGTTCTGGTCGTCTGCTACGCCAAGTCGATGACCGCGGGGTTGTTGCGGTACTGGATTCACGGTTGGCTACTGCACGCTATGGTTCCTGGATTGCCGCGTCGATGCCTGACTTCTGGCGGACGACCAACCTGGATATTGCGGCTGGAGCGTTGCAGCGGCTGACCCAAAGCTGATTCAGAGGGGGCTGTCTGGGCTCACGAGGTGACGCTGGATTAGGCATAGTTTCTGGAAAAAATCCCACGCTTTTCTATCCAATACATTATTGTGATGTGAAACACAGCACTGCTACAGTGCCCGAGCTAATGAAGCAGGACACTTGGCAGCCGTGCACGAGATTAGAAAGGCGATTTCCTGCATGCCCCTTTCCAGCAACCTCCCCGACATCGACATCCCGGAGACCTCACTCTTTGAGTTCCTCTTCGGAGAAATTGAGCCACGTCACCAGGACAAGCTTGCAATCGTTGACTCAGGCTCCGAGGTCACCTTCGGTGATCTGAAGGCCAGCATTGAGAAGTTTGCGGGTGCGCTGGCAGCACGTGGGATTAAGAAGGGCGACGTTGTGGCTCTCCACTGCCCCAACTCGACAACCTTCGCGGTCGCTCTTCACGGTGTCCTACGCGCGGGGGCTGTCTGCACGACGGTCGCATCGCTGGCAACTGCGGAGGACATTGAAAACCAACTCCGGATGTCTGACGCGAAGATGATGCTAACGACCTCCTCAATCGGTTGGGCTGGCGCCCACGGCGCTGAGGCTGCTGGTCTGCCGGAAGAGATGATTATCGGCCTGACGGGTCTCCACGGCATGGGCGAGCTGCTTGCCGAGGGGCACGGCGCCCCGGACGTCGACGTATCACCCGATGACGTTGCCGTGATTCCGTTTTCCTCGGGAACCACCGGTGTACCGAAGGGCGTCCAGCTCACTCACCGCAACTTGGTGGCCAACGTCGCTCAGGCGGGTGGAGCTACAGTCAACGCGCTGACCGAGGACACCCCGGCTGTCACTATCCTGCCGTTTTTCCACATCTACGGCCTGACTGCGCTGCTGAATCTGTGCCTGTGGCGCCGCACGACGCAGTACACCATGGGCAAGTTCGACCTCGTCGATTTCCTGTCCATCATCGCCGAGCACAAGGTGAAGTTCGCGTTCATCGCACCACCTGTAGCTGTGGGCCTGGCCAAGCACCCAGCTGTCGATTCCTTTGACTTGTCCAGCCTGGAGACAATCTTCTCGGGTGCCGCTTCTCTCCAACTTGACCTCGCGGAACAGGTGGAAAAGCGCCTTGACTGCGTGGTCGCACAGGGCTTCGGCATGACCGAGTCCTCGCCAGCAGCCCACATCCGCATCGGCCACGATAGTCCGCTGGACTCGATCGGTCGCGCAGTCCCCAACACTCAGTACAAGATTGTCAACCTCGACTCCGACAGCTTTGAGGAAATCCCGGTTCCCGCCGAGGGGCGCTCGGAGGCAGGTGAGCTATGGATTCATGGTCCACAGGTGATGAAGGGCTACCTCAACAACCCGAAGGCGACGGCAGAGACGCTTGTCGACGGTTGGCTGCGTACCGGCGACGTTGCGGAACTCGACGAACACGGGAATGTGTACATCGTCGACCGCTTCAAGGAACTGATTAAGTACAAGGGCTACCAGGTTCCGCCGGCCGAGCTCGAGTCCGTGCTGCTCAGCCACCCGGATATTGCCGATGCCGCCTGCAGTGGTGTCGTTCGCTCCGACGGCGAGGAGATTCCTAAGGCTTACGTCGTCATCAAGGCGGGCGAGCAGGTGACTGAAGACGAGATTATGGACTACGTCGCCGACCGCGTCGCACCGTACAAGAAGGTGCGAGCAGTCGAGTTCATGGATGAAATCCCGAAGTCGGCGACGGGCAAGATTCTGCGCAAGGATCTCAAGGCCATGGAGGCAGCACGCGCTCAGTCGTGAGTTACTGCCCCAGGGGTCACCGCCACGGTGACTGAACCGGGAGCAATCTCGGTAAACCCGGCATCCTGAACCTCAACCGCGCGGAGCTCTGGCGCTGGCCACTGCTCCCGCGGTACTTCTTTCACATCTAACGCATAACCACTTTGCGCCCACGCCCAAGCGTCCTCGACCGACAGACTGGCCGCATAGAGCATTGAGCCGTGTCCAACTTGCGCGGCCACCTTTCCTACGGACATATTCAGGTTTTTGTCCACCCAAATCACTGGCGGAGCAAAGGTGTCAGCGCTCTCATGGTCGCCCGGGGCGCCGGGAGATGTGTTCTCCGGGTCGTCGTAAGGCAAATCGGTGCCGGAAATTTGTAGTTTGGCAATCTCCGGGTAGGTTTCGTCGACAGGAGTTGGCACTAGTGCGCGAGCTTGCGCGCCGTCGACGTCCACGGTGACACCCGGTGCAAGCTGAGCGCGTTGCCAGCCGATATTGCGAGCGCGACGTGTGAGCTTGCGGATGCGCGCACCGTACCAAGACGCCAGACCTTGTTGATAGGCAGAAGTGTCATCGCCTGCGCGTTCGTCCAGGCAACAAGCAACAACAGCCATCGCGGCAGCGCGGAGCAGCGCAGTGCGCGAGGGGCGTTCCTTCTTCGGAACCTCAAGCACAATAGCCATTGCCCACGGCACATCCTCGCCGTGGTCTTCCCTATCAGGTTGCGGCAGGAGATTATGGGCGATACGGAACCACTCCGGTACCGATGATGCGTCCGTGACAGCTGGATCCTTGTGATCCTCGCGTTGCACTACTGCTCCAACGGCACGCGGCGGAAGGTGCCATCTTCGCGGTCGGCATCGTCGATTTCATCGCGGGAAATGCCCAGCATGAACAGAATCGAGTCCATGAATGGAACGTTGACGGACGTGTCAGCGATTTCCTTCAGCGCCGGCTTGGCATTGAAAGCAATACCAAGGCCTGCGACCGACAACATATCGATGTCATTGGCCCCATCGCCGACCGCAACGGTCTGATGCATCTGAAGCCCCGACTCTGCGGCGAACGTCTTGAGGCTGCGGGCCTTCTCCTGCCTATCGACGACATCGCCGACCACGCGTCCAGTCAGCTTTCCGTCCTCGACCTCGAGGGTATTCGCCTTGTAAAAGTCCAGACCGAGATCCTTTGCCAGCGGCTCCAAGATCTGGATAAAGCCACCGGAGACAGCACCACACTTGTAACCGAGGCGCTTCAGCGTGCGGATCGTGGTGCGGGCGCCTGGAGTCAGCTCGATGGAGTTAGTGACTTCCTCTAGGACACTGACCGGCAGGCCAGCCAGAGCCTTAACTCGCTCATGCAGTGACTCGGCGAAGTCCAGCTCACCGCGCATAGCGCGCTCTGTAACCGCTGCAACCTCCGCCTCGCGACCAGCATGGGCGGCCAGCATCTCAATGACCTCACCGGTAATCAAGGTCGAGTCCACATCGAAACAAATCAAGCGCTTGGAGCGGCGTTGCAAACCAGCGCGTTCAATTGCGATGTCAATGTCCTGGTCCTGTGCAAGCTCGGCCAGTGCCTTACGCAGCGGAATGCCCGCACCCGGCTTCGGGTCCGGAATAGAGACCAGCAATTCCAGGCCAGTGACTGGGTAGTCAGCAATACCGCGAATGGAATCGATGTTTGCACCGTAATCAGCAAGAGTGCGGCCGATACGGGAAATATCCTCAGCGTTGACCGGATTGCCCAACACGACAAGTGCGTGGGTGGAGCCATCGCTGCGCTCAATCGGGGCATCCAGCTGGAAACTGACAGTCATGCCGTGAGGCTTCAGTGTTTCAATGAGTCCCTCACGGAGAACACCGACCTTTTCTTCTGTGACACCAACAAGCGCACCGAGGCTCAGATTAGAGCGGAACACCGACTGTTCCACATCCAAAATTTGAACTCCGTGGGCCGCGAGCACGCGGAAGAAAGCTGCGGAGACACCCGGGCGGTCTCGGCCAACAGCGGTAATAAGCACCGGAGCTAGTCCCGGTGCCAACGAAACCGATAGAGCATCGGTATCTACAGACTGACTGGGAGAGATAATTACCTGTTCATTCACCAATCCAGTATCGCATGAAGCCCCGGCAGAGTGCTCATCGCATAGTGGGATTCCGCACTTCAGTGGGTGGCCAGTGACAGGCGCTAGCCATCGCCCTGCTCTCTTGCCCTTCTGGCGCTCCCTGCCCCCCCCTGCTCTCCCTGCGCTCTCTTACTGCCTCTTCCCTAGGAAAGACTCTCAAAGACAAGACTAAGGCCCCATCACGGAGAACCGTGATGGGGCCTTAGCTTCGCGTAGTTATTAACTCAGAGTTGCATCAGCCATGTAGCCACTAGCTCTTAGAGCTGACGACCAACGTGGGCCTCTGCGCGCTGACGCTCAACCATGTGCGGGTAGTGCAGCTCGAACGCCGGGCGCTCCGAGCGGATGCGCGGCATCGAGGTGAAGTTGTGGCGCGGCGGCGGGCAAGAAGTAGCCCACTCGAGGGAGTTACCGTAACCCCACGGGTCATCAACAGTGACGACCTCACCGTAGCGCCAGGACTTGAAGACGTTCCAGACAAACGGGATAACAGACAGACCCAGGATGAACGCACCAACGGTGGAGATCATGTTCAGGGTGGTGAAACCGTCAGTCTCGAGGTAGTCGGCGTAACGACGCGGCATACCCTCGTTACCCAGCCAGTGCTGGACCAGGAAGGTCAGGTTGAAGCCGATGAAGGTCAGCCAGAAGTGAACCTTTGCCAGCTTCTCGTCGAGCATACGACCAGTCATCTTCGGGAACCAGAAGTAAACGCCCGAGTAGGAAGCGAAGACCAGGGTACCGAACAGGGTGTAGTGGAAGTGCGCCACGACGAAGTAAGTATCAGAGACGTGGAAGTCCAGCGGTGGGGAAGCCAGCATAATACCGGTCAAACCACCGAACAGGAAGGTCACGATGAAGCCGAGAGCGAAAGTCATCGGAGCCTCGAAGGTCATGTGGCCACGCCACATGGTGCCCATCCAGTTGATGAACTTAACACCGGTCGGGACCGAAATCAGGAAGGTCATGAACGAGAAGAACGGAAGCAGAACGCCACCGGTCACGAACATGTGGTGTGCCCACACAGCCATGGACAGACCTGCAATAGACAGGGTTGCGAAGACCATACCTGCGTAGCCGAACAGCGGCTTACGGGAAAAGACCGGAACGACCTCGGTGATGATGCCCACGAACGGCAACAGCAGGACGTAGACCTCTGGGTGACCGAAGAACCAGAACAGGTGCTGCCACAGCATTGCGCCACCGTTTGCCGGGTCGTAAATGTGACCGCCCAGCTTACGGTCGTACAAAACACCAAGAGCAGCTGCAGTCAGAATCGGGAAGATCAGCAGAGCCAGGATCGAGGTAACCAGGATGTTCCAGGTGAAGATTGGCATACGGAACATGGTCATGCCTGGTGCACGGAGGCACAGGACAGTGGTGGTCATGTTAATGGCGGAAGCGATGGTACCGACACCACCAACACCGACACCGACAATCCACAGGTCAGAACCGACACCCGGAGAGTGAATCGGGTCAGACAGCGGGGAGTACATGGTCCAACCGAAGTCAGCAGCACCACCCGGGGTCAGGAAGCCCGACAGCATCAGAATGCCACCAATGGTGGTCAGCCAGAAGCCGAAAGCGTTCAGACGCGGGAAAGCCACGTCCGGAGCACCAATCTGAAGTGGCAGAATGTAGTTAGCAAAACCCCAAACAATCGGGGTACCGAACAGAAGCAGCATCACCGTGCCGTGCATGGTGAACATCTGGTTGAACTGCTCGTTAGAAAGGAACTGAAGTCCTGGGGCGAAGAGCTCAGCACGGATAAGCAGAGCCATCAGACCGCCGACAAAGAAGAACGAGAAGGACATAATGATGTACATGATGCCCAGCTTCTTGTGGTCGGTCGTGGTCAGCATTTCCCACGCCCAGCTGCCCTTACGCTCATGTCCGAACGGCTGCGGCCGTTCCGGCGCTACAACGCCATGATCTGGACGAGGCGCTACTGCAGTCATTCTTCCTCCTTACTACGCGAAGATTTCCTGTAACTCACTACAGGGATTTTAAGTTTTGTCCTTGTGAGAATAGTGCAGGCGAGTACGCGACGGCGAACCCACCTACCGCTATGTGCCAGATTCTAGTCTGAACCTTGGAAAAAGTTAAGGCTAAGGGATTTTCCGGCTCACTTCCCCACTCAGCTAAGCACACTATTAGTTTCCTGAGAATTGTCTTAACCTGGGCTAACGCCTATTTAGCAGGAACCGTCGAGGCTAGGACTACTACCCCCGTGTGTGTGCTGTCACCAGAGTGAGGCTCGATGCGGAATGTTCCCTACACCTGTGCTTTTAGAAGTCCCAGTCCTCATCCTCGGTTACTTCAGCCTTACCCATGACGTAGGAAGAGCCGGAACCCGAGAAGAAGTCGTGGTTTTCGTCAGCATTCGGCGACAGGGCCGACAGGATCGACGGCGAAACGCGAGTCTCGTCGGCCGGGAACATACCCTCGTAGCCCAAGTTGTTTAGAGCCTTGTTGCCGTTGTAACGCAGGAAACGCTTGACATCCTCGGTCCAACCGAGTTCGTCGTACATCTCTTCGGTGTACTGAATCTCGTTGTCGTAGAGATCAAACATGAGGTCGAAGGTGTAATCCTTCAGCTCGTCACGTTCGGCCTGGGTCAGACGCTCCAGGTTGCGCTGGTACTTGTAACCGATGTAGTAACCGTGAACTGCCTCATCACGAATGATTAGGCGAATAATGTCCGCGGTGTTAGTCAGCTTGGCGTGGCTGGACCAGTACATCGGCAGGTAGAAGCCCGAGTAGAACAGGAAGGACTCCAACAAAGTGGAAGCGACCTTCTTCTTCTGCGGATTATCGCCCTCGTAGTAGTCGAGGATAATCTTGGCCTTCTTCTGCAGGTACTCATTCTCCTCGCCCCAACGGAACGCATCCTGAATCTCAGGAGTCGACGCCAGCGTCTGGAAAATCGACGAGTAGCTCTTTGCGTGCACCGATTCCATGAAGGCGATATTGGTGTACACAGCTTCCTCGTGCGGAGTCAGCGCATCCGGGATGAGCGATACTGCACCAACCGTGCCCTGGATGGTGTCCAGCATGGTCAGACCAGTGAACACGCGCATCGTGGTGCGCTGCTCCAGTGCGTTGAGCGTATTCCAGCTCTTGATGTCATTCGACAGCGGCACCTTTTCCGGCAACCAGAAGTTACCGGTCAGACGATCCCAAACCTCGAGATCCTTATCATCAGGAATCGTGTTCCAGTCAATAGCCGCAACTGGGCATGCACGCGACTCTGGATTCTTCTCACGGTGGGCCGGAGTCGAGGGTGGGCAATCATCGAAACTCACGTGGAAACCTCTCCCTTTTTCATTGATATTGCCGTTTTCCGAACACACCTTATATATAAGGAACGTCCTTCACTCTTTATGAGTCCAAAACAGCGGCTGCAGCGGTGGCTATTCCAGCCTTGTCCCACTACAAAACGTCAGGCTCCCGATGAAAGGAGCCACTACCCTTAGCAGCTTACCCACACCCGCATTATTAAGCACGTGGCCTAGAAGAAATCGCCCCACTTGCCGATTCTTGTTCCCGGCACCCCTCCCCTAACCCCACGTCACACAAAGAAAAAGGTGCTTGACGACGCAATGTCCGTCGTCAAGCACCAAGCGCAAGATGTTGCGCGAACCTAGGCGTGAACCTTCTCTCGGTTTTCCGCCGTGTCGTTGATGATGCGGTCGGAGATGACGTACACCAGCAAACCTACGACAGCCATGAGCGCGAGCAACCAAGCGATGGTAGCGGAGACCCCTTCTGCTTCAGACTGCGCGATGGAGAGGGTGCTGAAGAAGGCCGGTCGAGAATCAACAAGCATGGCCGTTAACGCGATGCCAACCGGGACGGCAATGTTGATCGTCAGATTGTAGAAACCGATTGCAACACCGGACTTGGCGGCAGGAATGTTCTGCAGTGCGGTCGCGACCAACGGCGCATACATGAGCGCGAACCCTGATGGGAACAGAATCATGGAGACGATAACCGTGGCAACACCGGCCCCCGGCAGCACTGCGGGGATGAGCAACGCCACGATGATGATGCTGATAGCCGCGACAATGGCCTGCTTCGAGGGCAGGAACTTGGCAACCTTGCCAGACATTACACCGACGATGACAGCGCAGAGGTAGCCCGGCGCGAGGATATAGGCAGCACCGTCGAGGTTGATGCCATAGAGCTCGTCGACCATATACGGCAACAGAATGGCCGAATACCCCAACTGGACCATGTAAACCACGAGCACAACAATCAGCGCGCAAACGTAGCGAGCATTGGTAAAGAACGACGGGCTGACCACGGCGTTGTCATGTGTCCGGATGTGCCAGACAAAGAGCGCGACGCCCAGCGCAGCGGCAACCAGCCACCACCATTGGAACTGCTGCATGAACAGCATCACCGCAGTGGCGATGACCGCGATGAGGAACAGGCCAAAGATATCCAGGTGACTCTTCTGCTGCTGCTCCTCCGGAACTGTCTTGATCAGGAACGGAATGGCAACAATCAGAATGAGCGAAATCAGGAACATAGCCGGCCAGGAAATGTAGGTAGCCACGATTCCCGAGGTCAACGTTCCAATCAGCAGCGCGGCTTGGAAGGCCGCGGTGGAAAAGCCGAGGTAGGTTTTCTGATCTTCTGGGCTTAGGTACTTGGTGACATAGATGACGTAGAGTGTCTCAGCCGCCGCCAGGCCCGCAGTTTGAATAATGCGGGCAGTAAGCACGATTGGCCATACTCCCTGGAAGAAATAACCCAGTAGAGAGCCCACGGCGACGAAGCCGATACCGACAATCATCAATTTGCGGATACTGATGCTGTCCGCCAATGCGGCGTACACCACCGCTCCAATGCCAATCAAGATACCGGCGAGTGTCGCCTGCAGACTGGCCGTGGAGACACTGAGGTCCAGAGATTCCGCAATCGGCTTGGTCATGAACTTAAAGCCATTGTCCAAGACCAAACAGAATACAAAGGAAAACAGCAAGACCGGGACTGCGGCCTTAGGGTTTGGCGCGGCAGCCTTGGACGCTGCGCTTTCACGGGGATTCACGTTCAAGCTGGTATTGCTGGCGGGATTGCTCATCGCACTGTACCTATTTCACACTTCAAGCCAATTGATTGCGGACCAGGACACTAGAGTCGAGCCAGCGGCAATGCCAGCTCCATCATCGTCGTGAAGGCCTTCTCACGTTCTTCCGGAGTGGTCTTTCCACCGGTGACGATGTTGTCCGACACAGTGAAGATTCCCATGGCCTCCACACCGGCCTCGGCGGCAGTGGCATAAAGGCCAGCAGATTCCATCTCCACCGCCAGCACACCCATGCGTGCCCAACGGTCGTTCACATCATCCTGGAAGTTGTAGAAAATATCGCTGGACAAGATGTTGCCGACGTGTGTAGTGATGCCCTGCTCGCGGGCACGATCGCGAACATCTTCAATCAGACGGAAAGATGCGGACGGGGCGAACGTTCCCGGCAAGTTGTACTGCGATAGAAAATTGGAGTCAGTCGACGCCGTCTGGCCGATAACCACGTCATACAGATCCAGCTCCGGCTGCAACGCACCGCACGAACCGACGCGAATCAGCTTCTTGCAGCCGAAAACATGGATAAGTTCCCAGGAGTACAGCGAGATAGACGGAATGCCCATACCGGATCCCATGACGGACACTTCCTGCCCCTGGTAGGTGCCGGTAAAGCCCAACATGTTGCGAACTTTGTTGAACTGAACGACATCGTCCAAATAGGTCTCCGCAATGAACTTGGCACGCAGCGGGTCACCTGGCAACAAAATGGTTTCTGCAATCGGCGCACCCTTTGGGTTGATGTGTGGAGTGCTCTTACCAGTGGTATCGGACATGGCTTCCAGCCCCTTCCCCCACTAGCCGTGGGTGAAAATTATGCGAACATTGGTGTACCACTGCCCAGGTTAATTACCTGGATTACAACCGTCAATAGTGATATTTACATTTGTTCCCAATTGGGTGGAGTGACGAAAAAGGCGCGAGAATCTCCCGGCAAAACTCGGGGAAATTCTCGCGCCTTCAATGCGCTACAACTGAAGCACTAGATGCCTAGCCCTCAAGCACGCTTGCTTAAAGCATGCAGGATACGCAACCCTCGACCTCAGTACCCTCCAGCGCAACCTGACGCAGGCGGATGTAGTACAGAGTCTTAATACCCTTGCGCCATGCGTAAATCTGCGCACGGTTGAGGTCACGAGTGCTCACCGTGTCCTTGAAGAACAAGGTCAGCGACAGTCCCTGGTCAACATACTTGGTAGCGACCGCGTAAGTGTCAATGATCTTCTCGTAGCCGATTTCGTAGGCGTCCTGGAAGTACTCACGGTTGTCATTGTCCAAGTGCGGAGCCGGATAGTATACGCGACCGATCTTGCCCTCCTTGCGAATCTCAATCTGAGATGCAATCGGGTGAATCGACGAGGTCGAGTTGTTGATGTAGGAAATCGAACCGGTCGGCGGCACTGCCTGCAGGTTACGGTTGAACAGGCCGTACTCCATGACGTCGGCCTTCAGTTGCGCCCAGTCCTCAGCGTCCGGAATGTGCGCGGTGGAGTTCTCGAAGATCTCCTTGACGTGCTGAGTCTTCGGCTGGAACTCTGCCGGATCGAAGTTATCGAAGTACTTGCCGCTGGCGTAGTCAGAGTTCTCAAAGTTGACGAACTTCTGACCGCGCTCGCGAGCAATCTTGTTGGATGCGCGCAGGACTGCGTAGAGCACTGCTGCGAAGTAGGCGTTGGTGAAGTCCAGGCCCTCTTCCGAGCCGTACATAATCTTCTCGCGGCCAAGGTAGCCGTGCAGGTTCATCTGCCCCAGGCCGATGGCGTGAGATCCGTCGTTGCCCTTGCGAATCGATGGCACCGAGTCAATAGAAGTCTGCTCACTGACCGCAGTCAGGCCACGGATGGCAGTCTCGACAGTGCGACCAAAGTCCGGCGAGTCCATGGTCATCGCAATATTCAGCGAACCGAGGTTACAGGAAATGTCCTCACCCACGTGCTCGTAGGACAGGTCCGCATTGTAGGTCGACGGGGTGTTGACCTGCAGAATCTCCGAGCAGAGGTTCGACATGTTAATGCGGCCCTCAATCGGGTTCGCGCGGTTAACCGTGTCCTCGAACATGATGTACGGGTAGCCGGACTCAAACTGAATCTCAGCGATGGTCTGGAAGAACTGACGCGCGTTGATCTTCTGCTTACGAATACGCGGGTCCTCGACCATATCCGCGTAATTCTCGGTGATGCTAATGTCCGCGAACGGCTTACCGTAGACACGCTCGACATCGTACGGGCTGAAGAGGTACATGTCGTCGTTACGCTTGGCCAGCTCGAACGTGATGTCCGGAATGACAACGCCGAGCGACAGCGACTTGATGCGAATCTTCTCGTCCGCGTTCTCACGCTTGGTATCCAGGAAGCGCATGATGTCCGGGTGGTGCGCGTGCAGGTAGACAGCGCCTGCTCCCTGGCGAGCACCCAGCTGGTTAGCGTAGGAGAAGGAGTCCTCCAGCAGCTTCATAACCGGGATGACACCGGAAGACTGATTCTCGATGTGCTTAATCGGAGCGCCCTGTTCACGCAGGTTGCTCAGCAGCAGCGCCACACCACCGCCGCGCTTGGACAGCTGCAGCGAGGAGTTGATGGCGCGGCCAATGGACTCCATGTTGTCCTCGATACGCAGCAGGAAGCAGCTCACCGGCTCGCCGCGCTGGGCCTTACCAGAGTTGAGGAATGTAGGAGTAGCAGGCTGGAAGCGTCCGGCGATGATCTCATCAACCAGGTGCTGCGCGAGCCCCAAGTCGCCGTCGGCAAGCGTAAGAGCAACCATGCACACACGGTCTTCGTAGCGCTCCAAGTAACGCTTGCCGTCGAAAGTCTTCAGCGTGTACGAGGTGTAGTACTTGTAAGCACCCAGGAAAGTCTGAAAACGGAACTTGTGGGCGTAGGCCTGCTTGAACAGCGCCTTGACGTCCTCAAATTCGTACTTCTCCAGAACCTCAGCCTCGTAGTAATGGTTCTCTACCAGATAATCGAGCTTCTCCCGCAAGTTGTGGAAGAACACAGTGTTCTGATTGACATGCTGCAAGAAGAACTGCCGCGCAGCCATGCGGTCTTTATCGAACTGAATCTTGCCGTCTTCACCGTACAGATTCAGCAGCGCATTGAGCGCGTGGTAATCCAGCTTGTCCTCACCCACCGGCTCCGCGACCTGCTTGCCCATTTCCGACACGTTGACTCCTTTAATATTCATTTGCCTGCACAGGGTCTGTTCCAACACTGCCCAGAGCAATCCAATCTAGCTATTTTCCTCGCACACCGCTTTACGACGGCTTCCGCGAGCGTATCCATTCGGTTGTCCTCAGTGCCCCTTCCCTCGGCACTGAGGCTTGCCAACTTAGGCGCTGGCTCTACCGTGGAAGAATTCCTCTAGCCCTTCTCGGACTCGCCGCACATCGTGGTCGGTTCCCATCAGCTCGAAGCGATATAGATATGGAACCTTGCACTTGTAGGAGATGACATCCCCTGCTTTACAGAAGTCCTCACCGAAGTTGAGATTGCCGGCAGCAATCACACCTCGGATGAAAGAGCGGTTGTGCTCATTATTAAGAAATTTGATGACCTGCGGAGGAACTGGCCTTGAGTTACCACCGCTGATGGAAACGCCACCACCATAAGTCGGACAAATGAGGACATAGGGCTCATCGACGATAAGCTCCGGCTCATTACGACGGATGGGAATGCGGGCATTTTTGATACCTAGCTTTTCAACAAACTTGTGTGTATTCCCCGTCGCCGAGGAGAAATACACCACCAGCATGAGAGCTTCACCCTTTACATCGCAAAACCCCCGCAATCTTCGCTTCCCGGGTGGTCAACGAAATCTGCGGAGAGGTGTGTGATTCTTACGCTGCCTGGAGAGCCTTGATGCGATCCGGACGGAAACCCGACCAGGTCTCAGTGCCAGTGTCAACGACCGGCGCCTGGAGGTGACCGAGAGCCATGACGTAGTCCCGAGCCTCATCGTCCATGGTGATGTCGACGATATCGTAGGCAATTCCAGCCTTATCGAGGGCACGAGTGGTAGCGCGGCACTGGACACATGCAGGCTTGCTGTAAACGGTAACCATGACTCTCACAAACTTTCTGGCTTTGGGTAAGACCAATGAATCGGATCGACTTCGTACAAACAACGGAAGCGGCCGAGGAATCAGCGGATTGGTTGAATGACCGAAAGCTCCCAGGGTTCATGAGAAACCGAGTACGGGTGGCAGACAGGTCCTTTTAGCTCTCCTTGGCTCGACATCGAAAACACTACACTTGGTGCCTAGAAAACTCTAGTCATACTAGATGTAGTACTCACAACCATGGTATTCCCTGTTCGGAGATCTCTGGCGCACAAGATGTTGTACACAGACGCACCACAACCTTGTAATTTCACGCTAAAAATTCTAGAAAATCGTAGAAAAACAACTATCGGTGGATTTTGGTTAAACCAATTACTGCATGACGCCCCGCAGCCGACCGCACCGATTCCAGGCGCCGCAGTGTCCCCGCCCTGCCTTTGTCCCTCCCCTACCCAACTTCGGATTCCGCAGCGATCTCAAAAATCGCGGGCTGCACATATGAACACGGGCTGCACATATGAAACTGTATGAGTTTATGACACTTTCAAGCCAATTTTCGGGCGGTAGGGTCAGGCGGTCATTGCATCATGGATAACACCAGAGATTACCTCCCGAGGAGTTAACCCGTCGAGCACGACTCGCGGCCGGTTATTCAGCAATGCTTCGGCCTCGGCGACCTCTTGGTCGGTGACATCGGTAAAGTTGGTGCCTTTGGGGAAATAAAACCGGATATCCCGATTCATCCGCTCATTGCTACCTCGCTGCCACGGCGAATGCGGATCGGCGAAAAACACCTGGATATTCTCCGCGACAGA